>DATBDZ010000319.1:0-4719 GCA_036276235.1 Humisphaera sp. | reverse complement strand
GTGCCATGCCTCACGCTTGCGTGAGCATGTGTTTGGGACGCCTGCGCAGGGAAATAGCGATCGGAAGAAAGACATGCCCACGCAAGCGTGGGACATGGCACCCGCGATCAATCCGGTTGGCATGGGCTTGCGACAGCATGCCCGTGGTGTTCGCAGACAAGAGGGACAGAACAATTCTCTCATTAAGGTTCTGACCCACTGAGCGCCGGCGTGGCCATGTTCAGTTCTCCGAGCTTTCGGTAAATCCTTGCGCGGTTGATCCCCAGGCGGCGCGCCGCCTCGGCGATGTTGCCGCCGGTCTCTGAGAGCGCGCGGCGAATCAGCAGGTTCTCGGCCGCTTCAAGGTTGAGCGGTAGATCCGCCGCATTCGATGCCAGTTCGGCTGCCTGCCGCGCCGGTTTGATCGCGGCGGGCTGGCGCGAGCCATGCCCCAAGTGCAGGTGCTCCGGATGCACCGGCAGGCCGCCGCTCTCGATCAGCGACCGCTCGATCACGTTTTTCAGTTCGCGAACGTTTCCCGGGAACGGATACCCTTCGAGCACGCGCTGGGCGGCGTTGTCGAGCATCGGCGTCGGCATCCCCATTTCCGCCGCAAACAGCTTGAGGAAATGTTGCGCCAGCAAACAGATGTCTTCCTTGCGCTCCCGCAGCGGCGGCACGAACACTGTGTATTGCGCGAGCCGGAAGTAGAGATCCTGCCGAAACGCGCCGGTTTCGATCTGCATCTGCAGATCGACGTTGGTCGCCGCGACGATGCGAACGTTCACCTGCCGCTCGCGCGAGCTCCCCAGCGGCGTCACGCGCCCGTCCTCGAGCACGCGCAGGAGCTTGGCCTGCAGCGAGATCGGCATGTCGCCGATCTCGTCGAGGAACAGCGTGCCGCCGTGGGCCATCTCAAAATACCCTTTGCGATCGACGGTCGCGCCGGTGAATGCGCCGCGCACATGGCCGAAAAGCATCGACTCGGCCAGATCTTCGGGAATCGCGACGCAATTGACCGGAATGAACGGCCCCTTCGCGCGCGTGCTGCCGAAATGCAGCGCGCGGGCGACAAGCTCCTTGCCGGTGCCGCTCTCTCCAGTGACCAGCACGTTGACCGATCCGAAATTCTGCAATCGGCGGATTTCATCGATGATCGGCGTGATCGTGCGGCTACGGCCGACCAGGCCGGCAATCCCCCATCGCTCGGCTTCGCGATCGCTGAGGCTCGAAAGCTGCTCCCCCGCCGCCTGCAGCGCATCCTCGGCGTGCGTCCGCCGGCGCATTTCTTCCTTCAGCCGATCGTTCGCCTTCACCAGCTCATCGTTCTTTTCGCGCAGCTCGCGATTGAGCCGGCTAATGCTCAGATGCGTGCGAACTCGAGCGAGAACTTCTTCAGCCTGGAACGGCTTGGTGATGTAGTCGACGCCGCCGGCGGCGAAGCCCTCGATGAGGTTTTGAATGTCGTTGCTGGCGCTGATGAAGAGCACCGGGCAGTCGGCGGTTGCCGCCTCGGCTTTGAGCCGGCGGCATGTTTCGAAGCCTCCCAGCTCCGGCATCATTACATCGAGCAGCACCAGATCAGGCGCAGCCTTGGCGGCGATGCGCAACGCAACTTCTCCCCCCGGCGCGGCCAAAACGCTGCAACCATGCGGCTCAATCAATTTGGCCAACACGTCCAGATTTTCTGGAGCATCGTCAACGATCAACACCTTTGCCCCAGTCAACGGATCGCTCATGGCCACCTGTTTCATGGTTAAACTTCAAACAAGCGGGTGCGAAACCGCCCAGGGACGAGTGCCGGCGCCGATCAATTCAACCACGCCGCTCATGTCGTAATCGCGCACGCTGCGGCGCAACCGGGAAACCAAAACGCTCGTAGCGGGGACAATTTTCTGGATCACGTCAATGTGCCGGCGAAGCTCGGTCACGCTGTAAAGCTCCGCCGCCGCGATAATCTGCTCGCGAAGCTCCGGCGGCAGTGCCGCCAGCTCGTGTGATAGATCGGCGGCATCATCGGGTGAAGATTCCTGCTCGTGAGCATCGGCGAACTGCTCACCGGCAGGCAGGACGAATTCCAACAGCCGCTCGAATTGCACCGGCTTGGCCAGGATGTCATCGAATCCGGCGGCGAAGAATCGTTCCCGTTCATGAACCAGCACGGACGCGGATGTTGCCACCAGACGAACGCGATGCGCCAGGCGCTGGCGGATCTGCCGCGCAATCTGAACGCCATCCGGGCCGGGCATCAGGATGTCGAGGAAAATCACATCGAATGTCGTCGAGTCCAGCAGCGACAGCGCTTCGAGGCCGCCGGTCGCGGTGCTCACTTCGCAGCCGAGTTCCTTGAGCATGAGGGCCAGAACCTGGCGATTCTCATGCACGTCATCCACGACCAGCGTGCGAACTTTGGGCGCGTGCTCAATCAGCGAAGCAAGCCGGCGCGGCGACTGGCTCGCCGAGGCGCTCGTCTGCGCAAACGGGACCGAGAAATAAAACCGGGAGCCTTTGGTCAGTACCGATTCGAGCTTAAGCTCGCCGCCCATCAATTCGATAAGGCGTTTGGTGATCGAGAGGCCAAGGCCAGTTCCGCCGCACCGCAGGCCGGCGGGGCCTTGTTGAAATGGCTCGAAAATCTGCTGTTGCTCGTCGGCGGAAATGCCGTCGCCCGTATCGCAAATCTCAAAGCGGAAATTTCTTGTCCCCGCGGAAGTGCCTTCACCGGGGGCGATCTTCAATCGAACCTGTCCATCGCGCGTGAATTTGACGGCATTGCCGACGAGATTGATCAGGACCTGCCGGAGCTTGCGCTCGTCGCCGCGCACGCGGTTGGGCAGGTCCGCCAGGCATTCGAGCTTCAGCGCGATTCCCTTTTGCTCGCACTTCTGGCGGAACATAGACGCGACGCCGACAGCCAGCGCGCGAAGATCGATATCGCAAGTCCGCAGCTCAGCGCGGCCGGCCTCGATCTTGGAGATATCCAGCACATCGTCGATCAGATCGATCAGATGCCGACCGCTCTGCATGATCGTCTCGACCGCTTCACGACGTCCGTCGGCGATAAACGGATCGCGATGCAGAAGCTGCGCGTAGCCGAGGATCGCATTCATCGGCGTGCGGATTTCGTGGCTCATGCTCGCAAGGAAATCGCTCTTGGCTTGGTTGGCCGCGGCGGCGGCCTGCTCGGCGCGCTGGCGGATTTCGATCTCGACCTGCAGCGCATCATTTGAATGCGCCAATTCCGCCGTCCGATCGCGAACGCGCGCTTCCAACTCGCCGCGATAGCGATGAAGCGATTCTTCCGCGAGCTTGCGCGCGGAGATATCGACGACCATTCCTTCGTAAAAAAGCGTGTTCCCGTCAGCGTCGCGCACTGATCGGGCGCTTTCAGAAATCCAGATGATCGCCCCATCATTGCGGCGAACTTGTGACTCGAATTCAGAAACAAATCCCTGCCGCTGAATCTGCTCGATGAAATCGTGACGCCGCTGCGGCAGGACATAAAGCTGGCCGGCGATATCCGCGAGTCGTTCGATCAGATCGGCGGTGGTTTCATAACCATAGAGCCGCGCCAGCGCGAGGTTGGCGCGCAGATAATGGCCATCGAGGCTCGTCTGGAAAATCCCCTGGACCGAATTCTCGAACATCTCGCGATACTGCGCTTCGGCGACGCGTGCCGCTTCCTCGGCGCGGCGTCGCTCGGCGACCTCGCGCGACAATTGCATCGTGCGCTCGCGGACGCAATCCTCAACCGCCGCCCGCTGGCGCAGACCGCGGCCGACATACCCGCTGACAAAAAGCGTGAAGGCCAATCCCGTGAGCAGAATCAGCGCCGAATGACCCTGGGAATGAGCGGCAACAAAACTCTGCGTCGGCCGCAGGCTCACCTGCCAATGTCGGCCCGCCACTTCCATCGTCGAAGAGCCGACCAAATTTGCGGTTTTCTCGGGCGCGCCGCGCAAGAGCAGCACCTTATTGCCGTCGGTCAAATCCGTAATCGTCAGCTCCATCGACTCCGAGCTTTGGCTGACGCTCGCCGGGCCAAGCAGGTCTTCGACGCCAAAAACCGCCGAGCAATATCCGGTCAGCTTCGGCGACGGCGATGCATCAAAGACAGGCAGATAGACGACGAAGCCCAAACGCTGCGAGGTATCCTGCACAAGGCGAATCGCCGCCGTCGCCACCGGCGCTCGCTGGGCGGCGGCGGCTTGCAGCGCGCTGAGCCGCGCGGGGCTGGAGCCCAGATCAAATCCCAGAGCCGAGCCGTTGCGATCCTCCGGCTCGATGTAGTAGACGGGAAAAAACTCTTCTTTCGCCGGGGCGGGAACGAGGTGATCTCCCCAACCCCGAACGAGGAACTGAAAATCCGCCAAGCCATCGCGCTGAGCGTCAGCTTCGTACGCCGCGCGCTGATCGGATGTGACTATTGGCGTCCAAGCCAACGCATGTAACTCTGGCTGGCGACTCAGGGCACTCTGCACAAACTGGCGAAACTCCGCGCGTGTGACATGCGGATCGGTCGAGAAGAGCGAGCTGACGCCCTGCAAGACTTCCATCGACCGCAGCACCTGATTGCGCACCACCTCGACCCGCTCGGCGGCGCGGACATTCAGATCATTGGCGACGCTGGCCCGCTCCCAATTGCGCGCGTAGATATAGAAGACAATCGATAAGATGATCCCGACGATCGAGAGACTCGCCGCGACCGCTGTTCGTTTCAGGGGCATGTCCGCCATGAGG
>DATBDZ010000318.1:0-14581 GCA_036276235.1 Humisphaera sp. | reverse complement strand
GAAGCTCCTTTCAATTGTGCCGCTCGCGATCCAGCAACGTCCGGCGAATATAGGATGGATGAACGGATTGCCGTTTGCAGCTTCGGCTGCGCGCCAGATGATACCGCGATCTTCAGCGGCGGGGTAGTAAAACCACCGGCGACCACCACCGGAGGCTTAAACGCAAAATAGAAAAACTCTTAATTGATACTGTCCTCAGAAACCGCCAACTTGCGACCAATATTCGTCTGCATCGTTATAAAGTGCTTTGCCGCAAGATGTATCCAAGTTAACAGGGTGTCATTAAATGTCAAGAAAATTCTAAAAATGTCACACCCCCGGACTCGCTGGGCCTCGCAGTTGTAAACGATTGATCCGGCTTCACTTACGCTTGCCCTCTTGTCTCGAATCGTCTGGGGGAATTCCGAAGCGAAGATTTGTTTACGCTCGCCGAGCGGCACTTGTTATGAGAGGACGATGAGAGCGTTCTGAAAATTCGTCTACGTCAACGGGGCATCCGGCTCTGGCGGAAGCAACGGCATGGTCTTCTGCTTCTCGCGCAGCCGCTCGATCACCAATTCCGGCAAAACTGCCCCGAGCTGACCCACATCTCCACCGAGTGCTACCACCTGCCGAATGAGGCTGCTGCTGGTCAGGGCGTATTGCTCCCCGGTCATGATGAATACGGTTTCCACGCCGCCGACGGTGCGATTGGCCATCGCCAGTTGAAACTCGTAGCGTAGATCCGACACATCACGGATGCCGCGCAAGATGGCGGTTGCCTTCGATTGCTTCACAAAATCGACGGTCAATCCCGTGTATTTCGCCACATGGACGCAGCGCACATCGCGAACCAGAGTGCGGATCATTGCCACCCGCTCGTCGATCGTGAACAATTCCGTCTTTTCAGGATTGATGCCGACAGCGACGATTAACTCATCAAAGAGCGCCACCCCGCGCTTGATGACGTCCAGATGCCCGTTGGTGATCGGGTCAAACTGCCCGGGAAAGACGGCGAGCCTACGCGGTCGCGAAATCATACGGACAGACTAAATTCGCCTCGGTCAAAAGTAAAACTTTGCTGCAATGCTCCAACGACACGAATCATCCAACGGAATCGTCGTCTACCTCTCCCCGCTTCTGCGCGAGCGCGGCGTTCGCCACGCCTTCAGCACCCGCCTCGGCGGGATCAGCCCCGAGCCTTTCGCCTCAATGAACCTCGGTAATCCGAATGGCTGCGCGATTCAAGATGATTACGAGCGGATCTGGGAAAACTACCGAATGCTGCAACGCTCCGTCGGCCTCGACGCTCATGAGAAACCTTGCCGCGTCCATCAAGTCCACGGCAACGTCGTAGTGAGCACAAAACCCGGCGAGCCATTCGATACAAACGCGAAGGCCGATGCGATTGTCAGTGATGATCCGTGCCGCGTCATCTCCGTTCGCGTTGCCGATTGCGTGCCGATCCTCATCGCCAGCGATGATGGCAAACAGGTCGCCGCGATACATGCCGGCTGGCGCGGGGTCGTCGCTGATGTTGTTGCTGCCGCCATACAACGAATCGGAACCAGCGCCGCCGGCTGCGTTGCCGCCATCGGGCCCTGCATCAGTGCGTCGGCGTTCGAAGTCGGCCCGGAAGTGCTCGCCGAATTTGATCACGCCTTCGGCGATCGGGCGCCTTGCCGTCGCCGTGAAGATGGAAAGGGACACGTCGATTTGCGTGAGGCGATCCGCCTTCAATTGATCGACGCCGGCATCGCACCCGCCCAAATTGATTCCACCGACCGCTGCACGTTCGCGCACAGCGAGGAATTCTTCTCCCATCGCCGCGAAAACGGCGTCACCGGCCGCTTGGCGGCGCTGATCCAACCCAACGGCTGAGCCGAAGACATTTTCAGAGCAGAATCGGGAAAAGGCGGCGATTAAGCCCGGATTGGGCCGATAATCCTTCCTCCAGAACCCTGCGCCGCCTTTCAGACCTTTTGTGAATCGCTTCGCATCAATAAGTGTATATAGTTACTTGAACTCGACCCCTTGCGAAGCAACCGATTGACCCGCAGAGCGTTAGGTCTGGACTGCAAGGAATGCAGAGTGTACAAATCATTGCCGTTGGGGATCATTTAGGAGAAAAAGCGGATGGCGCTGCTAGGGACGATCAAGACACCCGCCGACCTGCGAAAACTGACTCACACCCAGCTCGACGAGCTGGCGACCGAGATGCGGTCGCAGATTTTCGAGGCGGTATCCGCCAACGGGGGCCACCTGGCGTCGAATCTCGGCGTCGTCGAGCTGACGCTCGCTCTTCATTACGTTTACAACTTCGGCGCATACCCCGCCGGGCCGGATCGGCTCCTCTGGGATGTCGGCCATCAAAGCTATCCTCATAAGATGGTGACCGGCCGCGCGGGGCAGTTTCCCAAGCTCAGAAAGAAGGGCTCCGTTTCCGGGTTTCCTTCGCCGGAGGAGTCGCCGTTCGATCTGTTTGCTGTCGGCCACGCCGGCACGGCCATCAGCACCGCCGTCGGAATGGCCAAGGGCGATCAGCTTCTAAAGAAAAACAGCCATGTCGTCGCCGTCGTCGGCGATTCATCAATTGTTAACGGAATGGCCTTCGAAGGCCTCAACGGCGCCGGCATGCTCAAGCGGCAGTTGCTCATTATCCTTAATGACAACGGCATGAGCATCTCAAAGCCGCAAGGCGCCTTCGCGCAGTATCTCGATCGCGTGCGCGTCAGCGAGACCTACGAAGAGGCGAAGAAGTTCGGCAAGCGGATCGTCGATGAGCTTCCCGGCCCGGTTGGCCACGCCATTGAAGGCGCATGGCACGTTCTGCGCGACGGCATCAAGCACGCCATCATCCCCGGCCAGGTTTTTGAGAGCTTTGGCGTCAAATACTTGGGCCCGATCGATGGCCACGATATCCCCGGCCTCATCAATACCCTCGCCGAGATCAAGCATGTGCAAGGCCCCGTGCTGCTGCATGTCCGCACCACCAAGGGCAAGGGCTACGACGTCTGCTGCGAGGAGCCGACCAAGTTCCATAGCCCGGCGGCCTTTCGCGTCGAGGGCTGCCGCGTCGAGTTGAACAAAGGTTCGGGCAAATCCTGGACGACCGCATTTGCCGATGCCATGATCGATCTGGCGGGGCGTGATCCGCGCGTCGTCGCGATGACCGCCGCCATGCCGGATGGCACCGGCCTGAGCAAGTTTGAAAAAGTCTATCCAGATCGTTTCGTCGATACCGGCATCTGCGAAAGCCATCTCATGGGCATGGCCGCCGGCCTCTGCAAGAGCGGCATGCGACCGTTTGCTGCGATCTATTCGACATTTACGCAACGCGCCTTCGATCAATTCTGGCAGGAAGTGGCGCTCAATCGCCAGCCCGTCGTGCTCTGCATGGATCGCGCCGGCTACGTCGGCGATGATGGTGCCGTCCATCACGGCTTCATGGATCAGGCGTTCCTCCGTCCGCTGCCCGGCGTCGTGCTCATGGCACCCAGCGACGAAGCCGAACTCAACCGCTCGCTGCGGCTGGCGCTTTCGCTCGAAACTCCCTCGGCCATCCGCTATCCGCGCGACAACGTGCCGGCGGAAAACTTCGACCGCACGATCGATCAGCCGCTCCGCGCCGCCGCGGCACAGGAGTGGAAGGTCGGCCACAGCCGCGTATTGCGCGATGGCCCTGACGCCACGCTGATTGTCTACGGCGCGCTGGCGCAGGCCACGATGGCCGCCGCCGAGGAATTGGCCGGCGACGGGATCAATGTCGCCGTGATTGATGCTCGTTTCTGCAAGCCGGTGGATGGGGAGATGATTTCCCGGTCGTTCAAGCCCGGCCATGCCGTGCTCACGATCGAAGATCACACTTTGCAAAACGGGTTCGGCAGCGCGGTCCTTGAATACGCGCTGGCTCACAAACTGCCGGCGCAAAATCTGACGCGTCTTGGAATGCCCGACCGGCTGATCGCGCACGCCAGCCGTAATCAGCAACTGGCCGAAGTCGGCCTGGACGCCGCTGGCATCGCACGAAGCGTGCGAGATGCCGTTCGCGAAGCGATTACCGCCGCGCGAGAGGGCGCGGGCCTTGAGACCCAACACAGCACGTCGATTCGTTAGAGGTGTCAGAAAACCTGGTTGTTACTCGTGGATTTGAGCAATGACCCAACCGCCGATTAACTACAGCATGGCTCCCCGGACCAACGGTCTGGCGATCGCGTCCCTGGTTCTGGGAATCGCGGCCTTTCCGGTCAGTTGTTTGCCGTTGCTTCACTTCGTCTGTTGGATCGCCGCGATACTCGCGATCGTCCTGGGCTTTATCGCCCGCAGGCAGATCGCCGCCGGTAACGGTAGCGGCGCGGGAATGGCGCTGGCGGGAATGATCCTTGGCATCGTCTACCTCACCATCGCGATTGTGATGGTAATCGCGGTGTTTGCATTTGGAGTGACATTCCTTAATTGGGCGCGCCATCAAGCCCAGCAACAGCAGCAACAACGCCAAGGCGGCGGGCCGAGCCCCTCGCAAATGTTTCATCACGCATTGCAAAGCGCATGGACACTGGGCCGCATGATCGCGCGGCGATGAACACCGCGATCGGCTCGGGCCCGCCTTGGCGGACGGGGTTTGTGTGCCCGCGAGAAAGACGTCCGCCAAGGCGGACCGTACGAAAACGGAACTGCCACGGATAAACGAAGGAGCCGATTGTGTCTCAACTGCCTCCCGGAAGCCCGTCGCCGGTCAATTATTCAACGCCTCCCAACAAGCCGTCTGCCGGCCTGGCGATCGCCTCGATGATCCTGGGGATCGTTTCAATATTTCCCGGCTGCTGCATGTCGTCGTTGGGGATCATGTCGCTGCTGGGGCTGGCCGCGATCATCCTCGGTTTCATCGCCAACTCGCAGGCCTCGCAGGGCCGCGCCAGCGGGCGCGGCATGGCCCTGGCCGGCATCATCACCGGCTTCGTCGGGTTTCTAATCGGAACAGTCCTACTTTGCCTCTTTTTGTTCGGCGGGCAGGCAGTGCAAAGGAAACTTCAGGATTGGCAACGTGAGATGCTAAGACAGCAGCAACAACAACAGCAGCAGCAACAACCCACGACCCAAACCAGCGGCAATTTCATTCTGGAACAATCGGAGCGATCTGCGGGCTAACTTGTTCCGCCCGACTTTGCTGTGCGCATCGCACACTGATGACATGGGTGCCATGCCTCACGCTTGCGTGAGCATGGGTTCGGGCTCCTGGGACAGGGAAAATACACTCCGAAGAAAGACATGCCCACGTAAGCGCGGGACATGGCACCCCGGTCGAAAAGCCCGGGGCGTGCGCACCGAGTTGTCACGCGCGATGCAGCGCCAACTCTTCCGCTCCCGCGTCGATCTTGATCCCCCGCGCCGGCACATCGCGGACCGAATTAAAGGGGACGCACCCCTTCACGAAGGGGTACGTCCCCTTCATTCTCGCCCTTTGGTTTTTGCCGACCATTCAGCCTTGTAGCACCGGTTCTTCCGCTGCCGCGTCGATCTTAATGACTCGCGCCGGCACACCGACAACAGTTGCGTGCGCCGGGACGTGCCGGATCACGACCGCCCCCGCGCCGACGATTGCATGCTCGCCGACGCTCAGGCACTGAATAATCTTGGCACCCAGTCCGATGAACGCCGCGCTCCCAACCTGCACGCGTCCGCCGAGGCAGGCGCTGGGGCAGATGTGCGCCCCCGCCTCGATCTGGCATTCATGATCGACGATCGCGCCGGTATTGATGATCACCGAATCCGCAATCCGCGCATCGGTGCAAACGATTGCCCCCGGCGCCGCCACCAGATTCACCCCCAGCGCCGCCGTGGCGGAGATGCTCGCCGCCGGATGGATTGCGTTGACCAGCTCAAAACCCTGCTCCGCCAGAAGGGCGGCATACCTGAGCCGCGCTCGATTATCCCCGATCGCGACGATCGCCCCGCGCACCTTCTGCTGCCGCAGCTTCGGCAGCATGTTGATCGCCCCAATCACCGGCACCCCGCCAACGCGCGTGCCGGCGATGGATGTATCCGCATCCACAAACGCAATGGGCGAATGCCTTCCCTCGGCGCGAATGATATCCAGCACCACTTTCCCATGCCCACCCGCGCCGACGATGACGATGTCCATGTCTGCTCCGAATCCGATGGTCTCGCTCGATCTCAATAGTCATTATCGGACAGGTGGGACCGCCGACAGGAGTCGGGCGGATTTCGAGTTTCGGGTTTCAGGTTTCGGGTTAGGTCGGCAGGTCGATTACCTGCTTCAGCCTCGAAGCCAGTTCCGGCGGGAGCTTTGCGAGCCACGTCGAATCGATCAGGCCCACGTCGATCATGTCCTGAATGTGCACCTGATCCTTCAGACGAAAAGATGTGAGCTTCATCCGCACCAGAGCCTCAAGTGCGAGCAGGCGAAATTCATCTGTGTTTTGAGCGTTGCTGACATCTGGCGCAGGCTCGGAATACTCCGGCCGCACCTTCTCGCCGGCGAGCACGATATGAACGGCGTCCCGCGCCTTCGCATTGGGGCCGTCGAGAAACACGTCCATCCCCGCCACATGTCGGCGAACGAAGCCGACCGCTTCCAGTGCACGCGCGGCGGCATCAAGATCACCCCGGCGAAGAAGGATATCGACATCCTGAGTATTGCGGACAGCAGCAGGATCGACGCTGGCAACGTGGGCCGCGACTGCGTTCCCGCCCGCAACCGCATACGGCACGCCCGCGGCGTTGAGCGCCGCCGTCGCCCGCAATAATCGCTCGCGCACGCGCTCCACAGCCCTCACCATCCGATCAAGTAGAGATTCATCCGCCGATGACCTGACCACGTCGGAATTGTATCACAACAGTGGAAGACCCGCAGGTAGCGAGGAATATCGGCGCCCGAGCGATAGCGGCGTACGCCGCTCCGTCATCACCTCATTTACTCATCATCTCCACCGCCCAGATTCCCCAGATGTTCAGCGAGCTTTTGGTGGAGGCTCTCGCGGCCCTTCAGAAGCATGCCCAGGGCGGCACTCTTCTGCACTTCTCGTTCTTTCTGCTCCTTCAAGTGCGCTTGCCATGATGCTTCGGCTAACTGATCGATGTCGGAGACGTCGGCTTCGCCGCGCTCGGCGGCGGCGAGGAAGGTGATCGCGGCCTCGAGTCTTTCAACTTCAGAGCTGCTTTCCTGGGCACTGATTTTCTGCAGGTTGGCAAACATGCCGGAGAGAACCTGCTTTTTTTCGGGAGCCTTGTCGCTGGTTATCATCCGGACGAAGGAGGATGTCTGATCCAGTACTGGATCAGTGCCCGCCGCGGCGGGGGCGCGGGCCGCGGGAGGCAGCTTGGCCAGAGAGCCGCTTACGTATTGCAGCCGCGCCTCGGCGTGCTGGCGCGGGGTGCGGCCGGCGTGGTTCGGCAGCTTCGCATCCGCGCCATGCGACACGAGCAGCTTGATGACCGCCAGCGGCTGATGCTTCCAGACCAACACATGCAGCGGACGCTGGCCGGCGCTGAGCATCTCCGTTCCCAGCGCGTCCGGATCGGCACCATGATCGAGCAGCAATCGAAGCAGGCAGACAGTCGTCAACTGATCACTCGAGTTGGCCGTGTCGGCCCAATGCAGCACGTTATGAATGGCCGGGTTCTGGCCTGGCGCATTGGGATTCGCGCCGGCTTTGAGCAGGGCCGTCATCACATCCAATTGCTGTTCGCGGCTGACTTTTCCATAGCGGCCGCCTTCTAGGTACGGGCTGCCGAGCCAGATCGCCTGTTCCAGCGGCGAGGTGTCGTCATCGGGCAAATATCGCACGTCCGCGCCGGCCGCCAATGCCGCACGCACGCCGGCGGCGTCGCCGCTCTTGATCGCCGTCGCCAGGTCGTGAGCCGCCTGCGTCGGCTCGAACGTCGAGGCATCACCCTTCACAAACAAATCTACCCGGGCGATATCGCCATTCTTGAGCGGCTTGCCCTCAACACTGGCAATTCCACCGTGGCCCGTGTGCCACAACTCCGGGACGTAAAGATCCAGCTCGCGCGCCAGCGCGTCCATCGCCTTGCGCGCGTCCTTAAAAGTCGTGAGCCACGCGATGCCGTGCGTGGGGCTTTGGATCGTCATGCGGAAGCCGTCCTTGAGTGTCACTGACGGGCTGGTATCCGGGTCAACGAATCCGCCGCATTCAATTCAAAGAGAGTGGCGTCGCCTTCGTAGGCGCGGGCGAGGAGTGTGCCAGTCATGCCGCTGTATTCAAACAACGCCGTGCGCACGCCAAGCTTGCGCGCGATTTGCGGCACCCACGCGTATTGCAAATCGTCGCCGACAAAATAGAGCCAGGGATGGCCGACGAGTTGGACGATCAAACCCCACGGCCCCATCGGACGCAGCACGCGGCCCGCCAGCAGTTCGCCGCTCACATCGCGGCGTGCAGCGCCGATCCAGCCTTGGGCGAGCATCGCGTCGAGCAATTGGTCGGCATCGTCCCGCCCATTCGGCGCCGCGATAGCCAGCGCGTGAAAAGGCTCGGTCAATGACTTTGCCAGTCCCCGCCGCTCCACAAGCGCCGGCGCCTTGCCGCGGCGAGGTTCGGATGACTCGGACTGGGGTTTCGACTTCTTTTTACATCCCGGCTTTTCGCCACCATTTGTGTTTTTCTTTGCCATCGAGCGAGCATGTTATATGGCTCGGCCGGTGCCGAAAAGTCCCGGGCAATTTGCACTACGGCGTAATCTTTGTCCCCACTCGTTCCCCGCTCAGAACCCGCGCAATATTTCCGGGTGTCTTGAGATTGAAAACCACCAGCGGGATTTTTCGTTCCATGCAGAGGGTGATCGCCGTCAGGTCCATCACGCGAAGCTGTTGATTCAACACCTGCTTGTAGGTGACGTCCTGATAGAGCACCGCCTGCGGATCCTTTTTGGGGTCGGCGCTGTAGACGCCATCCACTTTTGTCGCCTTGAGAAGGACGTCGGCGTTGATCTCGGTCGCGCGAAGGGCGGCACAGGTATCGGTCGTGAAAAAAGGATTGCCGGTGCCGGCGGCGAGGATGACGGCGCGGCCTTTTTCCAGGTGCCGCACCGTGCGTCGGCGGATGAACGGCTCGCAGACGCTGTAAATCGCAATCGCCGACTGCACGCGGGTCGGCTGGCCCATCTTTTCCATCGTCTCCTGCAACGATAGCGCGTTGAGGATCGTCGCGAGCATCCCCATATAGTCGGCGGTGGCGCGGGGGATGTGGCCGGTTTCGGAGAAGGTCGCGCCGCGGATGAAGTTGCCGCCGCCCACGACAATCGCCAGTTGCACGCCCATCTTGACGACATCCACGCATTGGCGGGCGATCAATTCCAGCTCGGCGGCTTCAACGCCGAAGCCCCCTTCATGGCAGAAGCCTTCGCCGCTGATCTTGAGCAGAACACGTTTGTAAGCCGGAGCCGTCATCTGTCTCCTCCTTGTTTAGCGCGGCGAGGTTTCGCGAGCCGAGGCATGAAGGCGCATTATAGGGGTCGCGCGCCGTTTGTCATGGAGGACGTCACGCGCCTGCGGAAATCCGAAATCCGAATCCCCGAAATCCGAATGACGAAAAACGCAAGCGTGTCACGCGAAGAGACGAAGCAACGAAGTTCTATCGAAGTGCTCCCTTCGTAACTTCGTCCCTTCGCGTGACATTTCGTCCCTGTTCGTCATTCGGTCATTCGGATTTGATTCGGAGATTCGGGTTTCGGATTTCGGGATTCAAGCGGCGTGACGCCGACTTTTATCTGACCTAATCGACAACACCCCACCCCAATTCACAATTGACCCAAGCCCCATATACTTGCCGATAAGGGAGATACATGAGTGTCGGCTTGATCGGATATCGCGGCAGCGGGAAGACGACGCTGGGAATTCACCTGGCGGATCGGCTTTGGCAGAAGTTCGTCGATACCGACCAACTCGTCATCGAGATGGCCGGCAAAAGCATCAAGGAAATCTTCGAGCAGGATGGCGAGCCGGCGTTTCGCGATCTGGAAACGCAAGCCGTCCGCAAAGTTTGCGAGCAACCCGAAGTCGTCATCGGCTTCGGCGGCGGGGCGCTCGATCGCGAGGAAAATCGCCAGGCCATCGCCAAGGCGGGGCTCAAGCTGATTTACCTGCGATGCGAGCCGGAAGAATTGCTCAAGCGAATCGAGGCGGATCCGAACACCGCCGCCACGCGGCCGAATCTGACCAGCCTCGTGGGCGGCATCGAGGAAATCAAAACAGTTCTGGCTCGCCGCGAGCCGATCTGGCGCAGCGTAAAGTCGGCGGAGCTGGACGTAACGTATCTGTCGCCACAAGACGCGATCCCGTATTTGGCTAGAATGATGTGAAGCAGCAGGCAGAAGGCAGTAGTCAGAAGGCAGAATTGTTCTTCTCTGACTACTGCCTACTGACTTCTGACTACTGATTCAAATGATCTGAGGAGGAAGAAGTCAGACGGCAGTAGGCAGTAGACAGAAAAGACGCATTCTGCCTACTGCCTTCTGCCTTCTGCCTACTCATTGACCCTTGTCCCCCGCGCTTCAATATACTCTTCCGGTTTTCATCTTCGCGCTGGGGGCGTGCGTGGGGAGCTTCTTGAATGTGGTGGTGTGGCGGCTGCCGCGGAAGGAATCGCTGATCACGCCTCCTTCGCATTGCCCTAAATGCAACAAGCTTCTCAAGATCTATGACAACCTTCCGGTGATCGGATGGCTGATGCTGGGTGGGCGCTGCCGGTTTTGCCGCGAGAAGATTTCGCCGCGCTATCCGATCGTCGAGGCGATCACTGGGCTGCTCTTTCTAGGGTATTACTTCGCGTTTTTTGTGTGGAACATGGGGCCATGCCAGGCGATTGTCCTGCACGGCGATCACGCCGTGGCGTTTCGCCCGGCGCTGGATATCACGCGCGACTGGCCGATCTACGCGATGGACATGGTGCTGATCAGCGGCCTCCTGGCGGCAAGCTTGATCGATGCCGAGCTGTTCATGATTCCCGCATCGATCCCGCTGCTGCTGACGGCTGTTGCGATTGTCGTACATACAATCAACGATCAGCCTTATACATCCGGCGGATTGATCGCCGCGCCAATGCCGGCGGCATTGGCGCTGGGGGCGACGATCGGGCTGGCAATCAGCGCCCTTCTCCTGCACCTGGGTTTTCTTCCAATGAGCTTCAGCGAGGGAGAGCCGCTGCTGGAGGTGGATCGCGCCAAGCTCGAGAAGGAAAAACAAGAACGCCAGCGCGAGCGCGAGAAGAACGAGAAAAGGTCGAAGTCAAAGCAGTCGTTGGAACCTGAAGAAGATGACCCGGACATGCGCGTGTGGACTCCCGCCGAGATTCGCCGCGAAATCCGCAAGGAGATTCTGTTTCTCCTGCCGCCGTTGGGCTTGGGATTTCTCTTCGCGGTGATGGTTTGGCGCGTGCCGGCGGTTGCATCCGCCTGGAATCGCGCGATGCAATACCGCTGGCTTGCGGCGATGCTTGGTTCGATTCTCGGCGGGCTGGTCGGCGGCTTCACCGTGTGGCTGACACGGATCCTCGGCTCGATCGGCTTTGGCCGCGAGGCGATGGGGCTGGGCGATGTCGATCTGATGGTCGCGGTCGGTGCGGCTCTGGGCGCGGGAGCGTCGGTCGTCGCATTCTTCCTCGCTCCCGCATTTGGATTGGCGATCGCACTTTATCTGCTGCTGACCGGCACCCGCCGCGAGATTCCGTATGGCCCATACCTGAGCCTCGGCAGCGCCGCCGCCATCCTCTACTATTGTGATATCGCCGCGTACATGGCGCCCGGACTTCACGTGATCATGCAGATGCTGCGCAATTCGCTTGGCAACTGGTAAGATGCGACGGGACCAATTCCGAAAGCGCTCATGGGAAACTTCTGGCTCAAGCTCAAGGTTTACACGAAAGTAACGGTCTTCGGACTGCTGCTGTTGTACGTTCTGGCGTTCGTCTTCAAGAATCAGGGCTACCCCGCCAAGATGTGGGTGGCTCCGGAACACACGCTTGAATCAACGGTGCTGCTGGTAGCGCTGTGCGCGTTCCTCGCGGGGGCAGTGGTCACAATTCTGATTCGGACAACACTCATCACGCTACGACAATTCCGCGACCTCAAAGAGCGCAGCCGCGCTGTGAAGCTCGAGCGATCGGTCCAGGAGCTACAAAGCAAGGCGGCGATGCTGCGAGAGAAGCCGGGGGCGGTCGTGAGCGACGCGGATACCGCCGCCCGGCCGAGCGAACGAGCTTCTACGAAGAACGACGGACCTTTTCCGTAGGGTGTGCTTTAGCACACCCTACGAAGCTTGACGAGCCAATGAAACGCAAATCGAGAAATACGAGGCGCCTCAATAGTTCACGCTTCGACGACCAGCCGTTGGAGCAGATGGACGCCGAATACCGCGCCGTCGATCGTGAATTCTCACTGGCGGAGACGAAGCCCCTGAGCGCCGCGGATCGCCGGCAGTGGCGCCGCGCGCTTTCGCGCCAGTCCGAAAGACAACGCCATTGACGCGTGACGGTTTTGGCGACGGCCCTTTCCCCCTCCTCCGGTACTCCAGAGGAGGGGGAAAAGTGCGAAAAACCCGCTGTTTTACGCCCCCTTCATCTTGACGCGGCCCTATTTTGCGCTACATTCTTGCTCTGAACGGATTCATCCGCATGAAAGGACTCTGCATGATCAGGGCATGGAATGGGATTTTGCTGGTGGCTCTGGCGTTGGGTGTGACGGGTTGCCAGAACAAACTTTACGAAGATAACCAGGCGCTGCGCGAGCAGAATAAGGAGCTGCAATCGCAGCTCGACAGCAAGAACAGCGCGCCGCCACAGGTTGTGCAGACCGCGCCGCCGCAACAGGCGGCTGTGCCGGTGTCGCAACCGATGGCGAATGATCAGGCGCCGCCGCCCAAGCAGGCGGCCCAGCCCAAGCCCGATCTGGGGAACCTTGAGACGACGGTCGATGCAAAAGCGGGCACCACCACCGTCAGTCTCCCGGGTGATCTATTCTTCGATCCGGGTCAGATCACGATCAAAGATCCCGCCAAGCAATCGCTCGACAAAGTTGCGGCGGCCTTGAAGAAGGAATATGCCGGCAAGCAGGTGCGCATCGAAGGGTACACGGATAGTGATCCGATCGTTCACAGCAAGTGGAAAAGCAATCAGGAACTTTCAGAAAAGCGCGCCGGTGCCGTGCGCGATTATCTGGTGAGCAAAGGCGTCGCGACCAGCCGCATTAAGGTCGTGGGCATGGGTGAGGCCCACCCGCGCAGCACGACGAATAAATCGCTGAATCGGCGAGTGGAAGTGGTTGTATTGACGCGGTAGCGCGTTGGGACGCGAATTGAGCTAACTGAAACGTGAAGACGTGAAACGTGACGGTGAGACCGCATTTCTGTCACGTTTCACGTCTTCACGTTTCAAGTTTTTCCGAATACGTTTCAAGATTCCCAAATCCTGTCCGGCAGCGATGAGGCCGCCTACAATGCGGTCCCATGTCCATCTCTATCATCGACTACGGAATGGCGAATTTGCGCTCGGTTCAGAAGGCGTTCGAGCACGTCGGCACGCACGCGCAGATCATCAGCCAGCCGGAACAGATCGAGAAGGCGGACAAGATCGTCCTGCCCGGCGTCGGCGCGTTCCAGGATGCGGTGCGAACTCTGCGCGATAAGGAACTCGCTGGGCCGATCGTGCGGCACATCGAGAGGGGCAAGCCATTCCTCGGAATTTGCCTCGGCTTGCAGATGCTTTTCGACGTCGGCTACGAAGACGGCGAGCATCGCGGCCTGGGCGTCCTCAAAGGCAAATGCGTGCGGTTTGATGTCGATGAGGTGATGGGGCTGAAGGTCCCGCACATGGGCTGGAACCAGATCGACATCCGTCGGCACGCGCCGATCCTCCGCGATCTTCCCGCAGGTTGCAGCGTCTATTTCGTTCACGGCTATCACGTCGTGCCAGACGATCAGGATGTGATCGCGACGACGACCGATTATGGCCGCCCGTTCGTGAGCAGCATCTGGCGCGACAACATCGTCGCCACGCAATTTCACCCGGAGAAGAGCCAGAAGGTGGGGTTGCAGATGCTGGCGAATTTCGCCAATGAAAAATGAAAAATTTAAAATGAAAAATGCCGGGCACGGCCGTCTCCCATTTTTCATTTTACATTCCGCGGAGCGGCGTTCTCACAGGCTTCCCTTAATCCCTTTCCAGATCACACCCGTCACCAGGCCGACGACGCTCAAAAAGCCGGTGAGCATGACAATGATGCTGGTGTTGAAGCCGTTAGGCAGCGCGCCGGTGCCGGCGGCGTCGCCGTTGGCGACGGAATCCTTGCACATCGGGCAGGCGGTCGCCACGCCGCAGAGGAGCAGAACAAGCAGTATGCTCAGTAGGGGGGAAACGCGTCGCATCGTTGGATCATCCTAGCGAATTGACGGCCGAAATGAAACGCCGAGACTGAAACCTGACGACGTGGGGGTGCAGCAAGTTCTACGCGGGCTGGCCGGCGAGTATGATGCCCGGCTAACCTCGGTGACCAACCAACCATCTATCACGGAGGATGTATGGCCGCACGGACGACTCGTCCAGACGCACGCGAACGCGTGATCAAATCG
>DATBDZ010000317.1:0-25883 GCA_036276235.1 Humisphaera sp. | reverse complement strand
GGGGTACCTCAGCATGACGTCGTTTGAGGACCGCGATTCTAGTTTCGTCGGGTGCGCTTTAGCGGACGCGGTTCGAGCGCCAAACGGTTTCCGCGTGCGCTGAAGCACACCCTACGGAAGAAGTCGGAGAGCAACTCACCTGTGATAGCCGTGCCCGGAAGGGCCGGACGCGTGCGTGTTAATGCGACGAGGTGGAAACCGGCGCCGTCGCTTCCGGATCACTCGAGATCACCGTCACACCCAATTCAGGAGGCAACAGATTTTCCAGATTCTGCTGAAAACTTCCCTTGATGAACTGGTGCAACGAGCCGCGGCGGCTGGTGCCGATGAGAATCTTTTCCACACCGTTCATCGCCGCCGTCTCGGCGATGATCTCGGCGGCGCTGGTGCCGCTGTCGTACATCGGAATGATCGGCACATTCATCCGGTGCCCATGCTCG
Source organism: Humisphaera sp. (assembly GCA_036276235.1). Taxonomy (GTDB): domain Bacteria; phylum Planctomycetota; class Phycisphaerae; order Tepidisphaerales; family Tepidisphaeraceae; genus JANWHF01. Next base: position 25,443 of record DATBDZ010000317.1, on the reverse strand, counting down.
AGGAAATCGCGGAAGAGCGTTTGTGCGGCGGTGTCGCTGTCCAGGGTGAGCCGCGCTTCGGCTTCGACTTTGTACGACAGCGCCACATCGCGCACGAAGCAGACGACCAGCGCGGCATTGGCGTCGCGCGCGAAGCGCAGCGCCGGCCCGGCAAGGCGCGCCGAGCCCGCCGTTGCCAGAAGAAACCTTGGCTTGGCCAGCGCATCCGGCGGGAGCTGCTCGATAATCGCCTGCCGCAGCAGGCTTGGCTTGGGTCGTCGGGCGCTGGCCATGCGGGTGATCTGCCGCAGGATCAGGCCGATCGCCATCACGATGCTGGCGAAAAGCAGCGCCTTGGGCTTGGTGTACGCGAGCGTGATTTCGATAAAGGCCAGAAGGATGCCGATCGCGAACATCGGCACGCGCCGCCACATTTTGCGGAGCCGCGGATGAATCGAGCAGAGCGTGATGTTGATGGCCACCGCGCCGATCACGCCAATGGCATAAAGCGACGCGAGCGTCTCGAGCTTGTGGGCAAACATCAGCACCAGTGCCGGCACGCCCGCCGCGATGATCGCGCCAACCCAGGGTGAGCCAAACCCATTGAGCTTCTGGAAGACGCCCGGCAATTCGCCGTCACGGCTCATCACGTAGGTGATGCTCATCAGTCCATTCACGGCGGTATTTGTCGCGGACAAAAGCAATAATCCGCCGACAATTCTGACCGGCCATTCGCCCCACGGCCCCACGTAATACCAGGCCATGTAAGCAAGCATGTCTTCTACATGACCTTCGCGGGCCAGCGGAGTGATGGCGACCATCGCAACCGCCAGGAAGAGATTGAAGCCGGCCACTTCAAGCGCTACGGTCCAGATACTTTTGCGCGCGGTCTTAAAGACCGGCTGCTTCATTACGCCGGTAAGATTGGCGATCGCCTCGACGCCCGATAGCGCCAGCACAATCCCCACGAACCCCTGCCACATCGCCATCGGATGCTGGAACGGCGTTCCAAGGTTGACCTGCGACCAATGGATCTTCGGTATAGCGCAGACCGTCAGCAGCAGCGTGATCGCCACCATTCCCGCGGCCGTGAAAACCGCGAATCCGGCGGTGTGCTTGGGCCCCATCAGATTGAATGCGCCGACCAGACCGATCGAAACGATCGCCCAAAGCCCGGGGCTTCGCCATGACCAAAGCGGCTCGGTCGCCTCTTCCGTTGTCTCCTCATGTTTGATGATGACCCGATCGCCGGCATCGACATTGGCGACCTGCGCAGTGTGCTGATGACCGAGCCCAAAGTAGTGGAATGCATCCAGCGCGCTCAGGGAAGCCGTCACTGTGTAATCCGCGAAGAGCAGCAGCGCCCCAATGACCGCCAGCAGCCGGCTGCGCTGCTTGGCGGCGGTATAGACGCCGCCGCCGTCGGGGTAGATTCGGCAAATGTGGGTGTAGGCCCACCCCACCGCCATGATCAGCAGGCTCATGGCGCCGATCAGGTAGAAGCTGCTATGCCCCGCCACGAGGAACGCCAGCCCCAGCACATAAAGGCGGCTCGTACCCCAATCACCAAAGAGCAAGCCCGCCGCCCCAAACCAACTCACGTTGCGAGGCCGCCGGCTGCTCAAGAGTGACAAGGCGGGAGGAAGTGATTGAGTCTGTTCCATCGTATCCAGCTAACTTGCCCGGCTTCGGGAATTATAAGCCCGGCCACCGCGCGGTTCCGCCAATTACGCTAGCGAACTGCTCACGTTCGGGCAAGGGAGGAAGGGGGAAGCCCGGATTACAATGGATTCGCAAAGCACCAGAGCGCCTTATACGTGCGGAGAAAGACCTGCCCATCGGCGACTGCCAGCGAAGCGCACGTGGGCTCCTCGCCCACTGAGTTCGTCGCGAGGATCTCCAGCTCGGGCGTGGGTTTGACGATGAACACTTCGCCCGATTGGTTTGGCACCAGCAGCTTGTTAGCGACGAGCACGATTGACGACCATGATCCGCCGACGCTGGCTTCGCTGCTCAAGCGTTTCTCGGCGAGCTTTTTGCCGGTGGAAACTTCGAGGCAGACGATCGTGCCGAATTGAGTGACCATGTAAGCATTGCCGCCGGCAATCACGGGCGAGCCGACGCAATCTTTGGGCAAACGTTCCTGCCACAGGAGATGCGTTTGGGTGATGTCCCCTTTGCCACCGAGTTTGACGGCGAACACGAGCGTTCCGCCGCCGCCCACTTTTGCTGCGACGATCAGGACGCCGTTGCTTGCCGTCGGCGACGAGAAGACCTGCTCGGTCATTCCGCGGCAGGTCCAGAGCTCCTTGCCGGTCGCCGGGTCGTATCCTGCGAGCTTCGAGGTCAGCGGAACGATCAGCTCATCGGGGGCTTTACCCTCATCGGCAACTTTGACAATCAACGGCGTGCTCCACGAGCCGGCAAATCCGCCCGCGCCGCTCATATCAACCGCCGCCGCGGCGCTGTCGAACTTGGTCCCGGCGCCGCCCGCGTCGGGGGCGGCCTTTGCTCCGCCGCGCGCGCCCAAGAGTCCAAATAATCCCATGAGCGCGGGCGCCGCATTCTTTGACGACACCTTCCACGCTTCGTCGCCGGTCATTTTGTTCAACGCGACCAGCGCCGCGTTCGTGCCCGGTCCGGCATTGATGATGCACAGATCTTCGTAGAGCACCGGCGATGACCCGCTGCCGTGCCAGGAGTCGGCCTTGCCCAGATCATGGTGCCAAATCTCCTTGCCATCGAAGTCGTAACAGTAGATGCCCGCAGAGCCGAAGTATGCGACGACGCGCGAGCCATCGGTGACCGGCGACGCCGAGCAGTAGGGATTCTGACCGTTTGTGGATTCACGCTCCGCGTAAACCACGCCCGATTGCCACAGCAACTTTCCGTCGGTGCGGCCGAAGCACATCAGCGTGCGGCGATTCTCCTTCTCGATCGCCTGCGTAACAAACACGCGATCGCCCCAGACGATCGGCGTAGAGTTGCCGCGATCAGGAAGCTCCACGCGCCATCGCACGTTCTGCTTCTCCGTCCACTTGAGCGGCGGATCCTTCACGTCCTTCGCATCAGAAACCCCCGTCCCATACGGCCCCCGCCAGGCCGGCCAGTTCTGCGCCGACGCTCGCGATGGATGAACGACACTCGTCAGTGCGCCGAGGAAAAATGCGAGGACCAATTGCAATCCCGGCCAAAAGGTAGCGCGCGGTGAGATCTGTTCGCAGTCACTGTTCGACGGGTTGATAATGTGTTGCGACGAGCTCTGCATTAGATTGTGTACGCTTTCGTGCGCCGCAGGGTAACCGGGAATGAATGAACCGAAATCGTCCGGCGCGATGCAGTTCTAATTCGGGCGAGTGGAGCTAACGCGTCCTGCGACGACGTCGATCGCGGACAGTAACACCGGGAAATCGACCGGTTTGGTGAGATGTTCGGTGAAACCGCTTTCCTTGCTGGCGCGGATATCTTCGGCTGAGGCCAGGCCGCTGAGGGCGATGCCGGGGACGTTCTGGCGCTCGGAGACGGCGCGCATCACGTCGGCTCCGCTGCCATCGGGGAGGCCGATGTCGCTGACCAGCAGATCAAACTTCTCGTCGGCCATGTGCTTTGCTTCATGGACCGACATGGCGACGCGCACTTCGTGCCCATGCTTGCGGAGCAGGGTTGCCATCACGCGGGCGGTGTCGGAATGATCTTCGACCAGAAGGATTTTCAGCGGGCGATGATGCTGAGCCTGTGGGGCGGGGAGTTGCGCCAGTTTTTCTGCCGGCACCGTGGGGAGGGTGACTTCAAAGGTTGCGCCCTTTCCGACGCCCGCGCTGCTGGCGGTGATGCGGCCGCCGTGCGCTTCGACCAGGCCCTTGGCGATGGAGAGGCCCAGGCCCAGGCCCGCGGATGCCGCTTCAAGGCGCGGGCCCACCTGCTCGAAGGGCTCGAACAGGCGGCCAATCGCATCCGGCGCGATGCCGGTTCCAGTGTCGGTGACTTCGATGGTGATCTTGCCCTCGCCGCTTCGGCGCGTGCTGACGGTGATGTTTCCGCCGGCCGGGGTGAACTTCATCGCGTTATTCAGAAGATTCAGGAACACCTGCCGCAATCGGCCCGAATCCGCCTGGGCAAAATGCTCGGCAGCTGAAAAATCCTCCGTGAGCGAAAGCCCGCGGCGGCTTAATTCATCGGCGCATGCTTCGGTCGTTTCCCTCAATACGCTGTGCAAGCTGATCACCGACTTGCGCAGCTCAAGCTTCTGGCGGATGATGCGATTCACATCGAGCAGATCGTCGATGAGCCGCGCCTCGTGGCGAATGTTTCGGCGGATCATCTCGACGGTCGGCAGCAGATGGGGCGGAAGATCGCGCTCAAAGTCGGAGGCGGTCAGCGCCGCCAGCACCGGAGTCAGCGGCGTTCGCAGCTCATGGCTGAGTATGGCCAGAAAGCGATCCTTGGCTTCACCAGACGTTTGCGCCTGCTGATTGGCGGTGGCCAGGCGGGCACGCTCGGCCTCAGTGGCGCGCAGGTCGGTGAGATCGGTGATGGCGGTGGGAAAGAGCCGCGCGTCGCCGTCCCCGTAGGCGCGGGTATGCAGTTGCGCCTGTATCTTCTGGCCGGTTTTGCAGGCGAGCTGGACTTCCACCACATGCCCGCCGGACGTTCGGCAGCGGATCAGATGATTAAGAAACTCGGTGCGGCTTTCGGGGGCAACGAACCGCAGGAACGGCGTTCTGGCCGCGTGCGCCCGCGGCAGGCCCAGCAACGTCGCCGCCGTCAGGTTCATTTCACGGATCAGGCCAAACCCATCCATCGTGACGCACGCAATCGGCGCGAAATCGTACAGGTCTTCACAGCGGTGCAGCCGGTCCTCGAGAATCTGCCGCGCGGCTTTCAGCTCAGCCAGATCAGCACTTGCCTGGCTGTCTCCATGCGAGAGCAACGCCGCCAGCCGCGCCTCCAGTTCCATGATGCGCGCGACGAGCGAAACCCGATCGGTGGTTTCGAAGTCCTCAGTCATTGTTGCCATGCTTGCCGACATGAACCAGAAGAGCCCGAGAGCAGTTTCCCAGAACGGCCCCCTTCGTCAACAAAAAAGCTCCATTGTGATCCTAGCAAATCCAATCCGTCGGAGGAACGTTATTCTCAAAAAGATTTTCTGCGACTCAATTACCGGACGGCTCATTGGTGCCGACAGTCGCTTCGCGATCGCCGTCGCCGGCGTCGAGGCGGCGCGGTGATTCGGCGATATCAAAAAGCGCCAATACCGCGCCGTCGATCCGATTTTCCACGTTCTTGTAAGGCCGCACACGCAAGAGATATCGCCGGCCATGCCGATCGCGGCATTCGCGCTCGCGAATACTCATCGACTCGATCGAATCGGTGATCAGGCTTTCCAGGTCCGGGCAATCGATGTTTGGCTTGATATCGCTGATCGGCCGGCCCAGATCCGTTGGGATCAGATTAAGAACGCGCTCGGCCATCGGCGTGAAGCGGCGGATGCGCAGGTCGCCCGCCACCATTACGATCGCGATCTGCACGCTGCCGAGCAGATTCACCAGATCGCTGTTGACGCGGCTCAATTCCTCGTTGCGTCCCTGCAATTCCTCGTTGACGGTATTCAGTTCTTCGTTGGTGCTTTGCAGCTCTTCCTTGGCGGTATCGAGCTCTTCATTAGTGCTTTGCAGTTCTTCATTGCTGGAGAGGATCTCTTCATTGGCCGATTGCAACTCTTCATTGGCGGCTTCGAGGTCCTGGATCATCGACTGCAAATACTCGCGACTGGCGGCCAGTTCCTGCTCGAGGCGCGAGATGCGATCAGCATCGTGGCGTGTCTCACGCTTTCCGCGCACTGCGGATTTTTTCTTTGCGCCTTTGAGCGCCGGCCGCTCTTCCGCCGGGGCGGTGCCCGGCTGCTGAAACAACACCAGGAAGTGCCGCCCCTCGGACGCGCTTGTGACGGGGATGACTTCCAGATCAACTCGCGCAATGCCGTCGTTCTGGCGGACGTTGAGTCCGCGCTTGCGGACGGGCAAATCGGTTTTTCTTGCCTCCATGAGGGCGCTGCGAAGGCCATATAAAAGCCCTTCGCGCGCCATCTTCAGAACATCAAGGCTGGCCTCGCCGGGGGCCGGTTCGAGAAACGCGCCGGTCTGTCCGCGAAATTGAACGATCTGCAGATCGCTGTTCACCAAAACGCCCGGCGGAGAATACCGCGAGAGCAGAACGCGGTTGGCCTCGTTCTGAATGTTTCCCGAGCTGCGATGCTCGATAGCGACCGCCCTGCGCGGCTCGCCGATGTGCGACTCAGAACGATCATGCGGGAAATCCATATCGGCGCGGGCTCCAACTGTGTTCTTCGTGAAAATCTTGTGCCGCTTATCGGTGGCAACAAATAAATCGCTGCTGGCCCCGGTTGTTTCGGCAGTACCGAGCATCAAAAAGCCGGTGGGCTTCAGCGCATAATGAAACACGTTCATCAGTTTTTTCTGAAGCTGCGGGCCGAGATAGATCAGTACGTTGCGGCAAAGGATCAGATCGAGCTTTGAGAACGGCGGATCGCGCGTGAGATCCTGCCGCGCAAAAACGCAAAGATCACGAACTGCTTTGGCGATGCGATAGCTGCCATCGGTGCGCGTGAAATAGCGTCGCAGTCGCTCGGGCGAGACATCGGCGCTGATGCTCTCGGGATAAACGCCCGCCCGCGCCTGCTCGACCGCCGACTCCGAAACATCGGTGGCAAAAATCTGGACCGACTTTCCCGCGGCCTTTTCCGCCAGAAACTCCAGCAACGCTATTGCCGCGGAGTAGGCTTCCTCGCCGGTCGAGCACCCGGGAATCCAGACACGGATCGGCGACTCTCCGACTCGCGCTTCCAGTATTTTGGGAAACACCTGTCGCGCCAGAACCTCAAACGATTCCGGATCGCGGAAAAACCGCGTCACGTGAATGAGGATATCCTGATAAAGCGACTGAACCTCAGCCGGGTTGGTTTGCAGGTATTTGATGTATTTGTCGAGCGACTCGATCTTGTGCAGCACCATCCGACGCTGAAGCCGGCGGCGAATTGTGGGAAGCTTGTAATGCGTGAAATCAACGCCGCTGGCGGTGCGAAGCATCGAGAAGATGCGCGCCATGTGCTCGTCCAGAAGCGCCGAATCATCCGTCGGCACCCGCGGCGCATGAAGCGGTGAGGTGAGCGGATCCCGGGAAATCCGCTCCAACTCCATCGCGATCTGCGTCGGGGCCATCACCAGATCGACCGCGCCGGTAGCAATCGCTGCACGCGGCATCCCATCGTACTTGGCCGTGCGCGGCTCCTGCGCGAAGGTGATTCCCCCCGCCGCCTTGATCTCGCGCACGCCGATTGATCCATCCGACGCCGTTCCTGAAAGTACGACGCCGATCGCGCGCGACTGCGCGTATTCGGCCAGCGATCGGAAAAAGTAATCGATCGGCAGATGCTGGGTGCGATCCGATGGGCGCGGCTGCAATCGCAATTGCCCGCCGATGATTTCCATCTGCACATTGGGCGGCACTACGTAGACGTGCCCCGGGTTGATACGCAGACCATCCTTCACCTGCACAACCGGCAGGCTGGTGACGCCCGCGAGCAATCCCGGCAGAAAGCTGTCATGCTCCGGTGCCATGTGCTGAACGATGACGACCGCAAATGCCGACTGCGGCGAGAGCGCGCGCAGCAGATCGGAGCACGCCTCCAGTCCGCCGGCGCTGGCGCCGATGCCGACGATGGTAAATGACGGCAGCGTCGAGACGCTCGGTGCATCCGCGACGACGTCGAGCGCCGGCTGACCGTTGGATTTTGGGCCGTTCGCTCTCGCAGTCTTCGGACGCTGAGCATTCCGTCGCGGCGGCTGTTCCACTTTGGTTTTTCGGCGCGGCGTTTGAATTTTTTTTCGCATTAGTATCACGCCGGTCGAGGGGAGTGCGGAAGGGATCAACTCGGCTCAATCGGTGCCAAAGGAATTGTAGCTTATCCATGAGCAATGCAACACGTCAGAGTCACGTCGACCGTGCGGCGCGCTTTGGGCGTCGCTTGGAGCGCGCGGCGGCTTTGGAGCCGCGATGTGCGCCACCGTTGCCGGAAGAACGCGCGCCGCCATTTCCGGAAGAATGCGCACCGCCATTACCAGAAGACCGTTTGCCGCCGTTGCCGGAAGAATGCGCGCCGCCGTTGCCGAGTGCGTCCGGGCCGATCAGCAGCTTGCGCAGTTGGCTCGCGCGGGCCTCGGCTTCTTCCGCCTGCTGCTTGAAGGTGTCGGCAACGGAGCTGAAGCGCGATCGATCGGCGCGGGCCGCCATCCGGCGCCGCAGCTCGGCGCTTTCTTCCAGCGCCCGCAGTGCGGTCCACAGCGCCGACTCCAGCGATTCATCCTGCGACGCAAGCAGCCCATGCACCGAATAGGTGTGCCCAACATGGCAACTGTACTTGATGAGCTTTCCGTTCTGCAGCTCCCAGAGCGCGCCGCCGCACTCGGGGCAGGTCAATCCTGAGGGCGGGCCCTTGTGAGTCTGAGAAACCAGCGCGCTTAGGCCTTTCAGGGCAGGTTCCACGGGATTTTCCTCAAGATCACGTTTGGCGGCAGCGGTCGGGGCGCCGTGCTCGGCGGGCAGGTAAGTCAATCGAACCAGCAGCGCCGCCATCTCCGCGACCGGCACCACGTGATCCACATCCACGGTCATAATGGCGCTCTGCGGCATCTGCGAGAAAGGGGCGTCAATGGGGTCCTGCACGACCGCCAGGCCGCCGTGCTGTTTGACCAGCAGCAATCCTTCGCTGCCATCGTCCAGCCCGCCGGAGAGGATCACGCCGATCACGCGCTCTCCCAGCGTCCGGGCGGCAGTGCGAAACAGAGGATCCACCGCCGGCCGAAACCCGTTTTCGCGCGGGCCGTGCCCCAGCCTCATCCGCTTTTCTTCCAGCAGAAGATGATGGTCCGGCGGCGCGACGTAAATCGTCCCATGCCGAATCGGCGCATCATCGCGCGCATACTCGGCGCGAAGCGCACCTGCCCGATCGAGCAGCTTGGGGAGCATGCCGGGGCTTCTGGGCGAAGTATGCACAACGACAAAGACCGCCGCCGGCAAATCATGCGGCAGACCTTTGCACAAGTGCATCAACGCCGGAATCCCTCCAGCGCTCGCGCCAATCACGATGATGTCATGGTTTGGCATGCGTACAGCCGGCGTTACGCCGTTGCGGTCCGAATATCGCACAACGCTGGCGCGCGGTGAACGCCCTAAATCCACTCCTACGAGCCGTGTGTGGGCCGTCGTCGAAGTTTCCTTCATCCAGCAGGGAGACGAAAAAGCGCCGATGCCGCAGGAAAGGTCGGAGGTTGGCTGTGGGAGAAGTTGTCTGGTGGACGGCAGAGAACATCGACGGTACCATGGATCGGTCTGCCCCCTGAGTCTTCAACTCCTTCACTGGTGGCCGCGATGCAACCGTTATCCGATACCAATGCGCTCGGATCTGAAAGCGCCCCCGATGCGCCGGTTGCACTCGAATCGGTTCTCTGCACCGAAGAACTCGATCGGCGGCCCCATCGCCTGCCGGATTACGAATCCGAAAACCGCGCTTTGGTAAAACTTGCCCAGGCGCTGGCTGATTCTCCTCGAAATATTCTTCAGACGTTGGCCGACACGATCCTCGCGACTTTGAACTCCGACTCCGCCGGCGTCAGCCTCATTACGGACGACGGGGGGCGATTTTACTGGCCGGCGATTTCGGGCGCGTGGAAGGCTCACATCGGCGGCGGAACGCCGCGCAACTTCGGCCCCTGCGGCGACGTTCTGGACCGCAACATCCCCCTGATGTTCGGCCGCTTCCAGCGGCGTTACACCTATTTCAAGCCAGTCCAACCTCAGGTCGAGGAAGCCATTCTGGTTCCGTTCCACATCGAGGGGAAGGCCGTCGGGACAATTTGGGCAGTCGCTCACACATGCGGGCGAAGGTTCGACGCGGAAGACATGCGCCAGCTTGAAAGTATGGGCCGGTTTGCTTCCGCCGCCTACCAGGCCGTGCTTTCGATCAAGGGACTTGAGCAGGAAGGCAATGCGCTTCGCGACAGCGAGCGTCAGTTCCGCGAGATGATCGACGCGCTCCCCGCGGCGATCTACACTACCGACGCGCACGGCCACCTTACCCACTTCAATCCTGCCTGCGTGGAATTCAGCGGCCGCACGCCCGTGCTTGGCAGCGACCATTGGTGCGTTACCTGGAAGCTCTATTACCCCGATGGAACTCCGATGCCGCACGATGCCTGCCCGATGGCGATCGCGCTGAAAGAAGGGCGCATCATCCGTGGCGCCGAAGCGATCGCCGAGCGTCCGGACGGAACACGCGTTTGGTTTGAGCCCTATCCGACGACGCTTCAAGATTCGAATGGGAAAATCATCGGCGGCATCAACATGCTGGTGGACATCACGGAGCGCAAGCAGGTCGAGGAGCGCCTGCGCGAAGCCAAGCAGCAAGCCGAGGCCGCGAGCCGCGCCAAGGATATGTTCCTCGCCGTGCTTAGCCACGAGCTGCGCACGCCGCTGGCGCCGGTGTTCATGACGCTGAGCGCGCTGGAGCTGAAAGCCGACCTCCCGCCGGATATGCGCCAGGACGTGACGATGATGCGGCGGAATGTCGAGCTGGAGGTCAAGCTGATCGACGACCTGCTGGACATCAGCCGGATCACCAGCGGAAAGCTGCAACTGCAATTCGATCGGATCGACATCAACGAGATCCTCAGGCACGTGTGCGAGATTTGTCGTCCAAACATGCTCGAGAAGGGGATCCGCCTGCACTGCGATCTGGACGCTGGCGCCGACCTTGTCGTCGGCGATCAAGCGCGTTTGCAGCAGGTGTTCTGGAATCTGCTCAACAACGCGGCGAAGTTTACGCCCGAAGGCGGAGACATCCATCTTGCCACCCGCGGCATCAACGACGACGAACAGGCGCGGATTCAAGTGACTGTGCGAGACAGCGGCATGGGCATCGCGCCCGATTTCCTTCCCCGGATCTTCGACGCATTCGAGCAAGGGGAGCTTCGAATCACACGACAGTTCGGCGGCATCGGACTGGGGCTGGCGATCTCGAAGATGCTTGTTGAATGGCATCGAGGCACGATCCGCGCTGAAAGTGAAGGCAAGAACAAAGGGGCGACTCTTGTCGTGGAATTGCCGGCGCTGTCGCGCGGGAACTCTACGTCGGTCGATTCGCAACTTCAGCCCGACGCGGGCACGAGCGCCGTTCCTCTGCGGCTTATGGTCGTCGAAGATCATGCCGATACTGCGGTCGTCCTGGGCAAACTCCTTACGGCATCAGGCCATGCGGTAAGGACCGCCACCACCGCCGCCGCGGCGCTGGCACTCGCCCGCGAGCATCACTTCGACGTCGTCATCAGCGACGTGGGACTCCCGGACATGACCGGCTATGAGTTGATGAAGGAGCTTAAGGCCCGATATGGCATCAAGGGCATCGCGATGAGCGGGTACGGCATGGAAGAGGACATCAAGAAGGGCGAACAGGCCGGTTTCAGCGCCCACCTCGTCAAGCCGGTGAACATGGCGCGGCTTGAAGCTTCCATCCGCCACGTTGCTGCAGAAGGAATTGGAGATCGGGCTCGGTAGGATAAGCCAGCCCGGACATCGATTCAGCAGTCAGCAGTCAGCATTTCCTACGACGACACCTCATCCCGTTCGCCGGACGATCAGCGCGCTGTTCTTGCTGCCGAAGGCGATGCAGTTGCACAGGGCGAGATCGACCTCTGCTGCGCGCGCTGTGATCGGAACGTAATCCAGATCGCAGTCGGGGTCGGGGCGGTCGAGGTTGATCGTGGGATGGATGAAATTCTCGCGCATGCCCAAGATGGTGGCGGCGAGGCCGGCCGCGCCGCTGGCGCCCTGGGGATGGCCGATCATCGATTTGGTGGCGCTCATCGGAACCAGCGGCGCGCGAGCGCCGAGGAATCGATGCATCGCCAGGGTTTCCATGCGATCGTTCAATTCGGTGCCGGTGCCGTGGAGATTGACGTAGCCGATCTGGTCCTTGCTCGCGCCGGCGTCGGCGAGGGCCATCTCCATCGCGCGGATCGGCTCGGCGACATCCGGGGCGATCTGCACGCGGTGATAGGCGTCGCAGGTCGAGCCGTACCCGGCGATTTCCGCCAGCGGACGCACGCCTCGCCGCGCGGCGTGATCGGCATCTTCCAACACGAACATCCACGCGCCTTCGCCAAGAATGAATCCATCCCGGTCGGCGGAAAAGGGTCGGCAGGAAGTGGAGGGATCTTCCCATCGCCGCGTCGAGATCACCCGCATCGTCTCGAAGGCGCGCAGAATGCCGAACGAAATCGGCGCATCAGCGCCGCCGACGAGCATCATCGGGATCGTGCCATGGCGAATGAGCATCGACGCATAACCGATCGCGTCGGTGCTGCTCGTGCAGCCGGTGGAGATCACGTGCGATGGCCCGCGAAGATTCAGCGCGATCGACAACTCGCTGGAAAGATTCCCATGCGTGCCGGCGGTGATCGCGAAGGGAGAAACGGAGCCTTTGGTTAGATAATGGCGGGCCTGTTCTTCGATCATCGCCAATCCCCCGCCGCCGGTGCCGAGGATGACGCCGATCTGGCGCTGGCGTTCGATGTCGGATTCGTCGATCGACAATTCCGCGCTGGCCAGCGCCTCGCGGCTGGCGATCAGCGCCAGCGGCACCATGCGCGGCACCCGCCGCAAATCGGCCGCACTCATGACGCCGGTGAAATCCAGATCGGGAATCTGGCCAGCGGCGGACGATCGCAGGCCATCGGTGCTCATTTGCTGAATCGCACGGATCCCGCTTTTCCCCTCCCGCAGCGCGTCAGTAAAAGCTTTGACGCCGACGCCATTAGGGCTGACAACGCCGATGCCAGTGACCACCACGCGCTTTGTCGAATCGGGCACACGATCTCCTTAGCGAGCATCTATTGTAGGAATCATGTGGGAGAGGCAGGAGATTCGAAGTTTTTCCGCATATTTTGCACGATCAGGCCGGTCAGTTAGAACCCTCTCCCCTGTACTCAGGGGAGAGGGCAGGGTGAGGGGACAGCGGATTGCAATACGGCGCGATTCGCAAGTGGAAGCGTTCGTCCCCTCACCCCAGCCCTCTCCCCTGAGTACAAGGGAGAGGGAGAAAGTCTCCGCGCGCGCCAAAGCTTTCGTAGGGTGTGCTTTAGCACACGCGGTCCGAACGTCGAGCGGTTTCCGCGTGCGCTAAAGCGCAGCGCTAAAGCGCACCCTACGGAAAACGCGCGAACCGCGCCATATCGCGATCCGCTGTCCCCTCACCCCGGCCCTCTCCCCTGAGTACAAGGGAGAGGGAGAAAGTCTCCGCGCGCTGAAGCGCACCCTACGGACGACCCGCGCTAGAGGGGGGAATGAGCATCGTTCCTTATCGAACGCGCCGCACAGTCGGCGGCTCGCCGCTGACTTTTCCGGCAACGGCCAAAAAGTTGAGCCGTGACGCGAATTCGATATCCGGCTCGAGCCCCGCTCGGATGATATTCTCTCCGCCGCGCGTTTGGCGGAGATGGGAAAGCAGATTGTCGCGGCAGGAATGGAAAAGCTGGCGGGCGATCGCCACGTTGTCGCTTTGCGGCGTGATTTGGGTCATGCGCTCGATTTCACAAATGACCGCGCCGGCGCCGAGAATGTCTTCCATCGCGACGACTCCATTGGTGCCGGCGCACAAAAGTGTCGTATCCAATTCGGCTGCGAGAAGAGCCTCCGCGGTGGCGGCTGCATTCACTAATGCGCCCATAAACATTTCCGATGCGCCCTTGGCCGCATAAATGGCGCGCGTGCCGTTGGTCGTGCTCATCAGGATCGTGCGCGATGCGCAAAGAGCAGGCACGAATGCAGCCGGGCTGTTGCCGACATCAAACCCCAGCGGCGGGAGGCATTGCTCTTCGCCGCACAGGAGCCGGCTGCCTTTGAACGCAGCGCCGGCTGCCAGCGCTGCGTTTGTATTCGGATAGATTTGGATTTCCGTGGCGCCGGCATGAAGTGCCGCCGCCATTGAGGTCGTGGCGCGAAGAACGTCAAACACCACGACCGCGCGCTGATTCAGATGTTCGGGTTGCAGATCTTTTGCAAGAAAGACAACGTCCAGCCGCATGGGTCAATCTTAGCAGGCTTGACGTAGACCGACATGATCCGCGTTCAGCCCTGAAATCGTTCAGCGTTATCGAGAATGCTCCCCGGCCGCGCGAAGCGTTCCCACGATTGGCTGTGGCACTTGGGGCAGAGGCGCGGCGGTGTGATCGTCTTCTCGGGCTCGTAGCCGCAGGAGCGGCATTGCACCTGAAATATGGTTGTTTTCATCGAGGTCGGAGGAAATGGATTGTACGATGCGAAGTGTCCGTCTGATCCAAATCGTTCCATGCTGATAGACATGTGCATTGCTCCTTCTAATTCGCTTTGGGCGCTTGGTTGTCGCCTCATTCGCGAATCGCTAGAGCAAAAGGTGTACCAGCCCCGGCAAAACCCTCCTTTGGAAGGCTGAGTTTGAATCGGACCCCCGCAGAAATCGCTTGCTGCGGGGGGTGTTAAAAAGGGAAAACGCGGAGACTCTCCCGAGTCGCCGCGTTTTTGTCGCAGGTCCCCCGGCCGTGTCACGCCTGGGTCAAAACGTCTTTGCGAATGACCGCCGTCTTCTCCAATTCATACTGCCTGAGCTTGCGCTGCAGCGTGCGAACGGAGATTTTCAGCCTCTCAGCGGCATGAGTGCGGTTGCCGCCACATTGTTCCAGCGCTTTGGTGATCGCCAATTTCTCGAGTTCTTCCATGGACAAATTGACGGGCACCTCCCGGGCTTGGCCACCGTTTTGAGAGCCATGCAGGATTCGATCGGGAAGATCGCGCTCCGTCAGCATTTCGCCCTCGGCGAGGACCATCATGCTCTCCAGCGAATTGCGCAGCTCGCGCACGTTGCCGGGCCAGTGGTAGGTCATGAATCGCCGCAGCACTTCCGGCGAAATCCGGTGAGGAGGAATGTGCTTGTTCGCGGAAATCTCCTTGAGGAAATGCTCGGCCAGAATCGGAATATCGTCCGGCCGCTGACTCAGCGATGGGAGCCGAATCTCGATCACGTTGAGCCGGTAATAAAGATCCTGGCGAAACGTTCCCTGCTCAACCATCTTCGGCACATCGCGGCTGGTGGCGGCGATGACGCGCACGTTGACGGTACGATCTTCATGCCCGCCGACCGGAGTGAGCGTGAGTGTCTCCAGCACGCGCAGCAGCTTGGCCTGCAGGCCCAGCTCGAAATCGCCAATTTCGTCGATAAAAAGCGTGCCGCCGTCGGCTTGCTCGAAGCGGCCGATGCGGCGATCGGTCGCGCCCGTGAACGCCCCGCGCACGTGGCCGAACAATTCGCTTTCGACCAGCGTCGCGGGGACGGCTGCGCAGTTCACCGCAACGAACGGCCCGCGCTTGCGCGGGCTGTTGTGATGAAGTGCCTGCGCGACCAATTCCTTGCCAGTGCCGTTCTCGCCGAGAATCAGCACCGTGCTATCCACCGGCGCGGCTCGCTGAATTTTTGCGAAGACATCTTTCATCGGCTTGGACTGGCCGATGATCGCGTCCAGCCCGAACTTCTGGTCGAGCCGTCGGCGCAGGCTATCGATCTCTTTATCCTTCTGATTGGTCTCGACGGCTCGCTTGATCAGCAGGACCAATTCATCCGGATTGATCGGTTTGACCAGGTAGTCGTAGGCCCCGCTTTTAATTGCCTCGACTGCGCTATCGACGCTGCTGTGTCCGGTAAGCAGGATAAATTGGGTTTCCGGGCGACGTTTTTTCCAAAGCTGGAGGAGCTGGATTCCGCTCACATCCCCCATCCTCAGATCGCTTAAGACGACGTCCACCTCTTCGTCCACATAGCTCATCGCCTTGTCGGCGCTTTCCGCGCCGAGCACGTTAAACCCTTCTGATTTCAGAATTTGAGTCACTGCGCGGCGTTCGACCTCATGGTCTTCAACGACCAGCACTCGCCCTGCGTTGCTCATAACTGCCTTCCTTGTTGCCACACCTGCATTCGAAGTGTGACTAACTGTCATACTCCATTTCGGTCCGACACGGCAATGGCAATTTCCGCGAAGTGGGAGTGACCTGTACAATCGCGGCGGAAAAGCCCGTTTAGATTCGCCGCGGGATTATATGTTCAAACGGTTGCGACAACTCCGTATTTCGCTCGCGGCCAAATGCCAGATTTTATTTGGGGCGGCGGTCGTGCTCATCATCGCGGCGGCGCTCGCGGTTCCCTGGAACCGCATGGAGCAGTTGACCGAGCAGTTGAATGCGCGCTCCGCCGGCGCGCTGGCGGAAAACGCGCTGGCCGAGCACGTCATTCTTCAGCAAGCAGGCGCGGGGGGAGATCTGAGCACCCGTCCCCCCGCCACGCAGCCCTCCTCGAATGATCCTGTGCAAAATCCGCCGCGGCTTTTATCATTGGCGGCATCGGAGCGGCCGAACTTGGATCACTTCGACAAGCGGGCACTCGCGCATTTCAAGCACGAGCCGGACGGGCCGCCCTACACGGCGTATTACAACAGCACATCCGGCTATCGATTTGCCCAGCCTGTTTTTATTCTGCCCAATAGCACCTGCATCGCCTGCCATAGCTCGCCGAGCCAGGCCGCCACGCGGGCAACGACGCGCGCCAGCATGATGCCGCTGGTCATTGATCCGACTTCGCATCTGGCGGGAATTGTCAGCGTCGATATCTCCTCGCGCATCCAGGAAAGCCAGCTTCTATTGAATCGAGTTTTCATTCTGGTGGCCGGCACGCTCGCCGGCGCGCTGGCGATCTGGTCGTTCTATCTGATTACGACGCGGCTCATACTTCAGCCGGTGCGCGTTCTCCAGGAAACCGCCGAAAAGGTCAGCCAGGGCGATCTGAACATCCGCTCAGATATCCAGACCGGCGATGAATTCCAGCAACTTTCCGAAACATTCAACGCGATGCTCGGCAATCTTCAAGAAAGTGCCGATCAGCTTCGCGATATCAACAAAGGATTGGATCTAAAGCTCGGGCAATTAGCCGAGGCGAATCTGGCGCTTTATGAATCCAACCGGCTCAAGAGCGAGTTTCTGGCCAATGTCAGCCATGAGCTGCGCACGCCGCTTAATTCGATTTTGGGATTTGCTGATCTATTGCGCGAGGCGATGGATACTTCCGCCGAGCCCAAGGGCGCGCGGTACATCAACAATATTCTGCAAAGCGGCCGCCACCTGCTCGATCTGATCAACGACCTGCTCGATCTGGCGAAGATCGAAGCGGGCAAGATGGAAGTGCGATCCGAGCCGCTATCGTTGCACGATCTGTTCGAGGGCCTGGGCAACATCCTTCGCCCGCTCATCGAAGCGCGGCAACTGACGCTCATGGTCAACTCGATCCCCGATGTGCCGATCATCATGACCGACCCCGGCAAGCTGCAGCAGGTCCTCTACAATTTCCTATCCAACGCGATCAAATTCTCGCCGGTCAGCGGCCGGATCGACCTGGCGGCTCGCCGCGAGGGAGTAGATCAGGTGCGTATCAGCGTCACCGATTACGGTCCCGGCATCGCGCCGGAAATGCAGCAGGTGATCTTCGAGAAATTCCGCCAGGTTGATGCCTCAGTCACCCGCACCCACGGCGGCACCGGGCTTGGCCTCTCAATCTCCAAGGAATTAATCTCCCTCCTGGGCGGCACCATCGGCGTAGACAGCAGCCCCGGCGAAGGCGCGACATTTTGGATTACACTGCCACTGCGCATTGAGGCAGGAGCGATGGATGTGCGCGGACGGATGGTGATGAATTGAAGAGCCGCGCGCTCAACATCAGAGCAAGTCGTTGTCGCGCCGGATCGCTGCGTGAAGGTTCGGCGGGCAGTGCCCGCCCTACGAGAGAGCATCGCCCGTAGGGCGGGCACTGCCCGCCGTATTTGCTATGAACGCAAGTAATTGTCATGCTGAGGTACTCCGAAGCATCTGGCTGGCTCGCGCGAAGGGGCCAAGAGCTTGCGAGTACTTCAGCATGACGGGTCGGGCATCATGAACGACTATCATTAGAGCGAGAACCATGGCTGATCCCACAGGCGTTGC
The DNA here is from genome assembly GCA_036276235.1 of Humisphaera sp. Classification (GTDB taxonomy): domain Bacteria; phylum Planctomycetota; class Phycisphaerae; order Tepidisphaerales; family Tepidisphaeraceae; genus JANWHF01. The sequence continues at coordinate 7,338 of DATBDZ010000317.1, read as the reverse complement.
ACTGATCACCGGCGGAGCCAAGCGCGTCGGCCGCTCAATCGCATTGCGGCTGGCGCGCGGCGGGTATGACGTCGCGTTCACTTACAATCGCAGCAACGCCGACGCGCAATCTCTGGTGGAGGAGATCGCGAAAATAGGCCGCCGAAGCATTGCGATCTCCGCCGATCTTTTCGATTTACCCGCCGCCGCGCATACCATCGCCCGCGAATTTCGCGGTGCGTTCGATCGTCTGGACATCCTGGTGAACAACGCGTCGAGCTATGCCGCCGCCGATCTGGCCTCGACGACCCTCGAGCTCACTGGCCGCCTTTGGGCGATTCATGTCGAAGCGCCGATTCTGCTGTGTCAGGAATTTGCGGGGATGCTGAAAGATTCCGGCGGATCGATTGTGAATATGGTCGATCTGCTGGCGCAGCGCCCCTGGCCGCAATATCTCGCCTACTGCGCCAGCAAGGCGGCCCTGGCGAATCTGACCCTCGGCCTGGCGCGCGAATTGGCCGCGCGTGTTCGCGTGAACGGGATCGCGCCCGGAGTCGTCGAGTGGCCGCCGGGGTATCCGCAGGAGCAGAAGGAACAATACCTGCGCCGGGTTCCGCTGGAGCGCGCCGGGACGCCGGAAGATGTCGCGGAATTGGTTTGGTTTCTCTCGCGCCCGGATGGCTATATCACCGGCCAGATCGTCCCACTCGATGGCGGGCGCTCGATCACGTAGGGCGGGGGGGACACCGCGGCGGCTTCTTTACTCCCTCCTCCGGTACTCCGGGGGAGGGCTGGGGTGGGGGTTGTGTCGAGTGACTGTCTTCTGGGCGCGACCAGCCCCCACCCTAACCCTCCCCCGGAGTACCGGAGGAGGGAACAGAATTCGTCAACGACACTCTCACACATACAGCAAACACGGTGTTCGCCGCTACCAACCTTCCCTGATTTGCTATACTTTGCCGCTATGTCATGGGAAGCCTATCGCTGGACCGCCAAGACTCCGTCGGAGCTTTATCACACGCTCGGCCCGCACGGCGTGGATGAACTGATCCGCAAAGTGCTCAGCACCTGCTGGCGGCAATTGCCCGCCGAGGGGCGGACGCTCGCCACCGGGCAGGCGATGGCGCGCGAGGTCTTTGCGCGCAATTTCGCGACGTGGTCGAAGATCAAGAAGGCAACGCCCGAGGCGTTCTTCGCCGACCTCCCCCCACACGAGGCGGATCATTACATGCGGCAGGCGATGGTGACCTGCTGGATGATGATGCCCCGCCGCGGCGGCCGCGAAGTCGCCAACGCCCTGGCCATCGTACGGCAAATCTTCGACCGCAATCTCGCGGCATGGGAAGAAGATAACGCAACGTTTACGGATGGGCCGAAGAAGAAAACTGCGAAGACAAAGCCGGCGAAACGAGCTTCCAGGCCGGCCAAAAAATCCAAACGATCGAAATGATTTGAGGTGGCATGGGCGGCCCGCCCATCAATACTCACCACGGAGGCACGGAGACACGGAGGCGCGCTCGAAATCCGAGCAGGATGTCGCAAACGGCTGGTTGAATGAAATGAACGCCGAGACGCCAAGGTCGGAAAAGAAGAGAACCTTAAACGATTCTGATCAGCAAAAATCGGTACGATCCGCGGGCGCACGGATTCATTCGAAGGTATTTCTTGGCGTTTGCTCCTTGGCGTCATGGCGTCCTGGCGCTCATTTTATGCCTTGATATGGAACCAAGTCCTGAACGTCGAGCGCGCCTCCGTGTCTCCGTGCCTCCGTGGTGAGTATTCACGGGCGGGACGCCCGTGCTACCCGTGCATCTATGCCGATCATCGAATCACTTAAAGGCCTGGAGATTCTCGACAGCCGCGGGCGGCCGACGGTTGGCGTCACCTGCCGCTTGCGAGGCGGCGCGTCGGCTTGGGCTTCCGTTCCATCGGGCGCATCGACGGGCAGTGCCGAGGCAGTCGAACTGCGCGATGGCGATCGCAATCGTTTCGGCGGATTAGGTTGCCGGCGCGCGGTCGGCCACGTCAATCAGCAGATCAATGATGCCGTGCGCGGGAAGGAATTCGCGACACAGGCCGATCTGGATCGCGCGCTGATCGCGCTGGATGGATCGGCGAATAAATCCAATCTCGGCGCCAACGCGATCCTGGCCGTGTCGATCGCCTTTGCCAGGGCGGTGGCAAACGAACGCTGCGAACCTTTGTTAGCGTATTTCGCTTCGCTGATCGGCCAGAAGCCGGCAACGTTGCCGCGCCTGACGATGAATCTTTTCAGCGGCGGCAAGCACGCCGGCGGGCAGGTGCCGATTCAGGATGTGCTGATCGTGCCGCTGGCGGCGCGGACGATCGACGAATCGCTGGCGACGGCGTATGCCGTCTATCAGTCGGCGGCGCGTCTGTGCCAGGCCAAATACGCCAGCCGACCGCTGGTGGCCGATGAGGGCGGCTTGGCGCCCCCCTTCCCCGATTGCAATGCGATGATCGAAGATACAATTAGTTCAATCGCGGCGGCGGGATTTACCCCCGGCAAGGATGTGGCGATTGCAGTCGATGTCGCATCGAGCCATTTCTATCGCGACGGAAAATACTTTCTGGGTAATGAAGCACTGGACAGCCGCGCGATGATTGCACGTATCAGCGATTGGCTGGATCGCTATCCGATCATCAGCGTGGAAGACGGCCTGGCGGAGGAGGATTGGGAACACTGGCCGCTGCTTCGCGATGCGATCGGCAAGCGGGCGCTCGTGCTCGGGGACGATCTTCTCTGCACGAATCCCGCGCGAATTGAGCGTGCCATCGCCAGCTCGGCGGCAAATGCACTGCTGCTGAAGGTCAATCAAATCGGAACACTCACCGAAGCGGCTCAGGCATTGACCCTGGCGCGCACCGCCGGATGGGCCGTAACAATCAGCGCGCGTAGCGGCGAAACCGAAGACGATTGGCTGGCGGACCTCGCCTGCGGCTGGGGCGGAAACCAGATCAAAGTAGGATCGATTACCCGATCGGAAAGATTAGCCAAATACAATCGCCTGCTGGCGATTGAAGCCCAGACGGGATTGCCGCTGGCGAGATTTCGCGATTAGCAATTTCTGTAGGGTGGGTGTACTCGCCCACCATCTGTCGCTCATGGCGGGCGAGTACACCCACCCTCCAGCAAACGCAGTGGGGCACCCCTACAGAGTTGCCGCGGGCAACAGGCCCTACGTGCGTACCCAGCAAAACGGAAGGGGGTCGGGAGTCCTTCCAGAAGTTTCGCAATACGATTTATCGCAGTGAATCCACTGAATCGAGAAGGTGGACAAAGCCCCTCAGGCATCGCCGGAAGTACTCCCGACCCCCTTCGGACGGACCGGCCCCCCCTTCGGGCGGATGGTTATGGAGGGCATGCCCGCATTCTCCCTCTCCCCTGTACTCAGGGGAGAGGGTTGGGGTGAGGGGACGAACGCCGCGACTTGCGAACCTCGCTCTATCGCGACTCGCTGTCCCCTCACCCTGCCCTCTCACCTGAGTACAGGGGAGAGGGTTCTAAGCGCGCTCCCGCTTGGGAGCCGGTTCAATTTTTGTTGGCGCTTTCCGGACCCTACCTGATCCACTCGTCCAAATGCTGCCGCACGAATTCATCATCGCTTTGATCCGGATACGCGCGGCTCACTCGGTCGATCTCCTCCGTCTGCCCTGCTGACAGTGACTCGGGCGGGTTGAGACACCAGATCCCTTCCAGCAATCCCTGTCGTCGAAGCACTTCGTGGATTCCGGCGATGCACCCGGCGAAATTATTGGCGGCGTCGAAGTAAGCCGCGTTGGCGTCGGTGACGGCGGCGGCGCGGGTGAGCCAATTGGCATCGAGTGCCGGCTGCGTGCCTTCGAGCGGCGTGGCGGCGTGAATGTCATGCAATAACTCAACGGCTCGCTTGGTGTTGACGGCCCAATGGCCGAGTAAGCCGCCGACGATACGAAGACGCCTGCCGCCAAAGTCGAAGCTGGTCAGTAGATCGATCACGATGTTGTCGTCGTTCCCCGTGTACAGCGCGATGTCCGTTCGTCCCGACTCGGCGACGGCGCGGATCACATCCAGCGTCTGATATCGATTGAAGGGCGCCATCTTGATCGCCACCGCGTTGGGAATCTCGGCGAACTGCCGCCAGAAGCGATATGGGAGCAAACGCCCGCCGACCGCGGGCTGCAGATAAAAGCCGACGATTGGAATGATTTCCGCAATCGCGCGGCAATGATCGATGAGCTGCTGCTCGCTGGCCTCCTTGAGCGCGCCAAGACTCAGCAAAGCCGCATGATAGCCAAGCGTATGGGCGAGCTCCGCTTCCTTCGCAGCCTGCGCCGTCGGCCCCACGACGCCGGCAATCTTCACAAACCGGCGCGGCGAGCTATCCAGCTCCTCATCGATCGTCTCTGACGCCAACTCAAGCACGGGCTTGAGCAACCCATGCTCAGGGAGGCGAATTTCAAATTGCGTCGTGTGGACGCCAACAGCCAGGCCGCCGGCGCCGGCTGCTACGTAATATCGCGTCAGCGCGCGCTGGCGGCGTTCGTCGAACTTGCGCGAGGAATTGAGCGCCAGTGGATGTGCGGGGATGACCTGGCCAGCCAGAAGATGCTCGCGAAGATGCGTCAACAATTCCATTGGTGATTCCGCAGCGCGCGGGCCTTTCTTCCCCCTCCCTCGGTACTCCGGGGGAGGGCTGGGGTGGGGGCCGTGTCGAACGAGCGTCAGCCGCGAACCCCCACCCCAACCCTCCCCCGGAGTACCGGAGGAGGGGAGAAATCGCGCCGTTGCGCGCCGAAGCACGAATCGTAGTCGAATTGCATCAGAACGCGAGAATGTCACAATGCCATCCAATGGCCAGCTCCACAAAACCGCTTGACGTGCGAGAGAGTGCGCGGGGAAGCATCGCGTCATCGATTCGCGATGTCGATCATCTGGAAGACCTGCTGAGCGCCCCCACCGCCGGCGCGATTGAAACTGTCGCGCGAACGGATGGCGATTTCATGGTCCTGGGGGTCGGCGGAAAAATGGGGCCGACGCTGGCGCGGATGCTCGTGCGTGCCGCCGATGAGGCGGGCGTCAAGAAGCGTGTGATCGGCGTTTCGCGATTTTCCTCGCCGCAGCTTCCGCAGCAGTTGGCGGCGCACGGTGTGGAGACGATCTCCTGCGATCTGCTGGATGCCGAGGCGCTCGAGCGGCTGCCGGAGATTCCCAATGTCGTGTACATGGCGGGCATGAAGTTTGGCACGACCGGCCAGCAGGCGCGCACGTGGGCGATGAATGCATTTTTGCCGGGGATGGTGGCGCGCAAATTTCGTGGCAGCAAGATCGTCGCGTTTTCCACCGGAAATGTTTATCCGCTCGTGCCCGTTCACAGCGGCGGCGCGACTGAAACGAGCGATCCTGCGCCCGTCGGCGAATATGCAATGAGCTGCCTGGGACGCGAGCGCATCTTCGAGCATTTCAGCCGGCAGTGGCAGATTCCGATGGTGATGGTCCGCCTGAATTATGCCGCCGAAATGCGCTATGGCGTGCTGATCGACATGGCGCAGCGCGTCGCGGTCGGCGAGCCGATCGACCTGAGCATGGGATGCGTCAACGTCATCTGGCAAGGCGACGCCAATGCGATGACGATCCAGGCGTTTGATCATGCCGCGTCGCCGCCGATGACGCTGAATCTGACCGGACCGGAAACGCTGAGCGTTCGGCAACTCTGCGAAGCATTTGGCCGGCGGATGGGAAAAATACCGAATTTCGTCGGCACGGAATCATCCAGCGCCTATCTCAATAATGCGCAGCTTTGCCACAAGCTCTTTGGCTATCCCAGCGTTGCCGCCAGCCAGATCATGGATTGGACCGCCGACTGGGTCTCGCGCGGCGGCGCGACGATTGGGAAGCCGACGCACTTTGAAACACGGGATGGGAAGTACTGAGGTGGTTTGTCAGTCGTCACACAGCGCATCCGAATCGCGGCCCACGATTCTGGCACGTTCAAGAATTCCAGCAGTATCAGGAAGAGACACGCGCGAATTCCTTCGGCGCCGGCTTTCTCACGATGATCGGGAAAATCGTCGCGACGATCAGCATGATCGCGATCACCGGCAGCGCGCCGGTGAAGGAGCCGGTGTGGTCCTTCACATAGGCCACGAAGATCGGCCCCACCACACCGGCGACACCCCACGCGAGCAAGATCCAGCCATAAATCAGGCCGATGAATTTCGTGCCGAAGTAGTCGGCGGTGAAGGAGGGCATCGTTCCAAACCCGCCGCCGTAGCAGAGCAACACGATGGCAAAGAGCATCGCGACGGCCGCAACTGAGTGCAGATGGCCCACCGTGAAAAAGATCGCCACCTGGCTTCCGTAGATCAGAATGTACGCGCCATTGCGGCCGATCAAATCGGAGATCGCGCCCCAGAAAAATCGGCCGATTCCATTGAACAGCGCGATCAGGCCGTAAACCGAAGCCGCCTTGGCCGGCTCAACGCGCGTCAGCTCGCGCATGATCGGGACGGCATTGGAGATGAAAAGGATGCCGGCCGTCACATTCAGAAAGAGCATCATCCACAAGCAAAAGAATTGCCACGTCTTCGCGGCTTCGATCGGCGTAAAGAAGCCCGCGCGCGAGGAGGCGGCGGGCGTCGCCGGCGCGCCGCTCTGCGGAGGATTGGATAGGTACAATGCGCACAATCCTCCAACCACGAGATAGATCGCGCCGGAGATCATCAGCGTCGTCATGATCACATTGATGTCGTGCGCGTCCATGGCGATAACATTTGCGGTCTTGCGCGATTTGATGACATCGGCAGCATGCTTCGCGACGGTCGTATAAGCGGGAAGGCTTTTGAGGATCCAGTTGTAAATGAATGCCCCCAGGCCAAAGCCCATGATGACGATGCCGCCGCCCAGGCCGCGCCGATCGGGGAACCATTTGGTGACCGCGGCCACCGGCGTGATGTACGCCAGCCCCAATCCGAGTCCGCCGAGCAGGCCATAGGTGAGATAAATCCACAACGCGCCAAATCGCGCGGTGCCCAGGCCGGCCAGAATGTTGCCGATTCCCCAGAGGATGGCGCCGGTGACCGCCACCGGCCGCGGCCCGCCTTGATCCTGCCAGCGCCCGCCGATGATCGCGCCGATACCGAGAAAAAAGATCGCGACCGAGAATGTCCAGGTCGTCGTCGCGCTAGTCCAGTTGAAGCTGGCGATCAGCGGCTCGGTGAACAAACTCCACGAGTAGACGGTCCCCAGGCAAATCATGACGACCGTACCCGCCGCGGCCACGGCCCAACGATTTTTCATGCGAGCCTCTTCTGCTGGAAGTTTGAAAGTCTGGAGCACCGTCATGCTGAGGTACTCCG
>DATBDZ010000316.1:0-2360 GCA_036276235.1 Humisphaera sp. | reverse complement strand
GGCATTTGTATTTACTGGCAACTGGCAACTGGCAACTGGCAACTATTCGCTAACAACTAACAACTTATTCTTCCCGACGGATGCTACACTGAATAGCCATGACGTCCAGCCCACGACCTTTTGACTCTCTTTACCGGCACGGGTTTGCCCGGGTTTCGGTTTGCGTGCCGAAGGTGAAGGTGGCTGCGCCGGCGTTTAACGCTGAGCAGACCCTCGCCCTGGCGCGGGCGGCTCATGACGATCATGCGGCGCTGGCCCTCTTTCCGGAGCTGGGGCTGTCGGCTTATTCCAATGAAGATCTGTTTCATCAGGATGCGCTGCTCGATGCGACCGAAGCCGCGCTGGACAAAATAGTGCAGGCGAGCAATCGGCTGACGCCGGTGCTGCTGGTTGGCGCGCCCTTGCGATTGGATTCCAAGCTCTTTAACTGCGCGATCGTCATCCATCATGGCCGCGTTCTGGGGGTCGTGCCCAAGAGCTATCTTCCCAACTACCGCGAGTTCTACGAGAAGCGGCAGTTCACCGCCGGCTTCAATGCGCCGTGGAACGAGGCGCGCGTGCTCGGGCAACAGGTACCGTTTGGGACTGATCTGATCTTTGAAGCCAGCGATCTGCCCGGCTTTAATCTGTTTGCGGAAATTTGCGAGGATGTCTGGACGCCTATTCCCCCTTCGACATGGGGCGCGCTGGCGGGGGCGACGGTGCTGGCGAATCTGTCGGCGAGCAACATCGTCATCGGGAAGGCCGCCTATCGCCGGGCGCTGTGCGCCGGGCAATCGGGCAAATGCGTGGCGGCGTATCTCTACACTGCCGCCGGCCTGGGGGAATCGACTACCGATCTGGCCTGGGATGGGCATGCGCTGATTTACGAGAACGCGAATCTGCTGGCGGAATCGGAACGCTTTTGCGATCGCGAGCAGCGCATCACCGCCGACATCGATCTGGACCGCCTGCGGCAGGAGCGCATGCGGCTCGGCACCTTCAACGACGCCGTCGGGCAATATCGCGATCGACTCGCGAGCTTGCGGCGAATTCGTTTTGAGCTGGGAATGTCGAACGAAGCGGTTCCGCTGCGGCGGATCGTCGAGCGATTTCCGTATGTCCCGCACGATCCGCAGCAGTGGGATGAGCGGTGTTTTGAAACGTACAACATTCAGGTGAATGGGTTGGAGCAGCGTCTTCGCGCGTCGAGCATCAAGAAGGTAGTGATCGGGATTTCCGGCGGGTTGGATTCGACGCAGGCGCTGATCGTCTGTTGCCGCACGATGGATCGGATTGGCTTGCCGCGCGGGAATGTGCTGGCGTTCACCATGCCCGGCTTTGCCACCAGCGACAAAACCAAAGCCAACGCGTGGCGGCTGATGAAGGCGCTGGACGTGACCGCCGCCGAGATCGATATCCGCCCCTCCTGCTTGCAGATGCTCAAGGACATCGGACATCCGTTTTCGCGCGGCGAGCCGGTTCACGATCTGACCTTTGAAAACGTGCAGGCGGGGGAGCGGACGAGCCATCTGTTTCGACTGGCCAATCTGCACGGCGGCATCGTCGTCGGCACCGGCGATTTATCCGAGCTGGCGCTGGGATGGAACACCTATGGAGTCGGCGATCAGATGTCGCACTACAACGTTAACGCCTCGGTCCCCAAGACACTCGTGCAGCATCTTATCCGCTGGCAGACGCAGCGCGCGGAAGTATCCGCGGAGGCGCGGGCGGTGCTCGGCGAGGTTCTGAGCACCGAGATTTCACCGGAATTAATTCCCGCCGACGCGGATGGCGCTTCGCAGAAAAGCGAGCAGACCGTCGGCCCGTATGAGCTGCAGGATTTTCATCTCTACTACATCACGCGCTACGGATATCTGCCGAGCAAGGTGGCGTTTCTCGCGCATCACGCCTGGGCCGATGCGAAAGCGGGCCATTGGCCACCCGGCTATCCGCAAGCGGATCGACGGCAATACGAGCTCCCTGTGATCAAGAAATGGCTGCGCGTCTTCCTGCAAAGGTTCTTCGGCACCAGCCAATTCAAGCGCTCGGCAATGCCCAATGGGCCCAAGGTCGGATCAGGAGGATCGCTCTCGCCCCGAAGCGATTGGCGAGCGCCAAGCGACAGCGGGCCGGAGGTGTGGGTGGAGGAGTTGGAGCGAAACGTTCCGTAGGGGCGCAACTCCACTGCGAAAGATGGTCTGTATTTGCCCCCTCCCTCGGTAGCCCTCTTATCGATGGTCTGCCATCCGCAGCAAGCTCGCGCCGCGCTGCCAGTAATCTGCCTCCAGGCCCAGCCGCTGTTTGATTAGAACATCCCGCCGCATCCAGTTTTTTTCTTGCCAGAATTTGAGCCCTGATATTCCAAGCGATGAGATCGG
>DATBDZ010000315.1:0-6930 GCA_036276235.1 Humisphaera sp. | reverse complement strand
GCGAGTACACCCACCCTACATGAATTCGCGACATTTCAGAGCAGGTACTCGCAAGCTTTGGCCCATTACCGCGAACAGCCAGATGCTTCGGAGTACCTCAGCATGACAGCTTCCTTAAATTCTGAATCGGGAATTGCGGACGACATAGGTTAGAGCGCTCGCAAAGAATAACGTTGAGGAATGTCTGCGCCATTTGCACGAGCGCCTTTTTGTCTAAGCCGCCGCGGGCTGCGGCGTTGCGGCTTTTGGAAGCGTGAACACCCGCACGCAATTCGTCCCCGATTGCCGCGCGGCTTTGAGCGCCATCTCGGCCGCCTTCAGCAGATGCGCGGGCTCACGTAGCGGTTGACCTTCCTCGAACGTCGCAACGCCGATGCTGATCGTGATCGAGATGCTCTTGCCGTTGCCGGTTGGGAGTGGCTTGCTGGAGAGCAGCCGCCGCGCCGCTTCGGCCATGGCGGCGGCTTGGGGCCTCGCGCTGCCGGCCAGGAGCATCGCGAGCTTTCCATCGCCGAGCGATGCCGCGCGATGCGGCTGGCGCGCCAGAGCGGCCAGCAGTTTCGCCGCCGAATCAACAATTCCTCGCGAGCCTGTCGCCCCCTGCTGCTGGGCCAGCGCGGCAAAGTTGTCGATTTCGATCACCAGCAGCGAAAGCGCCGATCCCGCGCTCTTCGCACCGGCAAACTGCTGCCCGAGCAGTGCGTCAAATCCGTCGCGATCCAGAGCGTCCTGCGTCATCTTCGCGGCAACCGGAGCCGCCGGCGCGGAAGCCGCGACTGATGCTTGGACAACCGCAGTCGCAACCGGCGCGGCTGTCGAGGAAGCTGCCGACGTCGCCGGCGCGGCTTGCGCCGGCGGCTGTTCACCAAGCTTGGAGATCGCTTCGCCGGCGCGTTGCAGGATCTGCTCATAATCCGCTTCCGATGCCAGCGCGATCTCAAACAGCGGCGCCACTTCCTTCGTCCGGGCGCCGATCTCCCCCATCATGGCATCGCACGCGGCGGCATCCATGTTGAACAAATCCTGGCACAGTTTGCGGACCGCCGCGATAGCTTCCGCCGGCTCGGCTTCGACAAACACATCCGCGCATCGGCAGCCGACATGCACCACCTGCACGAGCGGCCGCACCGTTTCGTCGGTGGTCGGATCCATCTGGTGATGCTGCGCAATCGGCATCGCCAAGAGCGGCGGCAGCTTCCATTGCTCGGCAAGAATCCCCGCCGCGAATGCGTGATCCAGTTCCAGGCGCTCGCGCTCAATCTGCACCAACGCCTGATGATTGGCGGCCTCGCTGGCCAGCCGGTCATACTCTTCCCCCAGGGCCTGATGCAGCACCAGCGTCCCCACATCCGCCAGCAGCCCGGCCAGAAACGCCTCTTCCTCCTGAATCACGCCCACCCGCGATGCCAGCATTCGGGCGGCTGTCGCCGCGTAAATGCTGCGCCGCCAATAATCCAGATGCTTAAACCCCTTCTCGCGCAGATTGCTCACCAGCGTGAACCCAAGCACCAGGCTCTTGGCCGAGTGCAGCCCCATGATGACCAGCGCATGACTGACCGTGCTGACCGCATTGCTCCGCGCATAAAAACTGGAATTAACGGTGCGCAGCACCTTCGACGCCAGAGCCGCATCCTGCGAAATGATCCGCGCGATCTGATTAACTTCAACGTCGGGCCTCTGCACCAGATCCAGAACCTGGATGGCAACCCCCGGCAAGGACGGCAGATTCGGACACTGCCGAATGCGTTGGATAAGCTTTTCGTTCATGTGAGCCGCGCCGCGCAAATGGCCGCGCCCGCGGCCTCACTGCACTATTCATCGACTCGACGCTAGCGTCTATTCGGTTTGCGTTGTCCGATAACCGGGTTTTGAAGGATGCTCAATGAGAATGCGTGACAACTATTCCCGGCTATGCGGGTAATGAGCAGTAATCGGTTAGATCAGGCGATGAGTGTCGCGTCGGAAAGATCCGCACCCCCCTTAGGCTCCTTCAAGCCACAACTAAGGAGACACCATGTATCGCGCATCATTTTCGTGTATTGAAATGCTCGAATCTCGCCAATTGCTTTCTACGACGACTACCCTGCTTGACGCCGAATTCAGCGATCCGGCGGTCAGCAGTGCAAACTGGCACCGACCAGCCTTTGACTCCTCCGGAAGCACGTTTCTTGGCAGGACCCAACTTCGAGTGTCGCAAAATCAGCCGATGCCGGTAACGGTTAACCACGCAGTGAGGCTGTATCTCGACAGCTACAATCCCACGATGCTCCCTGGCAAGCCGTCGTTTTTCGGCGATGAGCTCATCAGCAACAAGACGTTTTCGGTTGGCGACGGCCTCATCATGAGTGTCAGGGCTCGACTAAATAGTCCGATTCTCGGCGGCGTCGTCGGGGCTTCTTTCTTTTATGGGGTCAAGCCCGGGACAGCCAACCATGACGAGAGCGACACTGAGCTCTTGAGCAATGAAGTGGTGAGCGGCCAACAGCGGATGGAAAGCAACGTGTTCGCCAACGAGCCCTTGGGCGTTGGAGCGCCAGTTTTTTCCCACCTGCCCGCTGGCGGCAAACTGACTGCATATCACACTTACACGATTGCCATGTATCCCGATCACGACGAGTGGCGAGTCGATTCAGTCGTCGTCCGCTCCGAAAAAAACATCGTGCCGGTAGGGCCCGTGCATGCGTATCTAAACATCTGGGCGCCGGCAAGTGATTGGCCCGCTGCCTATAACGCCGCAATAGCGCCGACATCGAACGCGGCACAAAACAAGCGCTTCAGTATGGATGTCGACTGGGTAAGGATTACACAGGTCCACAATCCCGTCGTGACGAAACCTGGCATCAGGATCACCAGCGTTGCTCCGCGCGGCCGAAGCGGGTCTGCATCAGGCCAGGTCGTCGGCGTCGATTTGAGCAAATATCAAGGCGTCGCTGTCTATATCAAAGTCGGCAGCGGGTGGTGGACGAAGCCTTTCTTCAATCAGCCGATCACGGCAATCCAGCCAGACGGCTTGTGGTCTGCGCAAATCACCACTGGCGGATTCACTGACATCAATAACGCAACGGAAGTAAGAGCCTACCTGATCCCGGTCGGATTCACCGTCCCGTTAGATGGTGGAGGCGCGCTGTCACCCACCCTGACCCCGCTTCTGTCGGCTGATGTCCTAAGGTAAGCAGGGGTTAACGGCTCCCCAAAAAGAGATGTCACGCGGAAGGAATCGATCTCCAGCATTTAAGCAGCAACGGCGTTCTCGTAGGCGCTGATGAACTCCAGATGATGGAGCCACAGGGTGAACATGCTGATTCCTGGTGGCACAGGTTTATCGGGTGCGCGTCATCGCCGCTCGACGTGATGTGCCACCAAGGAATTACTTCAGTGCCGCCTCGACGGCTTTGGCGAGTTCTTCGGCGGAGGCGGGGCCGAAGCCGATGAAGACTTTGGCGACCTTTCCATCCTTGCCGATCACGACGGTTTGGGGGATTCCGGTGACGAAGTATTTGCCGCCTACTTCTCCGTCGCTGTCCAGGAGGACGGGGACTGTGAGCTTGGTTTCTTCGATGAACTTCTGGACTTTGTCCTTCTCTTCGGATTGGTCGAGCGCGAAGAATTGCACGCCTTGCCCGCGCTTGGTTTCGTAGAGGCTTTGCAGATGCGGCAATGCAGCGCGGCAGGGGCCGCACCAGGTGGCCCAGAAGTCGAGCACGACCACATGGCCCTTCGTGTCGGCCAGGGAGATTTGCTTGCCTTCCATGTCCTTGAGCTTGAACGCGGGGGCGGCTTTGCCTTCGAGCATGGCCGCCGCCTCGGCGGTTTCATCGGGCGCGGCTTCCTTGGCGATGTCCTTGGCGCCATCCGGCGGCACCCAGGCAAAGAGGTCGGCGGCGGGCGACGCGTCTGCCGTCACCGTCGTGTAGTCGATCGTGAACGTGGCGAGCTTGACATCGGGGCTATTGCGGGCCTTGAGCACGGAGCTGACATCGGTGATGACCTTGCGCACCAGATGCGAGTGCGGATCGATCACCAGCGTCCGCACGGTTTGATCCTTGAGCTGCATGTGAAGCGTCGGGAAGCCGACGCCGTCGATTTGCGTGTCTTCGGATTTGCTGATTTCGGTGGCGGTGTCGATCAAATCCTTCGCCGGCTCCTTTGACAGCGCGATGAGAAGCGAAGGGTTTTCCATTCCCAGGGCCATTGGAATCGGGCGCGGCAGATCTTCGTTGGCCACGCGATCCTTGGGCGCCTCGGCGGTGGTGTATCGGTTCTTTGCTTTCAGGTAAGAGTAGATCCGCTCGCCGGTGGAGATGCAGAGCAGATCATTCTCCGCGTAATGGCGGAACTTGTTAGGCGCCTCAAAAGAGCTGGAGAGCTTGAGGGTGTCGTTGTGTTTTTCGCCGGCCACGTCGAAGTTGCCGTAGATCGTTCCTTCCAGCGCGAGACTCTTGAGATGCGCGTAGGCGTCGTTGACTTGATCGAGCAGTTGCCGCGCTTCGGCACTGACTTTGGTTTCCACGGCCGGCGCGGGTTGCGCAGGGGTGGCCGGCGCATCGGGCTTCACCGCTGGCGCGGGCTGCGCATCGGGCTTGGCGGGATCGACGGTCTGTGCGCGGGCGGCGCTGATGCCCAGTGCGAGCAATGCGAACATCCCGTACGTCAGTGTTTGCCGGAGTTTCATAGGAATCCTTTAGTAGTCTTAGTCCGCTCGCCGCCTGCTTGTTGTCCGCCCAGCGGGAATGTGTGGCCGTTGGCGGCACGCGACCCTCCCGGGCGCGGCGGGAGCAGCCCATCGCCCATGTCGTCGGCGGCCTCATCAAACTCGTCGCCACGGAAGAGATTTCCGATGTAGGCCTGGCGAACCGCCGAGTCATTGATGATCTCGCGCGGCGTGCCTTCCTTGAAGACCCGCCCTTCATTGATGATCAGGGCGCGGTCGCAGACCCGTAACGTCTGCGCGACGTTGTGATCGGTGATCAACACGCTTTTGCCAAACTCATTCTTGAGGCGGCGTACTTCGGTTTGCAGATCTTCGACGGCGATCGGATCGACGCCGCTGAATGGCTCGTCGAGGAGGATGAGTTTTGGGTCGGTGACCAGAGATCGCGAGATTTCAAGCTTGCGGCGTTCGCCGCCACTGAGCGTTTCGGCGCGTTGGTTTCGGTTTTTGAGCAGGCCGTATTGATCGAGCAACTGATTAGCCCGGCGATTGCGCTCGGCACGATTGATCGGCAATGTCTCGAGAATTGCCTGCAGATTCTGCCAGACGGTGAGCCGGCGAAAGTCGCTGCGTTCCTGCGGCAGATAGCCGATCCCGCGTGACGCCCGCTTGTACATGGGCAGGTGGGTTATGTCATATCCATCAAATGCAACCGCGCCGCTCTCGGGCACGACCATACCGAGGATCATGCGGAAGGTGGTGGTCTTTCCCGCGCCATTGCGGCCCAGAAGGCCGACGATTTCCTGCTGGGCCAGGACGAAGCTGACTTCGTCAACGACGGTTCGCCCGTTATAGGCTTTGCAGAGTTTGGTGGTTTCCAGCAGATTCATGATTTATGACAGAGGACACGCCGCGCCGCATTTTCGATGGATCATCTCATGAAAGCAAGTCAAGCCCCGCATTGTGGATAACTCGTGGAAAACTCTTGCGATCGCGGTATTTTCCCGCGGATTTTGGGCAATTTTTTAATTTGTGATGATTGCGCTCAGTCTGTGATTCGTGGGCTTGAGGCCCGAATCCAACTCGGAAACGTTCGGCAATTCTTGATATGACAAGCATTTACGGAGCATCCGATTGAAAACAAGGGCTCCCCAAAATTGATGAGGACGGTGAATTTACCGAGGGATTTCCGCAATGTTTAGAAATCGCAACATCATCGGCCGCCTCGAATCTCCTCATGTGGATAAGTTGTGTTGAGATGGAGAATTTTGCCTCTTGACACCTGCGCAGGTTTTTTTTGGCATTCCAATAAGATCGCGGTTATTCTCGGGTTTCCAAGTTTTTGCGATCCCAGGCACAAGGTCGCGATCCGGTTGGGGGTACGCCCAGCGCCGGAAATTGTACGTGCCGTCTCGCGCGCCGGTCTCTGGCCCGGCCGCACACGTCTGGAAAGGAGTGGCTTTCATGGCCACAGGGAAGGTGAAGTGGTTTAACGACCAAAAAGGTTTCGGTTTTATCCTTCTGGAAAACCGCGACGTCTTCGTTCATCACTCGGTAATCGAAGGCGACGGCTTCAAGACGCTTCAGGAAAATGAGACCGTCGAGGTCGATGTCGAAGAATCTCCCAAGGGCCTCAAAGCCCTGAAGGTTCGCCGGCTCGCGACGGTCAAATAAAGCCGCCGAAACAAAACCCAAGACATCAAAGGACCCGCCCGAGTTTGGGCGGGTTTTTTTATCGACTAGAATTGTGTTCCCACGATGGAGGCTTCGAAAACCAGGCTCCCCTTCACCATTCCCTGGATGCGGCAGCAGATGCGGCGATGCCTTTCCCACATCTTTAGTCCGATGAGATACATGCGGCAGCCCGGTTCGACGACTTGCCGGAAGCGAATATCTTCCGCGCCGCCGAAGCCAATGAATCCCGTCCAATTCTCGAAGGTGCGCGTGTAGAAGCTGGCAAGCTGTGCCCCCGCCTCGATCATCAAAACGCCCGGCAAAAGCGGGCGGCCAGGGATGTGATGCGGGACCCAGAACTCGTCGGCTCTCACATCCTTGCAGCCGATGATCTGGCCCAGTTCCGGCTTGGCATAGACGATGGCGTTGAGATGCTCCATCGGCCCGCGCTGCGGGTTCGCTTTTCGGATGGCCTCCTGGTCGTACACGATCTGATCCAGGTCGATCCCGCTGATGTCATAAAGGAATGGAGGAGGCATAGAAAGATGAGTTTGGCTGTGCAGGTGACAATGAGAGAAGTGCTGCCGATGCGCCGTGAGACGATC
>DATBDZ010000314.1:0-7965 GCA_036276235.1 Humisphaera sp. | reverse complement strand
CGCCAGCCGTAAGTCGCGTTCGCGCCACGAGTTAACCTAACAAAATGTTGACAAAGTGTGTGTATAATAGAGGGACACACTTATGGACATGACCAAACTGACCGACAAGCAGCGGCACGTCATGCTGATGCGCTATACGTACGGCTGGCGGCTGGCGCGGATCGCCGTGCGGATGGGGACCACGCGGCAGGCCGTCCACGATATGCTCCAGCGCGCACACCTTCGCCTCGGATTCCCGCGGCTGGCCTCCCGAAAGCCCTGGCTGCCCAAACCCCGCCGCCGGCAACGCAAGCCGCTCTATCTGTCTGAACTGCCGCAGGACATTGCAAACAACCTATGCGGGCCCGGAAAGGAACGGCGCAACATCGACGAAAGTCGCGCCCAGAGTCGCGCCAAGTCGCGCGGGATCCAGATTCGACCGCCGGTTGGTGCAAGCCCCCTCTCTCGCCGGAGTACCGGGAGGGGATAAGAGAGATTGCCCTGTGGGGGAAAACGAGCGGCCGGCAGGTGCGATGAAACATGCAACGAGTCCGGATGAAACGGAATGATTAATAAAACGTTCCAAAATGATTCGTGGCCCGCGTCGTCATGGGTCCAAAGAAGGCGTCACGCGAAGAGACGAAGCGCCGAAGAAAACGGGTATCTCACGCAAAGGCGCGGCTCGACTGAGCTCGCCGAAGTCTAAGGCGCAAAGTTTCAGCCAATCTTCTTTGCGCCTCTGCGCCTCTGCGTGAGCTTCATCCTTCTGGCTTCGGTTCGACAGGCTCACCGCAGGCTGGCTTCTGGCTGCTGGCTCCGCCCGTCAGTCATGCAACGTGCAACCATTGCAGATGCAACCGATTGGTGCAAAAAACGGTTCAAAAGGTTGCATCGGCGGGTCGGGCGTCTGGTGGACCGATGATCGATGTGAATCAGCTAGTATTCAAACACGACAACCTGATGCCCGTCCTTCAATTCCGGGACGGTCAATCCATGACTGGCCCGCCCCTTTGCCACTTTGAGCGTCTTGCCGTTAAGCGGCAATCTCACCCGCTTGATCTTTTCCGGCACGCGCAGCTCGACAGGCACGTCGTAGATCGTTGGGAAATCTTCGATCACCAGCGTTCTCCCGCGCTGTAACGGTGGGCTGTAGAGAAGATGGACGACGTATCGCTTCTTGTCGGGCTGATGCAGCAAACTCGCGCGGCCGGCGCTGGGGAGGGTCGTTGTCAGAATCTGCTTGCGGTAGACGCGGCGCAGGGCGTTGATGAACAGATCGCGATGGAGCCGCGCGCCGTCGTCGGCGTACATTTTTCCCAGCGCGTGGGCACAGTAGATGATCCGGCCTTTTTGGATCACGGCGGAATGATCTGCCTCTGTTAGCTGGTGCGGCGCGTTCATGTGCGAGCAATATCGCCAATAGGTGCGGCTGAAGAGCGGCTCATGGATCGCCGCCAGCGAGTGGCCGCTGGTCGCGACAATTCGTGGCGCGGGCGTGTAGTTGAGGAACGGAGAATCGACGAGCCCTTCAGAAAGCTCGCGGCCGGCGAGTGTGTAGTCGCAATCGTAGCGCGAGGGGCCGATGAACTTCCCGCCAATGTCGAAAAGCATCTTACCGGTGCGATCGAAGAGACTCTGGCCCAGGATCAGCAAAGAGCCGCCGTCGGCGACGAACTCGCGCAAACTTTCGGCTTGCGCATCATCGAGAAACGTCGCGCCGGTAAGGATGATCGCGTCATAGCGTGCGAGATCGGTTTCGCGTCGGACGGCTTCGAAATCGATCTGCCGCTCCAGCAGCATTCGCGCGACGCCTTCATCGTGCGCGGCTTGCCCACTGACGTAGATGCCCAGATTCGCCAGCGGCTTTCCAACCAGGCCGTAGTCTTCGATGCGCTTCACGTATTCGTAGGCGTGGCCGATGTTGCGATAGGTTGCCGGGTCGATCTGCCCGGATGGATGCAGTTGATCGCCCATGCTGCACGCCGCGCCGTAGGCGATCATCATGGCGCATTCATATCGGATGGCGTGCGGATGTTTGAATCCGCCGAACTCTCCCCACTGCGTATGAAACTTCCCGCTCATCGCCAACGTCGGCTTGCCCATCTCGCTGAAAAGTTTGGCGCGCAGCGGAAGCTTGTCGTAGCCGCCCCAGGTTGTCGGCAGATCTTCCAGCTCGAAGTGCGTATTGAACGCCGCGTACTCGTGCGGCGAGTGCAGCTTGGTCGTGCCGTTGTAAAAGATCGTCGCGTCGCGGTGATTATTGTGAATGACGTGATTGCAATCGGTCATCAGCCGCACCCATTGCTGGATGTGGTAGATCCGCGCGTCGGCGTCGTTCGTCAGATCAAGCTGTTCCTCTTCCATCCCGGCGCGGCAGCGATCGCACCAACACGCCGTCGAGACATCGCAGATGTCGTAGAAAAATCCATCGACCGGATATCGCCGGCAAATCTCCTCGGTTTGCCGAACGATCAGATCGCGATACGCGCCGCTGGGGCAAAGGAAGACCCAGCTCGTCGGCGGCTTGGGGTCACTCGGGGCGGCAGCAACGTCATGGCGAATCGTTGCGATTGATCCATCGCGATTGCGCACGGCCCAGTCCGGATGATCGGCGACATCCGCCGCGCTCCAGCCGACCGTGTAATAGATCGGCGCGCGAATCTTCATCGCATGGCAGGCATCGATTTGCTGTCCGAGCAGATCGATCTTCAGCGAAGGATGTCGCCGCCCCACCTTCGTCGGATAGTAGGACCAGCTATGGTGACACTTGGCAAAAACGGTGACGGAGTTCACATGCGCCTGCCTGAGCGCGGCTTGGAACTTTTTCCGCTCAAATTTCGCGCCGACACGATCGATCGATTCGGCGGTGTGAAAATCCAGATGAATCTGACGCGCGGGTAATCGCAGCATGGCTCGTTTGATTCTACCAAGGGGACCATTTTCGGATACCACAAGCCCCGTTGAGCGTTCTCCGCGGACGCGTGACACTTAGGCGGCTGGTGTTTCTCCCTCCCCCGCGTTTTCAGGAGTACCGGAGTAGGGAACCGAACTTGTCGCCCAATCTGTCCGTCCCCTTCCAACGCCGGAGTTCATGCACGTTGCTGGCGCCGATCCTCAATCACCGACTTGATAATCTGATCGAGATTCAGCTTCGGCTGGAACGGAATAACCGAGCGCACCTTATCCAGGCGCGGCACGCGGCGGGCCATGTCGTCGAAGCGCTGGCCGTACGCCTGCTCGTAGGTGATGTGCTGGATGGTGCTGCTTGATCCGGCGAGTCGGATCACGCGCGCGGCGAGATCGTTGATGTTGATCTCTTCGTCGCTGCCGACGTTGAAGACCTGGCCCGGCGCCTTAGGCACTGCCATGAGCCGCGTGATGGCGTCGATGACGTCGCTGACGTGGCAGAAGCAGCGGGATTGTTTGCCGTCGCCGTAAACATTGAGCGGCTGATTCGCCAGAGCCGCCTCGACGAAGCGTGGAAGGACCATGCCGTACATTCCGACCTGACGCGGGCCGACGGTGTTGAACAGCCGCACGATCGTGACCGGCAGACCGAACTGTCGGTGATAGGCGAGCCCCAGGAATTCGTCGATCCCCTTTCCATACGCGTAGCACCAGCGGCTTGATTTCGTCGGGCCCATCACGACATCGTCGTCTTCATCAAACGGAACGCGCGCGCCTTTGCCGTACACCTCTGATGAACTGGTGATAAGAACAGGCCGCCGAAAGCGATTGGCGGCTTCAAGGACGACCTCGGTGCCATGAATCGTTGTGCGAATAGTGCGGACGGGTTCATCGACGATGAGCTGCACGCCGACCGCGGAAGCCAAGTGATAGACGGCATCGCTGGCGGCGATCAGCGTATTCACCGTCGCTTCATTTTCAACTGAATCGCGCACGAGCTGGAAGCCGGGCTTGTCCAGAATGGGCGCGATGTTCTGCATGCGGCCGGTGGAGAAATCGTCGAGCACGGTGACGGCGTGGCCATCGGCCAAGAGCCGCTCGGCCAGATGCGAACCGATGAATCCGGCTCCGCCGGTGATGAGGATGCGCTGGGGCATGTCAGCAGAGTAAGGATGAGCCGCCGGAAGGTAAAGCAGGGTGCCTGAGTTCGGTGCGTTTTGTGCGGGAAGCATCGCGAAAATCCCGATCAAAATGCGCCAAAAAACGTATATCTGAAGTGACCAAACAATCGGGGTTTTTGACATGTAGAAACGCGAATTTTTTGATTGACACAGGGGGTAAAATAGTCCTAACATAGTGCTAACGATAAGGGCGTGGTCCGTGCCGGTCGGACGACGAAAAGCGGAAGGAATCGCTTACCGGAGAGGAGACGTATCGTGCTTAGAGCAAAGAAGCCTCAGGCGGTTGAAAAGCGATTAAAGCTTTTCATGTTCGGGCCGGCGGGAGTGGGAAAGACGACCGCGGCAATCCAATTCCCCAACAGCTATATCATCGACGCCGAGCGCGGCGCCGAAAACTATGACAAGCTGATCGGGCAGTCGGGCTCGGTGGTCTATCAAACCAACGACATTCATGAAGTCATCCAGGAAGTGAAATCGCTGCTAACCGAAAAGCACGATTTCCGCACGCTGGTGATCGATCCGATCACGACCGTTTACAACGATCTGCTGGACAAGTGCGAAGCGAAGGTCGGTGCGGATTTTGGCCGCCATTACGGCGCGGCTAACAAAGAGATGAAGCGCCTGGCGAATCTGATCATGGCGTTGGATATGAACGTGGTGATCACCAGCCACGCCAAGACCGAGTACGGCCAGAACTTCGCCAAGCTCGGCTACACCTTCGATGGTTGGCGGCAGCTTGATTACTGGTTTGATCTGGTCGTCGAGCTGGGCAAGAAGGGAAAGAAGCGCTACGCGAAGGTCGTGAAGACGCGTCTGGAGCAGTTCCCCGATGACGATGTGTTTGAGTGGAGCTACGACGCGATCAAGAAGCGCTATGACGCCGGCCTCCTGGAAAAAGAGGCGCAGGTGGTGCCGCTCGCCAGCCGCGAGCAGGTGCAGCAGATCAAGGAATTGCTGGGCGTTGTGCGTCTTCCAGAGGGTTCAGTCGAGAAATGGCTGGCGAAGGCGGGAGTCGAGGATTGGGAAGACATGCCCGCCGATCTCATCGCCAAGTGCATTGAGTACGTAAGAAATCGCCTGCCCGCAGCGGCGGCATAAAAGTGCAAATAAGTAGTCAGAACGAATGAGAGTGAATAAGTAGTCAGAATCCGGAGGTTCAAGCGAACAGCGGATTATCTGCCTACTTATTCGCTCTGACTACTCATTCCCTCTACGGAGCAAATCATGGCAGCATTAAACAAAGTCATGCTCATGGGCAATCTGACGCGCGATCCGCAGATCAAGCAGTTGCCCAACAACACAACGCTGGCGGATTTTGGTTTGGCGGTGAGCCGCCATTATCGCACCGCTGGCGGCGAAGAGCGCGAAGAAACCTGCTTCCTGGATTGCACGGCTTTCGGCAAACAGGCGCAGACCATCGCAAAGTATTGCCAGAAGGGAAAGCCGCTCTTCGTCGAAGGTCGGCTCAAGTACGACACCTGGGAAGACAAGCAGGGCTTCGGCCGCCGCAGCAAGGTATCGGTTGTGGTCGAGAACTTTCAGTTCATCGGAAGTAATGGGAAAGGCGGCGGGGAACAGCATTCCGCTGCAGAGCAACCTCAAAAAGGCGAAGCGCCATTCGGCGAGGAAGTGATGTTCAAGGAGGCGGATATTCCGTTCTAAGGGATCGTTATATAACTAGGGAATATGGACAACTGTCATGCTGAGGTACCCCGAAGCATCTGGCTGCCTTCGCGAAATGGCCAGATGCTTCGGAGTACCTCAGCATGACGGCTTTTTGCGCTGGTGTTCTAGAGTCGTGTTGGCAATTTCAGTATCCGGGCCGGAACGGAAAGCATATGCCGCTCATCCCCGCCCATTCATCATCGACAGTGCCGTCTCGTAAACCTGCACACAGGATCGCGCTGAATCGACCCAGCTCAATTGCTTCACCTCGAAGCTCCCATGCTGGCGAAGCGTGCTGGCCAATGGCGGGTGCTTCAGGACGGCGATGATCTTGTTCGCCATCTCGTTGATGTCCCAGAAGTCTACCTTCAGGGCGTGGGTGAGCACTTCGCTGACGCCCGATTGCTTGGAGATGATGACCGGGACATCGTGGCTCATCGCTTCGAGCGGGGCGATGCCGAACGGCTCGCTCACCGAGGGCATCACATAAAGGTCAGCCATTTTGAAGACCCGCTCGGTATCGGCGCCGCGCAGGAAGCCGGTGAAGAGGACCTTGTGGCCGATGCCCATGGCGGCGGCCATCTCGATGGTGCGGCGGATCATGTCGCCGCTGCCGGCCATCACAAACTTCACGTTCTCCATCACCTCGAGCACCTTCTTGGCCGCCTGCAGGAAATACTCGGGGCCCTTCTGCATGGTGATGCGGCCGAGGAACAGGACGATTTTCTCGTCCTTGTGGATCTTGTATTTTTCGGCGTCAAAGCCGTTGCCGTTCTGCTCGATGGCGTTGTAGACGACTTCGACCTTCGTCGGATCCACGCCGTAGTGATGGGTGATTTGGTTCTTTGTGAGATAGCTTACCGCGATGACTTTCATTGCGCCGTGCATGCCTCGCCGTTCGATGTCGTAGATGCGCTGATCGACGTGCGCGCCGCTGCGGTCAAACTCCGTGGAGTGAACATGTACGACCAGCGGCACGCCTTTCATGGCCGCCACGGAAAGGCCGGCGGGGAAGGTCATCCAGTCGTGAGCATGAACGACGTCAAACCCTTCGTGCCGACCGATCTCGGCGGCAAGGGTGGCGTAGCGCTGCACTTCGCTGAACAGATCGCCGGCGTAGTGGTTGCCGGTCGCGGTGCCTTGCAGGAAGCCAGGTGTCGGTGTGTTGGCGGTGGAGGAGACAACCGCTGCCGGGCTAGGCTCGGGGGCCGGCGGCTTTGGGGCGGCTTTCTTGCGCGCCTCTGCCTGCTCGACGTAATCTTCCGGCGTGCCATAGGGCGAGAGCTGCGCATCGACTGTGCGGAAGCTTACATTCTCGAATTCATCGAGACGGTATTCGGTGCTCGGCAGCGCCAACGGCGAACCGGCGCGCGGGCTCACGAGCCGCACGTGTGTCGAGAACGGCGTGGCGACCGGGCGCGGCAAGACGAACATGACATCCTGCCCGATCGTGCTCATTGCCTTGGTCAGGCCATAGCACGCGGTGCCCAATCCACCACTAATAAACGGTGGGAACTCCCATCCAAGCATGAGGACGCGCATCGTCGGATCTACTCTTTCCCTGCACAGGTTATCTAAACGACTGATGGAGCCGCGGCGTGACCGGGGCCAACCAACGCTCATCCCATGAGCAGTCGGCTGCTAACAGACCAGCATTTCTCCGGCCCCCGGGTGGTTCCTACTGCGCGACAAGTTAAGGCGATGCGTCGGGCATTGTCAATACGTCAATCGGCGATGACGAAAATCTCCGAGGATTTTACGCGCTCTCGCGTTCGCGTTTCGGCGGGCTTCGCAGATTCTTAGCGGCAAGCGTTGCAAGTCAAAATGCTGGTGCGGGTGATGTTGGCGTGCAAGATTGGTGGAACCGTTCCGGCCCCGTAACCCGTCATGCTGAGGTACTCCGAAGCATCTGGCCTGTTCGCGCGAGTGGCCAGATGCTTCGGAGTACCTCAGCATGACGATCACCGCATATGTTTTGTGTCAGCGGAGTGCGCGTGCTCAATTCAACGTCGGATCATCCGGAATCAATCGCGGATCGAGCCACGGGTGGATCACGTTGAACGTGATGCGCCGGCGCAGGCGGTTCCATTGGTTTTCGCACTCACCAAAGACCTGGTCTTTGTTGGCCGGCGCGGAGAGCCATGCCCCGGATTCGATCTCCCCTTCCAACTGCCCCGCGCCCCAGCCGGAATAGCCGACGAAAAATTTGAGCGGCGTGCTGTTGTGCGAAACC
>DATBDZ010000313.1:0-2100 GCA_036276235.1 Humisphaera sp. | reverse complement strand
GATCAGGCCGATGATCAGACCCACCGTAGTGACGATTTCGAAATAGACGATCGCCTTCACGGCCACGCGCCCAACGCCGCGCAGTTCGCCATGGCCGGCGATGCCGGTGACGATGCCGCCCAAGATCAGCGGCGCCACGATCATACGGATGAGGCGGAGAAAAATGTCGCCGATGAATTGAGTCTGCGCGGCCAGGTGGGGAGCATCGACGCCGAGTTCCGCGCCGGCAAACATGGCGAAGAACGTCCAGAAAAGAAGGGAACGGCGGCGCACGACGACGAGGACGGCAAGCGCGAGCCCGAACAAGCGCAGCGAAAGGCCAATCTCGGCACGGGCGTGCGCGATCCCGACGACTGTCCCCGCGACGAACAGGAGGATCGACGCGCCGAGAATCAAGCCCTGCGTTGTGTTCCCGGATTGCACGCGACTGCCGGCAGCTTTCGTGGTCATCGATTCAGGCTTGGGGCTCGAATGCCTCCATTATCCTATCCCCTGCCCGCCATCGCATTTCTTGAGTGTTCCCGCTGCCATCTTCACCACGATGCCGCGACGCCGCCGACGCTGTGCACCGCGTAATGTGGCAGGACGCTCACACCTTCGCCTCGGGACTGCGCGTTCCCAAGCCGTTCGGTGACGTCATCATCCTGGAGATCGTGCGCGCATGGGCGGCACGGCGGTGGCGCTGAGCGATGACGCGATCTTTGCTTCGCTGAAGGATTGGGCCGAGCACGAAGGCCTGCTGCTTTCGCCGGAAGGCGCCGCGGCCACCGCGGCATATGATCACCTGATTGCGACGGGGTTCCTGACCGGGAAGGATCGAGTGGTGCTCTTCAATACCGGTTCGGGAAACAAGTATACGGATGTGATTGGGGCACGGTTGAAAGCGGCCGGATGACATGCACGCCGGTAGGCTTCAGTGGTTTCCCACCCATTCGCCAGAAAATAGCGAATGGATGGGGCACGGAGGGTCTGCGCTAGAAGCAGAAAAGCGCATTTTAGGTTGACGAGCTGGATGGGCTCGGCGCAGATGAGGATTTTGGCGCGGACTCCGACGGCTTTGATTCCGCCGCGGGCTTTGACTCTGTCGCGGACTTTGAATCCGTCGCCGGCTTGGCGTCGCCGGCAGGAGCGGCCGCGCCTTCCCCCGCGGGCTTGTCAGCCGAAGCCGATGCGCTTTTCGGCGCGTAATCGTTCACGTACCAGCCGGCGCCCTTGAACTGCAGGGCCGGCGCGGTCAGCGGGCGTTCCAGCGTGCCGCCGCACTTGGGGCACACGAGCTCCGGCTCCGCGCCGAATTTCTGAATCTTCTCGAATTTGTAACCGCATTGCTCACAGCGATATTCGTATAACGGCAACTTGACTCGCTCCGGGGAGGAAAATTCCGACTCTTCACTCATTCTATCGGCAAGGCCGCGAGAACTGCGCAATCGCTGCCTTGCCGCTCGAACGCGAAACACGATTATTTCGTGGATACAGGGACCGATGCGGAGTGATTTTCCCAGGCCACCGTGATGGTCCCCTTGCCGCCGCCCTGATCGTTGATGGTATACGTGAGGTTCTCGACCATCGACGGCGGCTTGGACATCTGCATCTTCACTTTGCCGAGGTCCGCGCTGGCATCGTAGGCCAGGCCCGATTCACTGGTTTTCTTGTTCACGATCAGCACCCACTGGTCGGGATCGGAGATATCGACGAACAGAGTGTATGTGCCCTTGGGAACGCTCAGGTTGCCGATCTGCAGATTGCCGTCGGTCTCAAGGGTCGTCGCACCGTTGGCCCCGGCACGCCAGACGGGGTAGTTGGGATTGTGGCTGATGAGTCCGTCCTTGGTGAAGATGTGGCCTTCGCGCCCTTTTACCCGGGGCGACGAGTAGTTGATGGAGATATTCTTGCCGCCGATCTGCGCCGAAGCCTTCTCCGGCGGGCTGGCGGGATTGCCCTGGGCGAAAATCGTGGTTGCTGCTACCAGAAGGCCCGTACAAATCAGAAAACGCTTCATAGCGATGTTTCTCCTCGATTGGGGTGCAACTGCTGCAACGCGAATGATTGTCGCACCACGCGCCGGGGTTGGGGAAATGGGCCCGGCTGCTATGATGCGGC
>DATBDZ010000312.1:0-28957 GCA_036276235.1 Humisphaera sp. | reverse complement strand
GGCATCGCAGATCAAGGCGTGGAACGAAGCGCGCAACAAGGAGGCATCGAAGGTCAATTGGCAATTCACCACCGCGAACGCGAGAATAAAGCTACGCCATCTCTATCCACAATTTTGAACTGGATGGCGTAGTAGGGTGGGCGTACTCGCCCACCACGAAAGGTGATGGGTGGACGAGTACACCAACCCTACACGAACACGTGACTCAGAACCCTCTCCCCTGTACTCAGGGGAGAGGGCAGGGTGAGGGGACGGCGTGTCGCGCTATGGCGCGGTTCGCAAGTCGATGCGTTCGTCCCCTCACCCCAACCCTCTCCCCTGAGTACAGGGGAGAGGGAGAATGCGCCCACCTAGGTGTTGGGAAGTGAGGGGAAAGTTATTAGATGACTGGCGGCGGCCAAATGGTAAGTGATGAGAAGCTGGAACAGTTCCTGGACGAACACGGCGTCGCATGGGAAATCGCTTCCGAGGCATCCCATTTCGCTCTTGCAAACGAGTGGGAATCCATTTACGGAAACGTGTGGCGTCTGGGGATGCGGCACACGAAAGGAGCTCGCGCGCGGCACGAATATTCCCGACGCTTTGCAGAGACGTTTTTCATCGTGCCGTTCCTGAGCAAGCGTGCTAACCCGCATGGCGCGGTCGCTCACACACCCACTGTCGCGTATAAATGTCAGTGCGCCGGCGAGCTTCCAGATTTGTCGGAGTTCGCGGGTTTGGAATTCTTCATTTCTCCACCTGATTTGAGCTGGACGATGGTCCACACCCACGAAGATGATGCGATTGGTGGTCCCTATTTCATCGAAAGAGATTGGCTGGTGCCACCGATCAGACAACGGAAATAGCCCCGAACTGCCCCGCTGCAAGCAACCTCCCCTGGACATTGGAAAACAAACGCGGCCACCGGGCGATTCATCATTCACCCTCGCCGCGGGTATAACCCGATGGCGCACCATATGTTCAAGCGAGCGGTTTCATTCGGGCTGATTCTCCTTTCTTTTACCGTGGCAGCGCGCGCTGCTGATCCATCAGAAGAAGCACAGCGGCTCTGGTGGCGGAAGCCGCTTGTGCGGCCCGCTGCGCCGGCGGTCAAAGATGCCGGCTGGGTCCGCAATCCGATTGACTCATTCGTTCTTGCAAAGCTCGAAGTGGCTGGGCTGCATCCGGCGCCGACCGCCGACAAGCTTACGCTCATTCGCCGCGCGACGTTTGATCTGACGGGCCTGCCGCCGACGCTGGCGGAGGTTGATGCATTTGTGGCGGATCAATCGCCCGACGCGTATGAGAAGTTGATCGATCGGCTGCTGGCGTCGCCGCATTATGGGGAGAAGTGGGGGCGGCACTGGCTCGATCTGGTGCGTTACGCCGAGTCCAACAGCTACGAGCGCGATAATCCCAAGCCCAATGTTTGGCGTTACCGCGATTACGTGATTCAAGCATTCAATAACGACAAGCCTTACGATCAATTCATTCGCGAGCAGCTTGCCGGGGATGAGATTGCTGGGGCGTCGGATGAGACGCGGATCGCCACCGGGTTTTATCGCCTAGGCATTTGGGATGATGAGCCGTCCGATCCGGAGCAGGCTCGTTATGACGTGCTGGACGACATCGTTTCGACCACGGGCACGGTCTTTCTGGGCCTAACGGTCGGCTGCGCCCGCTGCCACGATCACAAGATCGATCCGTTTCCGCAGAAGGACTACTACAGTCTCGTCGCGTTTTTTCAGAACGTCACTTCCTTTCACAATGGCGGCCCGACCGATGAATTCCCGCTGCTGGGAAACGATCAGGATCGGACGGCGTACGAGCAGCGGATGCAGCAGCGCGACCAGCGCCGCAAGGAATTGACAGCGAACATTAAGCAGATCGAGGCAGATTTCCGGCAGATTCTTTCCGGCGAGCCGGCCGGGCCGGTTTCGGAAGAAGACGCCGTCAAGCGAATCGCGCGCGAAGGCTCGCGCGTGCTGGGCGCCGAGAGATTCGGGCAATATCGCCAGTACAAGCAGGAGCTGGCGGCACTGCAGCGGCCGGAGGCCGGGCAGGCGATGGCGCTGTGTGTGAGTGAATCCGGCCGACGCGCGCCGCAGACTTTTGTTCTGATGCGTGGAAACGCGCACGTGCAAGGGGACCCGGTCGAGCCGGCGTTCCCGAGCATTTGCGGCGGTGGCGCGGCTTCCATTCCGCAGCAGGCGGCGAATGCCAAGACGACCGGCCGGCGAACGGTGCTCGCGAACTGGATCGGCTCAAAGGAGAACCCGCTCACGGCCCGCGTGATCGCCAACCGCATCTGGCAATATCATTTCGGCCGCGGCATTGTGCGCTCCGCCAGTGATTTTGGAATGCACGCGGATCAGCCGACGCATCCGCAGCTGCTCGATTGGCTCGCCGGCGAGTTGATCGCGAACGGATGGCATTTTAAAGCCCTGCACAAACTGATTATGACCAGCGACGCGTATCGCATGTCGTCGAAGCCGGATGCAAAGGAGCTGGCCGCCGACTCGCAGAATGATCTGCTCTGGCGCTTCGACATGCGCCGCCTGACGGCTGAAGAAGTCCGGGATTCGATTCTGGCGGCCAACGGCTCGTTGAATCTCAAAATGCTCGGCCCGAGCATTTATCCGATCGTGCCCAAGGAAGTGCTGGCCGGCCAATCCCGGCCGGGCAACGGCTGGGGAAGCAGCACACTCGCCGAAGCCGCGCGACGGAGCATTTACATTCACGTGAAACGCTCGCTGCGCCTCCCCGTGCTGGAAAACTTCGACGCCGCCGAGACGGATGTCTCCTGTCCGGTGCGCTTCACGACCGTTCAACCGACGCAGGCGCTTGGGTTGCTTAACAGCGATTTCATCAATCAGGAAGCCGTGAAACTTGCGGCGCGATTAAAAAAAGAAGCGGGGGATGAAACGAAAGATGAGGTTGCACTGGCGCTGCGATTAGCGACGGGCCGTTCACCGGTGGACGCGGAGATTCGTCGCGGGGTGGAATTGATTGAATCATTGAAGACGACGGATGGAGCATCAGCGGAAATTGCGCTGAAGGATTTTTGTCTGGTTGTGCTGAATTTGAACGAGTTTGTGTATTTGGATTAGATGTGATAGCGCTCTGAGGATCCGTGCCCTCGCCTCAGGCTCGTACACGGCGTGGCGAACGGTTCTCGTACTACCGAGGGATCCGCAAAGGTCGAGAAAATGTCACCACGCCGTGAACGAGTGTAACGAGGGCACGGATTCTCCTAGCGCTATCCCGCTGCCCTCGCGACCGGTTTTGATTGATCGGAAACTGTAATGACCGACAAACCAACGAATACTTTTTGTCATCGCACGCGTCGCGAATTTCTCTGGGAATCCGGCGCGAAATTCACCGGCCTCGCGCTCACGTCGATGCTCTGCGCGGATGGATTCTTTGCGCGCGAGGCCCACGGCGCATCGGCCGCAAAACTCATCAGCCCGTCTACTCGCAAGGCCCCGCAACAATCCCCCAAAGCCAAATCCGTCATCTTCCTCTTCATGTACGGCGGCCCCAGTCATGTCGATACCTTCGACTACAAACCGAAGCTCTACGAGCTCGACGGAAAGACGATCCAGGTAAAAACCTTCGGCCGCGGCGGAAAGAAAAATGAGGGCCGCGTCGTCGGGCCCAAATGGAGCTTTAAGCAGTACGGACAATCGGGCAAATATGTCAGTGAGCTGTTTCCGAATCTCGCGCATTGCGTGGATGACATCGCATTTTTGCATTCGATGACCGCCGACTCCCCGATTCATGGGTCGGCGATGTTGCAGATGAACACCGGGAAAATTCTCTCCGGCAGCCCGTGTTTGGGCTCTTGGGTGAATTACGGACTGGGCAGCGTGAATCAGAACATGCCGGGGTTTGTCGTCATGCTTGACCCGACGGGCGGGCCGATCAGCGGCGCTAAAAACTGGTCGAGCGGATACATGCCCGCCAGCTATCAGGGCGTGATTCTCCGGTCGGCGGGCGCGCCGATTCTCGATCTGCAGCGCCCGGCGGATATGACCGACGCCATGCAGCGACGATTGCTCGATACGCTCGGGCAGTACAACGCCGAGCATCAATTGCCGCGCGCGGATAACAGCCAGCTTGCGGCGCGCATCGCCAGCTACGAGATGGCGTACAACATGCAGCAGTACGCGCCCGAAGCGGTGGACCTGAATCAGGAATCCGAATCAACGCGGGAACTGTATGGCATCAACGAATCGCGCACCGCCGACTTTGGCCGCCGATGTTTGCTGGCGCGCCGATTGGTCGAGCGCGGCGTGCGCTTCATCCAGCTCTACGCCGGCGGCGCGCACAACGATGACAATTGGGATGCGCACGGCGATCTATTGAAGAATCACACCTATCACGCCGGCCGCACCGACAAGCCGATCGCCGGCCTGCTGAAGGACCTCAAACAGCGCGGCTTGCTCGATGAGACGCTGGTGATCTGGGGCGGCGAATTTGGCCGCCAGCCAACCGCCGAATACGAGAAGGGCACTGGCCGCGATCACAACGCCTACGGCTTCACCATGTGGCTCGCCGGCGGCGGAATCAAGGGCGGCACCTCACTGGGCACGACGGACGAACTGGGCGCCGCCGCCGTCGATGACAAACTGCACGTCCGCAACCTCCACGCCACGGTACTGCACCAATTAGGCTTCGACCCCAACAAGCTCACCTACTTCTTCGGCGGCCTCGATCAAAAATTAGTCGGGCCCGCGGGGGCGGAGCCGATTTGGCAATTGATTTGAGGGATACGATTGCCCGCAAGACGAGGACAAACCATGCATCATGATCTCTCCGACCGTGTCGCTTTGGTGACCGGCGCTTCGCGCGGCTTGGGGGCGGCTATCGCGATCAAACTCGGCGCCTGCGGCGCGAAGGTGGGCGTCAATTATTTTGGCAGCCAGGAGAAGGCCCGCGCGGTGGCCGCGCAGATTCGTTATGAGCGCGGCGACGCCATTCCGGTGGCCGGCGACGTGCGCGATGAAGCGCAGGTGCGCGAGATGGTGCGCGAGACCGAAACGGCCTTTGGGCCGGTCGATGTGCTGGTCATCAATGCGACGGGGCCGCAGCCATTTATCAAGATCGAGGATTTGGATTGGCGCAAGTGTCTCGATCAGCTGGAGTTTTTCGTCAAGAGTCCGGTGCTGCTGGTGCAGGCGGTGATCGATCAGATGAAACGCCGCAAGTCGGGGCGGATCATCCACATCGCGTCGGAAGTGTTCGGCAAGGGCGTGCCGGAATTCTCGCAATACGTCGCCGCCAAGGGCGCGCAGCTGGGGCTGATGCGATCGTGGGCGATGGAACTAGCGCCGTGGCAGATCACCGTGAACGCGGTATCCCCCGGCTGGGTGCCGACCGAGCGGCACGCCAACGATCCGCAATCGGCCAAAGACGCCTACGTGGCGACGGTCCCGATGAAACACATGGGCGTGCCGGCGGATGTCGCGGAGGCGGTGGCGTTTCTGGCTTCCAACGGCGCGAATTTCATCACGGGGCAGAATATCGCGGTGAACGGGGGGCATACGCTGGGGTATTAGGTCTTGGAGGAGCTTTTCATGTCGAAGATATTTCGGGTTCGTTGGGCGATTCTCGCGTGTTTGGTTTTGAGCGGCGGTCTTGCGTTCGCGCAGGCGCCGCAGCGGCCGGGGTTGGCTGAGGGGGCTAATCTTGCCGGACGCAAGAAGATTGTTTTTATCTCCGGCACGCCGAGCCATGGGTATGCACAGCACGAGCAATATGCCGGCTGCATGCTGCTGGCGAAGTTGCTGAATGAAAATGTGCCGCAGGTGGAGTGCGAGGTTTACAAGTATGTGTGGCCGACGGATGCGCACGCGTTTGACGACGCCGCGGCGATCGTGATCTTTTGCGACGGCGGCACGGGGCATATCGCGCTCAAGGGCGACCATCTCAAGCAACTTGAGCCGCTGATGGATAAAGGTGTTGGCCTGGGCCTCATCCACTATGCTGTCGAAGTGCCGAAGGATCATGGCGGGCCTGAGTTCCTCAAGTGGGTTGGCGGCTATTTCGAGGCCAATTGGTCGATCAACCCGGATTGGGATGCGAACTTCAGCAAATTTCCGCAAACGCCCGCCGCCAACGGCTTGCAGCCTTTCACCACGCGGGATGAGTGGTATTACCACATGCGGTTCCGCGACGACATGAAGGGCGTGCAGCCGCTGCTGACGGCGGTTCCGCCCACCGGCTTGCACGGCTCCGACGCCGCCCACAATGGAACCCCTGAACTGCATAATGAAAAGGATGTGCCGCAGCATCTGGTGTGGCTGGCGACGCGCGAAAACGATGGCCGCGGCTTTGGCTGCACCGGCGCGCACTACCACTGGAACTGGGCCAGCGACAGCTTCCGCAAGGCGATCCTCAATGCGATCGTCTGGACAGCGCATGTGGATGTGTCGGCCGATGGCGTCCCTTCCAAGACGCCGACGCCCGATGAGCTGCTGGCCAATCTCGACACCGGTGGCGGCAAGCGCCCGCCGGCCAACTTCACCAAGGAAACGCTTCAGAAGAAGATCGAGCAGCTCAACAGCATGAAAACAGCGGCAAAGTAAATGAAGAGTTAAGAGCGAAGAATGAAGAGTGGACTGATTGCAACGCGCGTAGGGCGGGCACTGCCCGCCGCGTTTTCGCGGGGTAGCGGTGTTGTTGCATACTCGACACGTCTGCTTGCCTTGCTCGCTCTGGCTCTCTCCCACTCGGCCAGTTTCGCGCAGCAGAACCATGAACCAGCATCGCAATTTCGCCGGCCGATCGCGATGCTCGCTTTGCCTGATCGGCTGCTGGTCGCCAATCAGCGCTCGGGGAGTATCAGCTCGATCGATCCGGTTGGTGGAAGCGTCATCGGTGAAGTAGCGGTGGGGGAGCAGCTTTCGGATTTGATTGCATTGCCCGATGGAAAGTCGGTTCTCGCTCTGGACGAAGCGAAGGGCGAAGCGATTCAGCTTTCGATTGACGGCGATTCACCGACGATTTCGCAGCACGTCGCGGTCGGCACGTCTCCGGCGACGGCCTGCCTCTGGCCCGATCAGAAAACCTGCTCGATCGCGCTGCTCTGGGCGCATCGGCTGGCGATTGTGGATCTTTCTGACGCGGCGCATCCGCAACTTCACGTTTCCCGCACGATCGATCTCCCCTTCGCGCCGCGGCTGCAATGGATTTCGCCGGATCATAAGACGCTGCTGGTGGCCGATTCCTTTGGCGGAACGCTGGCGCTGTTTGATCTGCCGGCGGGGACGCTGCGCGGATATCGGTGGATCGATGCGAACAATATTCGCGGCATTGCCGCCAGCGCGGATGGGCGCGATGTGCATATCAGCCATCTGATGCTGGCGTCTGACTTGCCGACCGAGCGCGATCGGGTTTTCTGGGGGCAATTGCTGGGCAACACGCTGCGCACGGTGAACGCGGAGCATCTGCTTTATCCGGCGGAGCGCGAGAGCTTGTCCGTTCCGTATGCGATCGAGCATTGGAAAACGTTTCCGCTGGGCGTCACCAACAACGGCGCCGGAGATCCGGGGCAAATTATCGCGCCGCCGGACGGCAGCCTGCTGGTGGCGCTTTCGGGCGTCGATCAGGTCGGGATTCGCCCGCACCCGGATGAGCGGCTCTTGTGCATAAACGTGGGTCGGAGGCCGACGGCGCTGGCGATGGATGCGGCGAGACATCAGGCGTACGTCGCCAACACGCTGGGCGATTCGATCAGCGTGATCGATCTGCCGACGTTTAGCGTCACTCGCACGATCTCGCTGGGGCCGCGGCCAAAGCCGTCGGCGGCCGATCGCGGCGAATCGCTCTTCTACGACGCGCGGCTCTCGCTCGACGGCTGGTACTCCTGCGCCTCGTGCCATACCGACGGCCACACCTGCGGCCTGCTCAATGACAATTACACCGACGGCTCCTTCAGCACGCCCAAGCGAATCCTCTCCCTGCGCGGCACCGCCGACACCGGACCGTGGGCCTGGAACGGAAGCAACGCGACGCTCGAAGAGCAGATCAAAACGTCCATCCTCAGCACGATGAAAGGATCAGCCGACGCGGCCAGCGAGCAGAATATCTCCGATCTGGCCGCGTATTTACACACGCTCAAACCCGCGCCATCGCTCGATGGCGCAAGAGGAACGATCGATGCAAGCGCCATCGCGAAGGGCAAGCAGGTTTTCGAACGGCTCGATTGTGCGAGCTGTCATCGACCGCCTGCGTATACGTCCGCGAAGAACTTTGATGTCGGGCTGCGCGATGAGATGGATTTGAAGAAGTTTAATCCCCCGTCACTACGAGGCGTCAGTCAGTTACCCGCGATGTTTCACGACAATCGTGCCCGGGATTTGCGCGAGGTCTTCACGCGATTTAGACATCCGGATGGGAAAGTTATCCCTGCGGAAGATGTCGATGCGCTGGTTGCGTTTTTACGGTCGCTGTAGGGCAACCAGCTGGCACAACGACGATCGGTCGAAATGATTAAAACGTGAAGACGTGAAACGTGACAGGAGGGCTACTCTGCGTCACGTTTCACGTCTTCACGTTTCATGCCCGCACGTTTTCACGTTTCAAACACCCGCATCAATGCTGATGCGCCTGCAGCGAATTCGGATCTGTCTTCGCCGTCTCGATCGCCTTGCCCGTCAGCGGGTCCTTCGGAAACGTCGGCTTCTTTTCCCAGGCGTCGTAATCGGGAACCACCAGCATCACCCCATACATGCGCACCCAATGCCCCGGGAACGTGCAGACGAACGGATATTCCCCCGGCTCCTTGGGCGCGGTGAAGCTCAGCGTCGCCGATTCATCCGGCTGCACCAGCGGCATCGCGGTGATGACCTTGGGCGTCGTCGGCACGTACGCCAGATCGGTCGGCTCCGCCGGCGCGGGGAGCTGACCGCCGGC
This sequence comes from Humisphaera sp., assembly GCA_036276235.1. Taxonomy (GTDB): domain Bacteria; phylum Planctomycetota; class Phycisphaerae; order Tepidisphaerales; family Tepidisphaeraceae; genus JANWHF01. The sequence continues at coordinate 20,059 of DATBDZ010000312.1, read as the reverse complement.
GACCGCAACTTCCTGCATCGCGCCGGGCGCGGTGATCACCAGGTTATGCGGCATCGCGTCCTCGTTATCGAGCACGATCTGCACCGGCTTGCCCGCCTGCACGGCAAAGTAGCGCGTATCAAACGCCATCTGCTCGCGCAGCGTGCGGATCGCGACGACGCGAACGCCCAGCTCGTGCAGCGTCTTGCGGAGCGGCGCGCCCTTCTCTTCGCTGAGCATTCCCGTGAGATCGTCGCCGAGCTGAATCGCCTGCAGCACCGCCGGCTTTGTGCGTTCGGCGGCGGGGGTCTGCTCGATCAGCTTCACCACCGCCGACGCCAGCCCTTCGATCTGCGCATCGGGCCATTTGTCATCCGGGATATGGCGGATCGCCCGCACGGCGGTCAGCCGATCATTTCCCTGCCCGCTGCTGATGATGTCGGTGAGAATCTTAAACGCCTCGGCTTCATGCCCCGAGACCGAGCCAAGGGCATCGATCGCAGCGGTCTGAATCTGTGCATCGGGCGCTTGGCGCGCCAGCGGCTCCACCTTGCTGAAAAAGCTGCCGCGCAGTTTGGGGTCGTTGATCAGCGCGATTCCGCCGAGCATGAAGGCAACGCCCTGGTTGCTCTGGGCGAAGTCCCATGCTGCGTCCGGCTTGCCGTCGGCGGTAGCCAGCGTCGCGTAAGCCGCCTGCTTTACGGCATTACTTTCCGAATCCGTTGCCAGTGATTGGATCTTCTCGCGTTGCGCGATAAGCGCCGCCGGCTTTTGCGCCATCAGCATCGAAACCAACTCGCGCACGGTCTGCTTGTCGCTCGGATCAACCTTTCCGATCGCAGTGAGAATCTCGATGACCGGATCAGACTTGTTGAGTTTCGCCAGTGCCTCGACGGCTTCCTGGCGATATTTGCGATCGAACCCGGCGCGGGCGAGCATCGCCTCGTAGACTGGTTTGTATTTCGGATCGCTGTCCTTGCGCTCCAAGGCGATGAGCTGCGGATTGGTCAGCCGCTTAAGCTGATAAGCGACGACGGCGGGACTGTTGTCGAGGAAGATTTTGGGCGCGCCGCCCGCATCGGCAGGGGGATCATCGGCGCGAGCGACTGCGAACAAACAGCTCGATACGGTGAACGATAAAACTAGACGAAGTAGCGGGCGGTTCATGCATGAATCCTTGAATCAAAACGAGAGAGCGAACAGCCAAAGCGTAGCGGGATAACCGCGAGCTAGGCAACTCCAAACCCTCTGCAATTTATGAAGATGCCACGGCGCGCTGAGACGAGCCGATGCCACCTGAGCTAGTGGAGTCCATCAATTTGGGTGCCCGGGGTGCCATGCCTCACGCTTGCGTGAGCATGTCTTCCGCACTTCCGGACGGCGAAATACACCACCAGAAGAAAGACATGCCAACACAAGCGTGGGACATGGCACCCCGGCGCTGCCACATCATTTTGGGTGGCATGGGCTTGCGACAGCATGCCCGTGGCGTTTCCTTTTCGACGGCCGTCAGCACGATCACTTCACCTGCGCAAATCGATCCAGCGTGTTGCTGGTTTCCTTAAGCGTGTATTCAAGGAATGGATCCATCGGTTTGTTGAGGCATTGGAGTGCGATGTTTCCAGCATCGCCGCTGGTGAAGAAGCTGCACGACCTGACGGCTTCCAATCGTACGCGCGGGCTGTCGTCGGTCACCATCGTGCGTAGCAAATCCAGCGGCTTATCGACGCGATCGCGCCAGTAGCAGAGCACGCGCGTTGCCGCGGCTCGGGCGTGGTAGTCGGGCGACTTGAGCATCTGCTTGAGCAGCGGCTCATTAACCACATTCTGCCACTGATACGCCCACAATCCTTCCATCATGTGATGCTGATATTCCGGATCGTTCTTATCCAGGGCGGCGATCCACTTATCGATTGCCGACGTCACGTCTTTCGCGTCATGCGTGCCCAGTTCGATGCGGGCGTGATAGCGCACGCGATCGATCGGGCTCTTGAGCAAGTCGAGCAACTGCTCGATCGAAGCGCCAGCAATCTGCGCCGGCTTGGCCAGCGGCCGCTCCGTGTAAACGATCCGATAGATGCGGCCATGCGTGTGATCGCGATTCGGGTCGCGCAGCGCGTGCTGCAAGTGGCCGATCAGCGGGTTCTGCCAATCGAGGACATACAGCCCGCCATCCGGGCCAAACTCCATCGCCGACGGTCGGAAATTCGGATCGTTCGATTGCAGGAATGGCGGCCGCACTTCCGTGCCAACCACGCCCGAGCCCTTTTCGTCCAGCTTGTAGTTCAGAATGCCCTGAACGGTGATCACGTTCGCGACAAAAAAGTGGCCCTGGTATTCATCGGGGAAATTGCTGCTGGAAACGATTTCCGTGCCGGGGCAGGGGCGCGTGCGCTGCTTATAAACCGTCGGCGCGCCGCGATGCTTCTGCGGAAAGTAAACCTTGCCAGTGAAGCTCGGCCCATAGTAAGGCACGGCGCCGGTGCCGTCGGTGACGATGTCCGTGCCCCAATGATCGAACACATGCCCGTGCGGATTGGCAAATGGATATCCGGCGTAGGTTTCAAACTTAAAAGTCCGCGGCTCAAATCGATACACCGCGCCATCCGCCGACCGCTCGGGCGGGCCCCAGGCGGTTTCCACCTGCGTGCGGAAGAATGTTCCTTCCTGGAAATAGAGCGCCCCACCCGGATCGTAGACAAAACTGTTGGCGGTGTGATGGCTGTCCGCCGAGTCCAGTCCTTCAAGCACGCGCTCGCGCACGTCGGCGTGGCCGGTGCCTTTGCTGTCCTTTAGATAAATCAGCCCCGGCGCTTGTGCCAACAGGACGCCGCCGTTGTAGAAGGCAAAGCCTGTTGGGCAATGCAGATGATCGGCGAACACCGTCATCTTATCCGCCTTGCCGGTGCCCTTGGTGTCTTCGAACACCAGCAGCTTGTCGTTCATCTCTTCTTCGGGCTGCCAATGCGGATAGCTCGGCCACACCGCGACCCACAGCCGCCCCTTGTCGTCAAACGACATCTGCACCGGCTTCTCAAGCTCGGGCCATTGCTCTTCTGACGCAAAGAGATTGACCTTGAATCCCTGGGCGACCGTCATGTGCTTGATCGCCTCTTCGCCGGAGAGGAACGGATACGTTCCACCGGCCAAAGGCCCGGGCTTGTTGGTTTTCACGGGAACCAGCGGCGGCAGATTATCATCCGTCACTTTCAGATCCTTCCCCGACGCCACCGCCCAGACGCGCTTGTCGCGGTTGGCGGTTTTGATATCGAGGATCTCCATCTCGCGATCCATGACAACGCGATTGGTCTGCTGGTTGGCGTATTTCACATCGGCGCGATCGCCGTAGACGTTGTAGCCGTCCATCGTGCGATAGCGGTTGAACCAGTAGAAGTTCTTATCGAGCACGGCCGATCGCAGCTTTTCGAGGCTCGCCGAATCGGGCGCGGAGGAAGGCCGATCTCCGAACAGCGCCTTGTCAATAATCGCCGCGATCGCGTGATCTCCCTCTTCGTTCAGGTGAATCCCATCCACCGTCAGCGGCGAGCGCGCTGTCGAATAAATCTCCAGCGACGGCGCAAACAGATCGACGAAGAGAACGTTGTTATCCTTCGCGACCTGAGCCATCGCTTCGGTGTAAAGCTTGATGTTTTTGTTATGCGCGGCGGCATCCGGCAGATTCGGGTTGTGCAGATTCTCCTGGGCGATCGAAGAGATCAGCACGAGCTTGGGCGCCGAGGCGCCGTTGTATTTCTGCTCGAGCATCTGCTTGATGACGGCATCCAGATCGCGTTTGAATTTTGGAAGGCCGGCCGCGCTGCCGTACGATTCGTTGTAGCCGAAGAACATCAGCACCACGTCGGATTTGGTGCGCGTGAGCCATTCATCCGGTGTGCCGAAATTCTTGGAGCGCATCCGGTTTTTCAGATCGATCTCATCGCCGGCAAAGCCCAGATTGCGGATGGTGATGTCGCGATCGGGGAAGCGGCTTTCGATCAGCGTCTCAAGCCAACCGTAATGCTGCATCCGGTCGGCGAGCCCGCCGCCGATCAGCGAAACCTGGTTCCCTTTATCAAGCGTCAGATGGCTGTCAGAATCCGCGGCAAACGAGAGCCCTGCGGCCCCGGCAATGAAGGCGGAAATAACAGCCGCCAACCTCAGGCGGTAATGAGGCATGGAATAGTCCTTTAATCGAATGAAACTCAAGATAGTCACAGGCCCGCGCGTAGCGGCGTCCCGCTTTTGAAAGATACGCCGCGTGGAAAGAGGTGTTTAATTGTGGAAGGGACATAGGGACGAAGGATAGAAAGTCCTGGACGCGGCGAAAGAACTGGTGCAACGATGGATGCGAGATAAATCCACCGCCCGCGTAGCGGTCGGACCGAAGGTCCACCTCTTGCGTCCGCGCCTTTTCCCTTCGTCCCTTCGTCCCTACGTCCCTACGTCCCTACATCCCTTCCTAATATATGGACCCGACGGAACCCATCCCCATCCTCAGCTACGCTCCTCCGCGCACGGACCGCACCTACGCCTGGCTCGTTGTCGCGATGCTCTGGTTTGTCTGTCTCTTCAACTATGCCGATCGTCAAGCGATCTTTTCGGTTTTCCCGCTGCTTAAATCGCGGTTCAATCTTTCGGACCTGCAATTGGGAATCATCGGCAGCTCCTTCATGTGGGTTTATGCCGCCGCCGGGCCGTTGGCGGGGCTTGTGGGAGATCGCGTTTCGCGAAAAGCTTTGATCCTCGGCGGGCTGATCTTCTGGTCGCTCATCACGCTCGCCACCGCGTTCTCCACGCGCTATCCGCATCTGATTCTGTTCCGAGCCCTAGAAGGGCTCGGCGAGGCGTTTTACTTTCCCGCGTCGATGTCGCTCATCAGCGATTATCACGGCCCCAAAACCCGCTCGCGCGCGATGGCGATTCATCAATCCAGCGTCTACGCCGGCACGATCCTGGGCGGCAGCGCCTCCGGCATTCTCGGGCAATACTTCGGCTGGAAATCCGGGTTCTATGTCTTCGGCATCGCGGGAATCATTCTCGCGCTTCTGCTCACCCTGATGCTGCGCGAAATCCCTCGTGGGCGGGACGAGCCGCAAACGCGCGAGCCGCAATCATTGCCCAATGAAGATGTGCTGACGAGCCTCTTCGCATTCTTCGCCAATCCGATGGCGATATTGCTGATGGCGATCTTCATCGGCGCGAATTCCGTTGCCGCCGTGTTTCTCACGTGGATGCCATCGTATCTGCGCACGAGCTTCGGCATGAGCCTCGCGGCCGCCGGCGTCAACGCCACGCTCTGGATGCAGATGATGTCAGTCGTCGGCGTGATCTGCGGCGGCATCTTCGCCGACCAACTCGCAAAAAAGATTGCCGGCGGCCGCATGCTCACCCAGGCCGCCGGCCTGCTGCTGGGCTTTCCCTTCATCGCGCTGGCCGGCCTCACGCGCTCCGTCCCCATCCTCGTCGCAGCGATGAGCGGCTTCGGCTTCTTCAAAGGCCTTTACGACGCAAACATCTGGGCCGCGCTTTACGATGTAGTGCCGCTGAATCGCCGAGCCGTATCGGTCGGCCTGATGAACGCTGTCGGCTGGCTCGGCGCGAGTGCCGCGCCGATTGCCATCGCGTATACCGCCAGTCAATACGGAATGGGCCCAAGCATCAGCGCGACGTCGTTGATTTATTTGGGACTCGCCTTCGCGATGGCCGCGACGGCGCGATTGAAAAAAGGATTTATGTAGGGTGGGCGAGTACACGCGAGTACACCCACCCTACAAAACAAGTGTGAACGCAAAAGAACGTCATGCTGAGGTACTCCGAAGCATCTGGCCCGATTGGCGAAACAGCCAGATGCTTCGGAGTACCTGCTCTGTAAATGTTGGCGGTTGTCTACGGACGCCACGGGCATGCTGTCGCAAGCCCATGCCACCCAATTTGAATCGTACCTCCAAATCGGGTGGCATGGGCTCGCGACAGCGTGCCCGTGGCGTTTTCATGCTTCGCGGGTGTGCCGAAGGCACGTGAATACTCAGCATGACGGTCTTCGTGCATTGCAAGTTCCTCGTATAGCCTAGGCTTTCCGATCACCCATTTTTCACTTTTCACTTTTCATTTTTCATTCCCCACCATGTTATCATCCGACCGATCCAATGTTCACCCGTTCCGGCACGCTAATCCTGTTCCTTCTCGCCCTCGCTTGCGGCAACGCCGGCGCGCATCCGCTTTACCAGGGGCGGCTTGATGTCACGATCTTCGCCGATCACATCGGCGTCGTCGCGCATGTGACGCAGGAGGAAGTCGCCGCGACCAATACCGCGACAACTCCCGGCGCGCCGCCGGGGCCTTGGGCGGGAACCGGCTCATCCGCCTATGAGCAACACGCGGCATACTTCGCTTCGCATCTGCACGTATTCGCCGACGGCAAGGAATTGCCTGCCGGCGTCGCCAGCATCACGCAGCCGGATGATCCGATGAAATCGACGGCGCAGGCGAAATACGATCTGATCTATCCGCTGCCCGCCGGCCTGCATCCGACGCGCGTTGAGCTGCGCGAGGATCTTTTGAGCGATGTTCATTTCCCGCCCGGCGGCGGGTTTGCGGTGAGCTATGCCGTCAACATCGGCTTCGCCGGAACATCATCCGCCGAGCCATTTCTGCTGGATGCCGACACACCGGTTCAATTTGATCGATTCGCCAAGGCGCGGGTCTTCCGAGATTATTTCGTTGAAGGGGTCAAGCATATTCTCACCGGTTACGATCATCTGCTATTCATCACCGCGCTGGTTTTGGCCGCGACGAGTTTGTGGGACCTGGTGAAAGTCGTGACGGCCTTCACGCTGGCACACACGATGACGCTGACACTCGCGGCACTCCATCTTGTGACTGTTGGCCCACGGATTGTCGAACCGCTCATTTCCCTGAGTATCGTTTTCGTGGCGATGCAAAATGTTTTCTGGCCCAAAACCAGCCGCGGTGTCGTGCGGCTGGCGGCGGCGTTTTTCTTTGGCCTGTTTCATGGCCTCGGCTTCGCCGGCCCACTTGTGAACGTGATGCACGAGATGCACGGCCTGACGATCGCCACGGCAATCATCGCCTTCAGCATCGGTGTTGAAGCGGGACACCAACTGGTGGTGATCCCGCTGTTCACGGCGCTCAAGCTCATCCGCCATACCCGCGCCGATGCGCCGGCAAAGGAAAGATTCTCGATGGCCGCGCAAAGGTTCGGCTCGGCAGCGATCTCGCTGGCGGGGTTGTTTTATCTCTTCGTCGCGCTGCGGCCAGTGTTTGGCGGAACGCCGTAGGGTCGGGATGCGATCATCGTCGAATGAAAAGTGGAAAATAACGTAAGTGATTCGCACGAGTCTGAACACTCGCCGAGGAAAAAATATTGCGCAAGGAGAATCCGTGCCCTCGCTTAGGCTCGTTCACGGCGTGGTGAACGGTTCTGGTCATGCGAACGGTTCTCGCAGGACGAAAGCTGTCGCCACGCCGTGAACGAGCCGAAGCGAGGGCACGGATTCTCCTTGCGCTCCGGTTCCACGAAAAAACGACCGCAGCAGTAACACGCTCCGCATGCGCTAAAGCGCCTCAACGAAATCCGGTTCTCGCAACAAATAACTATTCGATCACCACAACCTCGTGATCAAGAATCGACTTCAGCTCTAATTTCACCCAGCCGCCTTCAACCCGCGCCGGCGATGTCGATTCGCTGACCAGCAGCTTCGCAGACTTTGGTGACAATCCCGTTGGCAATTTCACCTTGATCGTACACGGCCCGACCGCGATCAGCTCATCGATCGGTGCTCGCCAAGTGGCGGCACTGGTGAGGTTCACCACGTGCAGGATCAGGCGGCCCGGTTGCTCGTACAGTTCGCAATCGATCAGGCCATGGCCGGTGACTTGGAGGGGAATCGAATCACCCGCCGACCAGCGGACGGCGTTGGCGAGCAGATCGCCGTGATCGGGAAGATTATCGATCGCGAAGCGGCGATCGATGTCGGCGGCGAAGTACACCGACTTCCCGCGGCCAAACTCATTGACCACGAGGCCGGCGATATCAGTGCGCGGCGTGCGCATCCAAGCCGTCTCCGGCGGAAACATCGGGAAGGCGGGGATGAACGTGAGCAGGACCTTCGCTTTCGCATTGACTTTCAGCGCGTCGAGCGCGCCGCCGAAGGGCAGGATGTCGGTTTCATCGAAGCCGGCGAGGATCGGATGGCGCGTGCCGCTGATCGGCGGCTCATCGCCGGACTTAGGTCCATCGACCTGGCCGCGCAGCTCGGGAGTGAGACGCAGATAGGTGTGGAGCGTGTCCGTTGTTCGCGCGCGGCCGGCGGCCGGTGCGCTGCTTAGCGGGCGCGGGTTCGCGCCGCTGACGCCAAGGACATCGGCCAGCGCGAAATCGGCGCGCGGGTCGCCCCATTCATTAAAGAGGCTCGTCTGGCCGGTGGCGATGAGCGAGCCGCCTTGCTCGACGAATCTGCGGACGCTTGCGACCTGTGCATCGCTCATGGCGCCGATGTTTGGCAGGATCAGCGTCGAAAGCTTTGGCGCATCGCGCTCGATGTGATCGATGTGAACGGGAATGTGCGGAATGCGGGCGCGGACGAGTGCCTGAAAGATGCCACGGAATGGTTGATCGACGCGCTCATCGGGATTATCGCGGCCAAAGAAATCGGTGTTCTGCTGCGACCAGACAATGCCGACGCTGGCGAGCGGCGTGCGATCAACCAGATATCGCTGGCTCTTCGCGTGCCAGTTCATCACCGGGGCGGCGGTTTTGTACATCCGCCGATCTTCCTGATAGGCGCTGATGTGATGCCACCAGGGCTGAATGCCGCCGGCAAAGCCGTCAAGCATCCACATTTGTGCCTCGGCCGGCGGCTTGCTGCTGAGCCGAAATGTCGGGCGGCCCATCTGATACATCGGCATGCTTTCGGGAATGAGCTTGTCCCAGCCGAGCAGGCCGTGAATGAGTTTGCCGACCAGCGCGTTGCTCTGGAAGCCATCCAGATCGCCGCGCGATTGATGATCGAGCATGATCATCGGCGTGCGGGCGCAGATTTGTTTGTATTCGCGAAAGGCGCGAGCCTGCCCGCTGATGCCGCCGCCGTTCATCCCGAGCCACAGGCAATCCTTTCCGCCCGCGGCTTGCGTGACTTTGTTGTTGAAGTCCCAAAGCTCGACGCGGCGGGCGTAGCTCCAGACGATCCAGTCGCGATACGCTTGATCGTTCCAGTTATGAGCGCGTGGCAAATCCTTGCCGCTATGATCGCGAAAACGCTTGGCGCAGTTAGGGCAATTACAAATGCTGCCGCGATCGAGCCCGCTCCAACTGTTGTCGGTGAAGCCTTCGGGTTTGGATCGCTCGATGATCTCGCGAAGAATGTCCGGGAGATATGTGTCGTAATAGGGGCCATTGACGCAGGTAACATATTCCGCCCCCGCGCGATAAGGCTGGCCATTGGCGTTCATCGCGATCCAATCCGGATGCGCGCGAAACATTTCCTCATGAACGCGATTGGAATCCATCCGCGCGAGGACGACCAGGCCGTCATCGTGAGCCGCGCGGGCAAGATCGCCGTACGTGTCGCGATCGCCTAAACCTTGGGCGCGATGATGCAGCGGATATTTGCTCGGATAGTAAGCGTAAATGCCGCCGGCATTGATGATGACGCCCTGAATGGCAGTCCGCTTCCACTGCTGCCGCCACCAGGCGATGTCGTAGCGGGCGGGATCGATCTCAGTGATGTTGGTTTGCCCCCAGCGATACGTGCGGCGATGCCAGGGCGCCGATTGCGGCGCGGCGGGGGCGTCCTGCGCATTGGTCGTCGCAACGGATGCGCCCGCGGCAAGGGTTGTGATGGCGGCAACATCCTTGAGAAAATCGCGGCGGGTATGGCGGGATGGGGTTGGTTGTTGTTTCATAATTTGACACCGGTCGAAGGAAGCAGCGGGCAGTGCCCGCCCTACGTTGGGACCTCATGTAGGGCGGGATTTATCCCGCCGCTCAGAACCCTCTCCCCTGACTTCGACGAGCTCAGTCGAGTCGTACTCAGGGGAGAGGGGCAGGGTGAGGGGACAGCGTGTCGCAATATTGCGCCCTTCGCAAGTCGAGGCGTTCGTCCCCTCACCCCAACCCTCTCCCCTGAGTACAGGGGAGAGGGAGAAGACGCGGCGGGCACTGCCCGCCCTACGACGTGGTGGTGCGCGTAGGGCGGGCACTGCCCGCCGCCCCTGCTTCACCATTCGTGCGTCTCGCCCCTTACCCCGGCCCTCTCCCCTCCGGGGAGAGGGAGTCATTATTCCACCAGGAAATAATTATCATGCCCCGGCACGATGAGGTCGGCTAGTGCCGCCATGCGGTCCATGCTTTTGTGGGAGAGGGCGTCGTCGATCACGTTGAAATACCCGCGGCGATCGCGGAAGAAATCATGCGTGGCGACGGCGTCGCCGGCGGTGATGATCGAGCGGCCCTCGCAATCAAACCGCAGGCTCGTGTGGCCCGGTGTATGGCCGGGTGTCGGAAGCACATCGACCGCATCAAACAATTTGCCGCTCGCGCCTTCGATCGGCTTGGCGAATTTGCCGGTCTTGTTCAACGCGGCGGCAACGATCGGGCCGGCATACCAACGCGCCTCGGGAAAATGCGGCAGGCCGACCCAATGATCCGAATGCTCGTGCGTGACAAACGCCGCCGTGATGTCCTTGGGCTTAAGCCCCGTGCGGCGATCCAGCTCCTTGATCATCTGCTCGGCATCCGCCAGCGAAGGATCGACCAGCAGATGAAAATCATCGCCGGTGATGAGCGTGGTTGTGCAGATGGCGGCACGCATCGCCTTGGTATCCGGCTCGCCCCAGTAGCGATTGCGCGAAAGATTGCCGATGGTGATGACATCCCAGCGTTTGATTTTGGAGGAAGCCGCGCCTTTCCAGCGGGCGGCGGGTTTGGGTTCATCGGCGCCGCGCGAAGTGAGAGCGGATGCGAAGAGGCCGACAGCGCCGGCGAGGAAGCGGCCGCGGGTGGGGAGAGATGGACTGTGGGGAGTTGGATTAGTCATGGCGCGATTCGTACGTGGAATTCAGAACACGCCGCAGAGGGTTGCTGAAACGTGAAGACGTGAAACGTGACGAGCATGCCGAAATTTGAGACAAATCATATTACTTGAGAAGTGTCATGCTGAGGTACTCCGAAGCATGACGGGCTTAGAGAACGCCCAAAGTGTTTGGACCGGGTCACGTTTCACGTCTTCACGTTTTACGTCTTCACGTTCACGCTTTCGTCTGTCTCACAACGATGTATGGCTGGCGCGTAAGCGTCTTATCGAAGCCGGGCCAGATTGTTGCGCCGCCGGATGCATCGCGGAGCGCGAAATAGTATTGCATCGGGAAGGCGGAATCGGTGTACGCCGCCGGAATCGTGGCGGCGAAGCGATTGGCACTTGCCTCCATCGGCAAGATCCCAAACGCCTCCGCCTGATTCACGCGGCGATAATGCAGCTTCGCCGAGGCGACGTTCGCGGCGGTGAAGTCGAGTGCAATTCCCTGGCCGCGCTTGAATGTTTTGGGCGATTGATGCTCGACAGCAAATTCCGGGCGCTTGGGTTCTTCGGTAACTCGCGCCAAAGCTGCGGCGCCGATCTTGTCGCTCACGGTTTTGCCGGCACGCTGCTTGAATCGGTCCTGCATCGCCGCGATGTCTTCATCGATCGCCGGCAGACGATCCTGCCAGTGGCCGCGGAGTTGTTTCTCCAGGCCGAAGGTGATGTCGGAGACGTAGATCGGAGCTGCAAACTGGGACAATACCGACCAGTCGCCTCGCGCGCTGGTATACAACCTTGTCGCCTCGTCTCCCGCCGGCCGATAGCCCGTCTTGGCATAGATGGCCCAAGAGACAGCGCTGCGGAATTTGTTTGAGAAAAAACGCGCGAGTGAGATCAGGATTGCTGCATCGACAGCAGCGCGCTCGAAGCTTGGAAATGGCGGGCGCGGTTTCGTGTTCCACGTGCTAATGAGTTTTTTGTCGGCTTCATCCGCTAACGCATTTAGCCATTGCGCGACTTCCAGCGGAGAGTACTTTCCGCTCAATTCCGCTTTGATAAGTTCATCCGCGCATTGATCGACCGTCAAAAACATCTCCGGGTCGAGCGGACTAACCGCTCCGAATCGCTTGGGATTGGGCGTGTCGCTATACGGTCCGGGATGGTTGGCATCCACGATCGACATATTCGTGTAGATCTCAGGCCAGTAGTTATTGTTCGCAGCCGAAGGGCAATGTGCCGTGGTGATCAGCGGAAGCACTCGGCTCGCTGAAGCAAGCATCTGTTCGTAGTCAGAGGTCAACAGGCGCTGCCACACGGCCGGCTTAGTTTCAGGGTTGTAGAGCAATCTTCCCCAAAGCCGAAACGTGTACAGATATTTCTCCCAATCGGTCTTGGGCTTCAGCGCCGCATCCGCATACGCATCGCGCCCTCCGGGCAGGCCGGAGCCTTTGCGGCCTTTGAAGGAGAGCGGCTCGAAGAGCTCGAGACCGTCGCTGCCGCAGAAGTTTCCGAAGCTGGCATAGGCCGCGGCGAAGGCGGGATCGCCCCAGAGGAGCAGGCGTTGCGTGCCGGGCCATGTGCGATGGATGACGGCGTACTTGCGGTCTTCGGTGAGCAGGTCGCCGTAGCCGTAGCGGAGGAAGCTGCGCGAGCCGCTGCTGCGGGAGAAGAAGCCTTGATCGGCGCGATTGGGGCGCGGCAGCTCGACGGGACGAATGCCCGCCTGATGGTAGGGCAGGCCCATGTGCTCGGCCCAGGTCTTGGGCGACACACTGACCGGAAGCCCGGTGCCCAGCGCCACATCGATCATCGCCTGGTCCATGCCCTTGGCGTGCATGTCGATCTGGATCGGGCGGCCGCACTGGACGGCACCGTCGAAAACGGTTTTCCAGAAATCGTAATTTCCCTCGGCGACGCCGCTCTCGCCATGAATGCGGAAGGTGACGCCGCTGATGGAGGGGCAGGATTGCAGAAGGAGTTTGAGTGCATCGCGGGAATACGCCGCGTGCTTGTCGGCGGTCAGTCCTTCAATCGTATAATTGACGCCGGGGCTGTCGGTCCAGATATAGGCATGCGTCCAGATCCCCAGTTGAAAATGTAACCCGCGCGCGGCGGCTTCATCAGAAATGAACCGCAGCATCTTCAGATTGTTGTCGCGTTCCTCATCAGGAAGATTCGTCACGCGCACGTCGTAACCCGGCACTGCAAGCAGAAACGGATACGCGAAATAAAAGTAGGCGTCTTTGACATTTCGCGCAAAATCGTAGCCGACGCCAAAGGCGAGATTAAATCGATTGAACCGCTCGCTGACGAGCATGGAAAGGTATCGCTTCCAGGCATCGCGATCGTTGTACCAGGCCTTGTCCTGCACATCGCTGGTAAACGCCCGCATCATCCCGCGAACTTTGTTGGCCGGTTGCTCGACGATGGGTTCGGTGACATCAAAATTGGGAGCGAGGGATGGAGTATGATCGACGCGATCTGAGAGTTCGGTGAGCGCGTAAACCAGCCCGCGCGCATCGCGTGCGGTGGCCAGGATCACGTTGCGATTTGAGACCGATGCGGGGACCAGTGCGAGCGATTCAGGCGAATCGGGGATGGTCAGCTTCGCGCCCGCTAGAACCTCTCGCGCGATTTGCGAATCGCTTCCCGTTGTGACGACGCACGGTCCGGAAGGGGCATCGGAAATGCGATCGACGACTTTGCAATTGATATTTCGGGCTGTGAGGGAATCGACGAGTTTCTGAATCGCCCATTGTGCCGGGGCGGAAGTCGCGATCGCGTCGGAGGGATCGCGCACGATCGAGACCGGTTCTTTGAATGCGGGAGTTGCGGCGCCGGGCGCTGCGTGATGGGTGTCCTGGGTAGCGCAACCCGACAGAATGCCCGCAGCCCCGATTGCAGCGCCGGTTTGCTTTATGAACGCGCGACGATTGATTCCTTCGGATGGATCGATGTTCGAACTCATGTCGTGTGTCCTTTTGAATCCAGACGTCAGCGCACGGAGGATCCGGGCCCTCGCTTAGGCTCGTTCCCGGCGTGGCGAACGGGTTTCTTCTGATTCACGATGCTCTTGTGATTGTGTTTGCATCGATTCTGCTCACGTGGTGTACCGCAACGATAACACCACGACCACGCGCTAGGTTCCTGTTTCGTCGCGACGTATTGAACCGCGGCGCGGAGATGTTTCTCGCTGTCGATCAATTTGTATGTCCCACCAGCGGCCCAGCGAAAACCGTCGATGTGAACGCTCAACTGGCGCGAGGCGCGCTCTTTGGCGCTTCCGACGATTTCCTTCACTTTCACCAGCGCGCACGGAAGTTCGACGACGAAATGAGCGTGGACATCGGATACCGACGCTGCCAGAATCACAAACCGTTCGTGCGCGAGGTAGTTCACCAGGGTCGTACCAACAACACCCTGCAACTCCTGCGGAATTTCGACCTGCGGTGAAGACTTCCCCGCGTTGTACCGATGAAGACCCTCATGCTCACCGGGCGGAGGTGGACTGCGATAATCTCCGGAAGAATGAATCCGATGCTTGCGATTTCGAAACCCGCGCGGACTTCCGGGCAACCAGCTCGAATGCGTGTTGACGATCACATGGCGCCAATGCATTCCGGCTTTGGGCACGGTCACCTCACGAGAAAACTGTGATCCAACCAAACCCGTTCGCCACGCCGGGAACGAGCCTAAGCGAGGGCCCGGATCCTCCGTGCGCTGCACCTATCCATGTGCGCAGACCCCATCAATCCGCCCGCGCCGTCGCGCCAACCTTCACGAACTTGCTCACCCGACCCGAAAGGTTCCAATCCTCCACATACAAATTCGCATCCTTATCGAATGACACTCCGTGTGCCGCGTTGAAGATCCCTTCCTTCCAATCCGTGGGAGGGACTTTGTTCGTCGCGGTGGCGCGCTTGTCCTCAGCGTCTCCGATCACCGAAATGACTTTGTTGTTCTCGTCGAGAATTGAAACGCGTCCCTGGAGTTCCGCTATCGCGACATTCTTTCCGTGGAATGAAATCGAGCAGGGACGATGCAGGCCTTCGGTAACGACCGCAACGAAGTTTCCATCGAGATCAAAATGCTGCAAGCGCTTATTCTCTCGATCGCAGATCAAGAGCAAGGGTTTGGGACCGCGCGTATCGAGTGCGATGCCGTGACAGGTTTCGAACTGGCCGGGGGCCTTTCCCTTGCCGCCGAAGCTGCGGACGTATTTCTGGTTCTGATCGTATTCGTGAACCCAGTTCTGGCCGTATCCGTCGGCGATGTAGACACTGCCATTGGGCCCGACCGTGATCGACGTCGGGTTGTATTGAGCGCGCTGCTGATATTTGCCTGATTCCATCGGCACGCCGATCGTCCAGACGACGGTGCCGTCGAGCTTCATTTTGACGGCTTGCTTGCCGGCAAGGTGGGCGCAGTAGAGAAATTCCTCTCCGTTTTCGACGTTGAGGCAGATGCCGTGGATGCCGACGAATTTGTCAGCAAAGGCGCGGACTTGTTTGCCATCGCGGGAGTAGACAAGGATTCCGTGCGGGCCGCCGTCCATGGTGAAGTAGATGTTGCCGGCCTTATCGACGACGACGCCGCCGTGGGTGGGGGAGCCGAGCTCGCGCTTGCCGTCGGGGATCTGGCACCAGTTTGGAACGCTCTCGTAGGTGAACGCGCCGCTGCCGCTGGTGACTTTGTCCGTCACGCACAGCGCATCCGGCGGCGGGGGAGCCGAATGATCTCCATCATGCGCCAGCACAAAACCGCCGGCAATCAATCCAAGGATTCCAAAAGACGTGAACGAGCTGCGCCAGATTTTCATCGCTTCTTCTCCTTCGCAATGCGGCCCCCAAACGTGATTGAAGCGGATTGTAACGGGTGGGGCGGTGGAGTGAAGAGGATGGCGTTGCTGGACATGCAGCGCGATTTTGGCTTTGTCCTTCGCCAAGCCAGTTTTCTCAAGGGTTGGATTTGGCGTCCTGGGGCGGGTATACGCGTTGGGCCGCTTGCGAATCAAGGAAACGCGGCAAGTCCCAGCCTGGAACCTGTCCTACCTCAATCGCGCCCACAAGATTGGCGAATCGGCGCTGAAAGTCGAATTGGAGCTTCGCCAACTCGTTAGCGAGTTCAAAGTCAAACTCCGCACTTTTGGGAACGAAGCTCAACACCGTCTTTGCGTTTCGAGGAACCGCGTAGCATTCGGCGATGTGCTCGGCGTGATCCTCTGCGAAATCGCGCACTGACCCCAACATTGCTTCGTAGACCTCCAGCCAGCGCTCAATTCGCATCTGCATGTTACAGGCGGCAATCACCTGACGGCCGGTGCGGACGAACAGGTCGCGATTCTCGGGAGCGATGAGGTAATCCCGCTCGGAATCGCGACGATGATCGATCCGGGCCGACGGCTTACGGCGAAGATGTGCGGATGTTTTGCCCATGATCTGCAGGTTTATGCGCCGCTCGTTCGCTAAGCTTCTATATCATACCATCGGCGATCAAGATTTGAAAAACCTCCGATACCGTTTGGAACTGTCCTAACGAAACTCTCCCGCGCTCAGATCCATCTTAAAAATCATCCCCTCATATCCCACCATATAAAGTTCCCCGTGCTCATCCCTTCCGAATGACACCGGATGCTCCGGCGGTTTGCCGATCTGGCGGACTTTTTTGAGCGTGCGGTTTTCCTGGGTGAGCGCGAAGAGGCGGAAGTTTTGGTAGTCGCCGAAGATGTAGACGCCGTAGAAGGAGGATTTGGGGTCGGCTCGGTAGACGAAGCCGCCGGTGACACTTGCGCCGTATTTCCGGGTGTAGGCGAAGATCGGCGGCACGTAATGCTCCGCATCGCGGCGGGTGCGGTTGGAGTAGGGGGCAAAGCCCTCGTAGACATTCCAGCCGTAGTTTTCTCCCTTGCGGGCGATGTCTACTTCTTCATAGAGATCCTGGCCGACGTCGCCGACCCACAGATCGTTGGTGAGTGGATCGAAGCTGAATCGCCATGGCTCGCGGAAGCCGTAGGCCCAGATTTCCGGGCGCACGTCGGAGCGGCCAACGAAGGGATTGTCCGCCGGGATCGAATAGAGCTTGTCCCCATCGGGATGATCGACATCCATGCGCAACATTTTGCCCAGCGGCTTACTCATGTTTTGGGCGTTGCCGTTGGGATCGCCTTGCGGGCCGCTGTCGCCCATGCCCATGTAGAGATAGCCGTCGGGGCCGAAGGCCAGGCCGCCGCCGTAATGGACATTTGCTGAATCGTCGATCTTGAGCACAACGCGCGGCGGCTTGCCTGAATTATGTTTCAAGTCAGCGGCGGCCTCGGCCTCCATCAGATTGCTTGTGTAGTGGCCGCTTCCATCGACCAGATGTTTGACGAAGAAGTAGCGATGATTGGTAGCGTACTTGGGATGAAAAACCATTCCGAGCAGGCCGCGCGTGCCGGTTTGGAATTTTCCGGTGTCGACCAGGACTGATTTAAATTCGGCGGACGTGCTCTTATCGAGAATCCAGATCTTGCCGGATTCATGCTCGACAACGGCAAACACATTTGCCGCGCCGGGCACGGGGCCAAACCACACCGGATGCGTGAATTTATTTTCCGGCTGAATGAAGGGCACAAGCGCGATCGGCTTGGCGATTTCTGGAATATCGATCGGCATCCCCTGTGACAGAAATGCCGCCGTCGCCGGCACTTTCAGGCTTGCCAGGTATTCGATCAGATCGGCAAATTCCTGCGTCGTCAGTCCGGCTTGCAGATTCTCGGGCATGAGCGAGACATCAGTCGTGCGGCGTTGATCGATGTCGGCCGTCTTGATGCGAATAAGCTTCGCATCCGCTCCCATCAGGCCAATGGCTTCGTCGGTGGCTTCTTTGAGAACGCCTTCGATCACGTCGCCGGATTTGGTTTTCACCAGCGTCGTGCTGTAACCGACGGCAATGGTCGCGGAAGGGGAGAGGATCGATTCCACCAGATCGCGACGCCCGAATTTGTCGCCGATGGAAAATAGGTCAGGGCCGGCTTTGCCGCCTTTGGAATCGACGGTATGACATTTCGAGCAGGCGAGCTTGGAGTCGTCGAAGAAGAGCGCTTTGCCGCGCGCGACATCGCCGGGTTTGGTCATCGCGAACGATTCGTATTGACTCTTGGCGCGCGCGGTCGCCCGGGTGGCGGGGACGGATGTCTGGGCGATTGTCGCGCTGCTAAACAGAAAGAGGGTGATCGAGAGTGGGACAAGCCGCACAAAGCGCAACTCTGCTGACATGAAAGCTCATCTTTCGGTTGGAAACAGGGGCAAATTCCAGTCGAAAGAATTTAGCTGATTGCGCGCCGTCCGTTGAAGAGTTCGGCAACAAGAAAGCCGCGGGCGCTTCCCGCGCCCGCGGCTTACATTGAGAGAACGGTCCTTAGTCGCGGGGCGCATCCTTGTCAGGACTGCGGCCCATCTTTCCGATCTCCTCCTGGACCTTGCCGACGCCCTGCTGGACTTTGCCTTTGATCTGCTGGCCGACATCACCCTTCGCGGCACCGGCGATATCGTTCGCCTTGCCCTTGGCCTCTTTGATCTTGCCAGCTGCTACGTCTTCCATTGCCATACAGGCCTCCATGTAAAATGACATGGAGTAATAGGCAAGATGTGTGCCAGCACGAGTTTGGTGGCGCAGCGAGGCGGACGCATCAATACAGCCTGGGCCCGCCGGGTATCTCGCGTGTGCGATAACTGCGAGGTTCTGGGGCTGAGTTAGCGACAAACGTGTAGCTGCCGTCCCAGTTGAGGTACGACTGGCTGGTGACGCCATTGCGGGTGCTTCCCGTGTAGTTTTCGCGGCCCGGAAGGATCTTGATCGTCACCACTCCGCGCTGGCCAGGCCGCAGCAGGCCGGCGTGCACCGCGGCTACCGCTACGGGAGAATCGTCCGTATACACGTCATCGCCCCAGATCGTTCCGGAGTCTGAGCCGACGATCTGATACTGGAATGTCTGGCCGACGCGATCGCGCAGTTGCATGAGATCGATCGGCTGCGTCGGCGGCTCGCGGTAGGCGTGCAATTGCGGCTCGATACGGTAGCTTCCCTGCCACGGTCCGAAGGATTGCGTCGTGATGCCGTTTCGTTGGGCACCCTGATAGCTCTGCATGCCGGGAAGAATCGTCACGCGGACGATTCCTCGCTCCCCATTCTTCAATACGCCTGCATGGACCGCCGCGGCGGCCAGCGGGGAATCATCCGTGTATACATCGTTTCCCCAGACTGTTCCTTCTGAGTTCCCGACAACATTGAACAGGAACGTTTGTCCTACGCGATCGCGAAACGCAGTGAGATTGCCAGGATCCTCCATCGGCTGGCGGGCGCGGCTTGTCAGGCTTTCCATCTCGCGAACGCGATCGCGGATGGCCACCGCCTCATCGAGCTGGCCGGATTTGGTGTATTGATCCTGCAATTCCTTGAGATGATCCAACGTGCGCTGGCGCGCCTGGGCGATTTTCTCTTCCGCTTCGCGGCGGATATCCGCCTGCTCGCGATTGAATTGATCGAGCACTTCCTGCGCGCCGGCGGGAAGGGCAGTCGGCGGCGCGGGAGGGATACTGAGATAGCTGGTGAAGGGCCTGGCGCGCGTCGCTTCAGTGCGCTCCTCGACTTTCTGCGCCCACGCGGGAAGCGTCAGCGTCGCCAGCAGGCCCAGGGCCAACAGTCCGAGGCGTGGAAGCCGCAGGGGAACTTGGTCGCGGAGAATCATCGCCAGTCTCCTTTCCAGAAATCGGCGGCCGCCGGTGTTGATGCCCACGGCGGGCATCGGCGCGGATCGCCGGGACATGAATTCGCAAATGTTCAACAATGCTTCGCCATAAGCGCGCCGCCCGCCGGGCAGCAGGCTGGTTACCCAGCCGTCGCACGCCAGCTCGGCGTTCTCGCGTAGTTGATGGCGGACGTACCAATAGAGTGGGTTCCACCACCAGATGCAGCCGGCCAGAAGCTCGAGCCACCCGACCAAATGATCGCGGCGTCGGACGTGGGCTAGTTCGTGAAGAATGAGTCCGTCGTAGGCATGA
>DATBDZ010000311.1:0-10739 GCA_036276235.1 Humisphaera sp. | reverse complement strand
ATCCGGATTCAGTTTGGCGGGATTACTGCGCCATATCGTCGGCTCAGCGGGATTGGGAGTCGATCCTTGGCCGCGATCACATCGATTCCTTGCTATTGGATGAGGCGTATCACGACCGTCTTTTGGAAGCGGTTCGGCAGTCGCCGCGATGGCATCAGATGGCCCGATCCGGGTCGGCGGTGCTCTTCGTCCGATACCCCGCCGACGGAGGATTGGCTGGCGCAAGCCCCGTTTTTTAATCTAACCAAATTTGCGACCGATATACTTGCAAAGCAGCGGCATTGGGTCTGAATGGACTTGCCGCGAGCGTAAAACGCCGGCACGGGATGGAGTTAGGGCTCGCGGCCTTGAGGCCTCGAGTCGGGCAAGCGGAACGACGTTTGCCTACGGGCGTTTGGCAGGAGGAAACCGTCACTTTTATGGACGAAAACCCGTACTTGGGTTGGGGCCTGCGGCCGGTGGAGATGGCCGATCAGGCCGTCCTCAATCCGTTCTTCGCTTCGCTTTCCCATCCGCTGTCCGACTACACGTTTTCGCAATTGTTCACGTGGCGCAACAGCCTGCGCATTCTCTGGAAGATCATCGATTCCCACCTGTGCGTCTTCGCCAACGGCACCGGCGATCTCACCCTCCTGATGCCCCCTATCGGCGACACCGCCGGCGATCGGGCCCTCAACAGCGCCTATGACCTGATGACCGAGTTCAACGCCACGCATGGCGTCGAACATCGCACGCGCGTTGAATATGTCAGCGAAGAATTGCTCGCGCGGTTTGATGCCACCCCTTTCGATATTCGCCCGATGGGCGCCGACTACGTTTACGACGTCGCCCGCATGATCGACCTGGCCGGCGGCGATTTGGCCAGCAAGCGGCAGGCGAAGAATCGCTTCATGCGGAATTACGAATATCGCGTCGAGCCGTACGAGGCATCGCGCCATCGCGAAGCCTGCATGGCTTTGTTGGATACGTGGAAGATCAATCAGGACGCCAAGCATCTGGAGGAGCCGAATTCCAGCTCGATCAAGCGATCGAAGGAATCGATCGCCACGGAACTATGCCTGGAGTCAGCGGCGGCGCTCGGATTGCGCGGGATGGCCGTCTATGTGAAGGACCCGCAGGCCGCGGCCAGCGATTTCGCGCTGCGCGCCTTCACCTTCGGCGAGCAGCTAGGGGTGGATCAAAGCAGCATCACGATCGAGAAGACGGATCTTTCGATCAAAGGATTGGCGCAGTTCATCTTCAGCGAGTTCTGCCGGCTCAACTGGTCGCACCTGCCGCTGGTGAACGTGGGTGATGATTGGGGTTTGGAGACGCTCGCCTGGACCAAGCAAAGCTATCGGCCGGTGAAGATGTTGCAGAAGTTTGTGCTGCGCCGCCAGGCTGCGATCATCAGCCCGACGGGATTCCAAACTGCTCCCGCTTTGGAACAATCTTCGATCCCCAGCCCCGTGATCGACTCGGCCGTAGAGACGCCGCTCATTATCCGCTCCGCGAAGAAGCAAGATCTGGAAGCCGCGCTGCATCTGGAGCGCGCCACCTTCACTCACCATGCCATCAGCAAGCGACAGATGAATTATCTCTGCCGTCGGCAGAGCGCAATCTTTCTGGTGGCCGAACTGAATGGCCAGATCGTCGGCGACGGAATTGCTTTGGTCCGGCATCAGAAATCCGGACGCACCGGGCGCATTTACAGCCTGGTCGTGCGCCCCGAATTCCGCGGCCGCAAGATCGGCCGAAAGGTCCTGCAAGCCCTCCTCGATCAGCTTCATCATCGCGGCGTACAGCGCGTGTACCTCGAGGTTGAGCAAGGAAATGACGCCGCCGCCGGTCTTTACGAAGACGCGGGGTTTAAGGTGATCGGCACCCTTCCAGACTATTACAGCCCGGGTCATCACGGCATTCACATGATGCACGAGGCGGCGCGGGAGGCCCATCTGTTCAAAGGGGTGGCTTGAGGAATAGAATCAGATGAGTGAAGAATGAAGAGTGAAGCCTGATGGCCCGCCTTTCATCATGCTTCACTCTTCAGTCATCACTTTTCTGGAGTCCACATGCCTCTTTCCCCCATTCCCGAAGTTCTCGAAGAGATCAAGGCGGGCAAGCCTATTGTGCTTGTGGACGATGAGGATCGCGAGAATGAGGGGGATATCGTCTACGCCGCCCAGCATGTGACGCCGGAGGCGGTGAATTTCATGGTCACGCACGCGCGCGGGTTGATTTGCCTGGCGCTGACCGGGGAAGTATGCGATCGCCTGCATCTTCATAGCCAAACGCAGCACAACACCGCGCAGCTCGGGACCGCCTTCACCGTTTCCATCGATGCCCATCCGAAATTCGGCGTGACAACCGGCGTGAGCGCGAGCGATCGCGCCAAGACGATCGCGGTGGCGATCGCCGACGATGCCCAGCCTCAGGATTTGTTGCGGCCGGGGCATGTCAATCCTCTTCGCGCGCGAGACGGCGGCGTCCTTGTGCGCGCGGGGCAGACCGAAGGCAGCCTTGATCTGGCGCGGCTGGCGGGCTTGAAATCTGCCGCCGTCATTTGCGAAATTATGCGGCCGGATGGGGAAATGGCACGCAAGCCCGAGCTTGAAGAGTTCTGCGCGCGGCATGGCTTAAAGATGTGCACGATCGCTGACTTGATCAGCTATCGATTGAAGCGTGAGCAGTTCGTCAAGCGGATCGAGAGCGTCGAACTCCCCACGCGCTGGGGCGATTTTCGATTGCACGCGTTTACGAGTTGCGTCGATGCGCAGCCGCACCTGGCGCTGTGCAAGGGCGGCGTCGGAGAGATGGGTCCAGATGGAACCGTGCCGGAACAGACCGAGCCAGTTCTCGTCCGCGTTCACAGCGAATGCCTGACCGGCGATGTGTTTGGCTCGGGGCGATGCGATTGCGGCTGGCAGCTTGATGCCGCCCTGCAGCGCATCGAGCAGGAAGGCAGAGGCGTCTTGCTCTACCTCCGCCAGGAAGGGCGCGGCATCGGCCTGGCCAACAAACTCCACGCCTACGCGCTCCAGGAAAAAGGTTTGGATACCGTCGAAGCCAACGTTCGGCTCGGCCTGCCGGTCGATAAGCGCGATTACGGAATAGGCAGCCAAATCCTCCGTGACCTTGGAGTGCGCAAGATTCGCCTCATGACCAACAACCCCAAAAAGATCTACGGCATCGACGGGTATGGCCTGCAAATCGTCGAAGAAATCCCCGTCAGAAGCGACGCCGGGCCGCACAATCGGCATTACCTGGAAACCAAGCGCGAGAAGCTTGGGCATCGGCTGTAAGAAAAACTTCCCCAGTTAAAGGAAGCGTCATGCTGAGGTACTCCGAAGCATCTGGCTGGATCTTGCGAATCGGCCAGATGCTTCGGAGTACCTCAGGATGACGTTGCTTTAGCAGTCCACGTAGCGGCAGCAAATCGCCCATTATCCCCGCCGCCAATGGCGATATGTTGCAAAATCAATTGCCGGCGAAACGGTGAGCCAAATCACCAGCGCGACGATCAATCCCGCCCAGAAGAATCCGGCTTCCCAAGCCAGGCCAAGGATCAGTAATCCTGCGAGAAAGACCAACAGCGTTTCGAGGAACATTGCTCGAAGTAATCCACAAACGGAATGGTCTTCAGTTGCTTCCGAACGGTTGCGACTCTTCTCCGGATCCAACATAAAACTTTCCTTTCCCAACGCTGCACAAATGGCCAATCCTTCGGCGCCGGCGTTCCAACCCGATTGTAGGATTGCAAATCCCGTACCGCCCGGTTGGTTCCGATAATCTCTCATCGGATGGGGCATTAATTGCCGAAATGACATAACAAGCGGCCCTTGCGCAGCGTTTGCGCCGCGGGCGCGATCTGCCTGTCCGCGGAGCGGAAGGATTCGAACTCAATGGATCTGGCAACACTGATCGGAGCGCTGCTCGCCTGGGGCGCCGTGATCTTCTCGATGTACCACGCCTCGGAAGGGGCGATGGGCGCTTACTTCAAGCCGCCGGAAATCTTTCTGGTGTTCGGCGGATCGCTCGGTGCCGCCCTGCTCTCGATGCCGCTGCACAACATCACCGGCGCCGGCGGCTTTATCAAAAAATGGCTTTTCGCCAAGCACGAGCACATCGAGCACATGATTCAGGAGATGGTGAAGTACGCCGAGACGGCTCGTCGCGATGGCGTGCTGGCGCTGGAATCCGTCGCGCGCGAAGCGCCCGATCCATTTCTGCGGCGAGGATTGCAGCTCACCATCGACGGCACCGATCCGGAAATTATCGAGCGCATCCTTCGCATCGAAATCGAAGCGATGGCCGAGCGCCACAAACACGGCAAGCACCTGTTCCACACATTGGCCAAGTTCGGCCCCGGCTTTGGACTGATGGCGACACTCATTGCGCAGGTCGCGATGTTCCTTCACCTCGACGGCGACGCCGCCGTGATCGGCCACGCATTGGCGATCGCACTCACCGGCACCCTGTACGGCTGCCTGCTGCAAAATCTGGTCGCCGGCCCGATCGCCGAGAAACTCGCGCTCCGTTCGCAGGAAGAAATCTTCTCCAAAGAGATCATTCTGCAAGGCGTCCTGAGCATCCAAGCCGGCAACAACCCGCGCGTCGTCGAAATGCAGCTCCTGAGCTTCCTCAGCACCAAGCAGCAGGAAGCGATGCCGAAAGCAGCGTAGTTGGAAATGCTGATTGCCGAATGCTGAATGCTGAATAATGCAGTTCGTACGGCGATTTGAGTCCTCTATTCAGCAATCAGCACTCAGCATTCAGCATTTCCTTGAGTGTCTCACATGGCGAAATCTTGTAAATGCAAAAAGCCCACCGAGTGCGAAGAGTGCCCCGAGTGGATCTTCACCTTCGCTGACCTTGTCATGCTGATGATGGGGTTCTTTGTCATTCTTTGGGTGCTCAAGCCTAATCCGGGCAAGGAAGGTAAGAGCGACGTGGAGTCACAGAAGACGTGGGATCAGACCGTCGGCGAAATACGGCGTGCATTTGGCTACGTTCCCAACGCGAACAGCTCTGATCCCATCGATCGCGCAATGCTGGGCGATCGCTCGCCGCGGACTGGCCGCAAGTTTGGAAACGAAGAGAACGCACCGCGCACGACACCGCCCGGCACGGATAGCAAGCCGACTTCAATTCGCAACGGCAAAAGCGCCGCCGAGGGCGGGCGGCTGATGTTCGCCTCGGGAAGTGCCACCCTTTCCGATCAGACCAAAAAAGAATTGGACGAGATCGCCCAGGTGATTCGCGGCCACGCTTACATCGTTCTCATCAAGGGGCATGCTTCGCTGGATGATCTGCCCAGTTCATCGAATCAGGATTTGATGGCGCTGGCGTTTAAGCGCGCTGAAGCGGTCAGGCAGTACCTGGTTGATCATGGCGTCGCCGAGGAAACGCTGCGCGACTATTGCTCGTCGAGATTCGAGCCGGTGCGCGAGCGCAGCTACGGCACTAACGCGCAATCGGAAAATCGGCGCGTTGAGGTGGAAGTAACCACGTCGCTGGTTGAGGACTTGCGCGATCGAATTAATAAATCGGTTGACAATCAACCAATGCCGAAGACCGCGGCAGCTTCGGAATGAGTCGAAAGAAACGGCGGGCAGTGCACGCACTACTTAAAATCGGCGCGTAGGGCGGGCACTGCCCGCCGATTTTTGATCGCGGAACTCCCGGAGAGTCAGCGGTAATCCGATATTAAAAATGCTGACGCCGGTGGACAGGCTGTCGCCGGCCGGACAAGCCGTCCTGTATTCCATCATCTCCTGCTAGGCCCGGTTCGCGGGTCCCGTTTTCTTCGAATTTTTTTTGCCATCTTAACGCCGATTTTTCGCTGTAATTGCGGACGAGTCCGCCGCAAATACTGCTGTGAGAATCTCTTGGGAATGGTGTTTGCAATACGAAAGGTCGTCCGGGGAATCCTCGGGGTGCGAACTGATCGATGTGTGGAGGTATGTATGGAGCGCAATACTACAGAATTGAAGAATGCAGCAAGCAGCAAGCTGACGACCCAACCGCAAGCGCCGCACATTCCTTCTACTTACATGCCGACCGGTGACGACCCGGCCACCCGCGCCGTTCCAGCGATGC
This sequence comes from Humisphaera sp., assembly GCA_036276235.1. GTDB lineage: Bacteria > Planctomycetota > Phycisphaerae > Tepidisphaerales > Tepidisphaeraceae > JANWHF01. The sequence continues at coordinate 4,661 of DATBDZ010000311.1, read as the reverse complement.
CGCCGATTTGGACGCGGTATATCGACAGTCGGCTCAAACAATTCTGCACCCGGTAGCCAAGGCCGCCTGAGGCTCCGGAGTGATCGTCGGGATTGGGGATCGAGCAAGACAACGGCGTACTGGGTGCGCCTCGACGGCCCGACCGTCCCACAAATTAAAGCAACCTTTATGAAACAAGCGAGGCCGCTTGGAAGGAAGGATGTACGCGCATGATTTTTGAAGCCACGCCCACCACAAAAAACGCCGCCTGCGGCGATCTGGAAAACGCGCCCGAGGCGCAACCCGCTCTGCCGACGCTTCCGTTTGACCGATTCGTCTGGGGAGCCGGCATCGAATGCTCGTTTCTGCCGCATCTGAATGTCGATCAATTTCAGTGGACGCAGCACGATCGCTTTTGGCGGGAAGATTTCCGCCGGGCCAAGGAAGAGCTTGGGCTCAGCGCGCTGCGTTACGCGTTTCCCTGGCACACAATCGAGCGCGAGCGCGGCAAATTTGATTGGTCCGTTTGCGATGAGCGGATGGATCTGATCAATGATCTGAAGATCGATCTGTTTCTGGATGTGATGCACTTCGGCACGCCGCTCTGGCTGAAGCAGGCGGTGGGCGACCCGGAATTCCCCGATGCGCTTGAGCGATTTGCCGATGCGCTGGTCTCGCGCTATCGCGGGCGGGTGCGCTGCTGGTGTCCATTTAATGAGCCGCTGGTGAGCGCCCTATTCAGCGGCGACTTTGGCTTCTGGCCCCCGCACAGCCGCAAGTGGCGCGGGTACATGCCCGTGCTGAGCCGCATCGTTCAAGGCGTGAGCCGCGCCATTCGCGCGATCCGTCGGCAGGATGCGAACACGCCGATCGTCCTCTGCGATGCCGCCGAAAACTATCGAACGCGCGTGCCCGAGCTACAGGTCGAAGTGCAGCGGCGAAACCTTCGCCGATTTGTGGCGATCGATCTGCTGAGCGGTCGGGTTGACTCGCGGCATCCGCTTTTCCCGTGGCTAACAAGCTATGGAATGAGCGATGTCGATCTTGATTGGTTTAAGGGCAACCCGCAATCGCCGGACATCCTGGGCTTGGATTATTACCCGCACGGCGATTGGCAGCTTGATAAGCAAGGCGAGCGCATCATCCAACGCCGCGCAGAGAATCCCGTCGGGTTGTATGGAGTTGCGCACGCATACTACGACCGCTACGGCCTGCCGCTGCTCGTGACGGAAACATCCGTCGATGGCAAGCCGATCAATCGCGAAATCTGGCTCGACACGATCATCGATCACACGCGACGCTTGCGCGAAGAAGGCGTCCCGCTTCTGGGCATTTTCTGGTGGCCGATGATCGATCAGATTGACTGGGACGGCGCGCTAACCCATCGCATCGGCAAGATTCACCAGGTTGGCCTCTATCGGCTCGAGCGCTGCAATGATGGAACGCTGTCGCGAAATGCGACGCCGCTGGTGAAGCAATTCCGCTCGGCCGTCGATTCAGGCGAAAAACTCGTTTCCGAGCTGACGAAAGTTGTTCTGCCGGCCGGCGTGGAGGATGAACAGTTGCCACCGGTCGGCGAATGGAATGTTCCGACGACGGCGCCTGCGCAGCAAGCGATTGCCCAGCCGGCGGTCGCGCGCAGCGGCAACGGAAACGGCGGTACCTCGACCGCAAAGCGCCTGAGCGATCCGGTGCCGGGCGTCGCTGGTGAGGCGCCGGCAGCGCCATCTCGAATTGTCGAAGCCGCGAGTGGCAAAGAGATCGAAATCTCCGAAGACAAATTCACCGACCACTACGGCATCGTCGTCTTCAGCCATCTGCGCTGGGGATTTGTCTGGCAGCGCCCACAGCAGTTCCTTTCGCGCTTCGCGAAGAAGCATCAGGTGCTCTTTGTTGAAGAGCCGTTCTTCGATCGGCGCGAAGGCGCCGAGCCGGAAGTGTCGCTGCATCAGGTGATGCCGAACGTGACGGTCGCCTGTCCGCATCTGGCGCCGTCGTGGGCCACCAACACGAAGCTGCCGGGGCTTTTGCGCGAGCTGACCAACAAGGCGATCAGCCAGATGAACGAGAACGGCGCGTTCGATCGCCCGCTGCTCTGGTACTACAGCCCTATGGACGCCAGTTGGTCGCTGGGCCACTTCACCAACCGCGGCATCGTGTACGACTCGATGGACGAGCTGTCGCAATTCACCGGCGCGCCGCCGTCATTGGTGGCCAATGAGCAGCGCCTGATGAAATATGCCGACGTCGTTTTCACCGGCGGCTACGAGCTGTATCTGAAGAAAAAGCAATATCACGATAATGTGCATTTCTTCGGCTGCGGCGTCGAGTTTGACCACTTCTCGCGCGCGCAGGATCCGACGATCTCGATTCCGCCCGATATCGATTTCCTGGCCCGGCCGATCCTTGGCTGGTTTGGCGTGGTCGATGAACGCGTCGATTACGCAATGCTGGGCGAGATTGCCCGCGCCAAGCCCGAATGGTCGCTGGCGATCATCGGGCCGGTCGTGAAGGTCGATCCGAATACGTTGCCGCACTTCCCCAATCTCTTCTGGATGGGCGGGCGCGATTACTCGGTGCTGCCCAACTACTGCAAGGCGTTTGATGTTTGCATGATGGCGTTCGCGAACAACGCATCGACGCAATACATCAATCCGACCAAGGCGCTGGAATATCTCGCGACAGGTCGGCCGGTGGTAAGCACGCCGGTGCGCGATGTGGTGCGCCAATATAGCGATCTGGTCGATATCGCGGGAAACACCGAAGAGTTTATTGCGGCTGTGGAGCGCGCATTGCATGAGCCGAATACCGATCGAATCGCGCGCGGCATTGAGAAGGCGCGCAGTGCCAGTTGGGAATCGACGGTGGGCGATATGCAGAAGCTGATTCGCGATGCGATCACACCAAAGGATCGCCGCTCGGCCTCGAAAATCGCCCCGGTCGCGGATGAGTCAGCCGGTCTGGCCTACGTGTACCAGCCGACGCAAGGCTCATAGTCCGAGGGTTGTTGCTTGAATGGAGATGTACATGGAGCGAAAGATTGTCATCATTGGCGCGGGGCCCACTGGGCTGGGCGCGGCGTATCGTCTCAAAGAGCTCGGCTACAAAAACTTCCAGATGTACGAGCGCAGCTCGCACATCGGCGGTCTGGCCAGCAGCTTTACCGATTCCGCCGGCTTTACGTGGGACATCGGCGGCCACGTGATGTTCAGCCACTATAAATATTACGACGACGTGTTTGATACGCTGATGGGAAAAGATTTCCAATTGAACATGCGCGAGAGCTGGGTGCGCATGTTCGATCGGTGGGTGCCTTATCCCTTTCAGAACAACATCCGCTATCTGCCGCGCGAGGTGACCTGCGAATGTCTGACGGGCCTGATTGAAGCGCAGACGAAGCGCGATCATAAAGCCGCGAAGAATTTCGGTGAATTCATGGATGCCGTCTTCGGCGACGGAATCGTCAAGCATTTCATGAAGCCGTACAACTTCAAAGTGTGGGCGCATCCGGCGGAGATGATGAACAAGCAATGGATCGGCGAGCGCGTCGCGATGATCGACATCAATCGCGCGCTCAAGAACGTCGTGCTCGAAAGCGATGATGTCGGCTGGGGCCCCAACAACCAGTTCAAGTTCCCGCTCTACGGCGGCACGGGTGAATTCTACCGTCGCTTCGGCAAGCCGCTCGAAGGACACGTGAACCTCAACAAGTCCGTCGATTTCATCAATTTGATCAAGAAGGAAATCCGCTTCACTGACGGCGAAATCGTCCAGTATGACGATCTGATCACGGCGATGCCGCTCGATAAACTGTGCAATGATGTCCTCAACGGCGAAGTCCCCCGCGCTATCAAGAAGGCGACCGCCAGCCTGCGCCACAGCGGCGGATACATGGTGGGTGTCGGCATCAAGCAGCCGTGCCCCAGCACCAAGAGCTGGATGTATTATCCGGAGAGCAATTGCCCGTTCTATCGCGTCACGTATTTGAGCAATTATTCGCCATACATGACGCCGGACAAGGATCGATATTATTCGTTGCTTTGCGAGACCAGCTACAGCGAGTTCAAGCCTGTTGATGGTAAACGAATCGTCGACGACACGATCCGCGGCTTGATCAACTCCGGCATGATCAAGGAAGAGGATCAGAAGGATATCGTCGATACCTGGACCTTCCACGCCGACTACAGCTACCCGACGCCGACCGTCGAGCGCGATGAGATCCTCGCGCAGTCGATCCCGTTCCTGGAGCACCATAACATCTACAGCCGCGGCCGCTTTGGCATGTGGAAGTACGAGGTATCGAACACCGACCACACGCTCATGCAAGGCGTGGAATTGATCAATCGCCTTCTGCTCAACGAGCCGGAGCAGACGATCGGGATCAAATACGAGAGCACCCTCGACGGCCGTAACGCGGCCAAGCACGAGCGCTCCCAACACGCCGGCAGCGGCGAACGTAAACCGACGCCACAGTCAATCAAAGCCACGCCCCGGCCGGTTACGGGCAAGGCGCTTTCCGCCAATCCCGGATCATCTGCGAGCTAACAAGGCTTTGATATTCCGAGATCCGAATTGCCGAAACCCGAATGACGAAATGGATGTCACGCGAAGCTGCGAAGTAACGAAGGAAGACTTGAGGACCGCTTCGCCTCTTCGTCTCTTCGCGTGACATCTCTCATTCG
>DATBDZ010000310.1:0-10277 GCA_036276235.1 Humisphaera sp. | reverse complement strand
GACACCGCGCGTAGGGCGGGCACTGCCCGCCGCGGGTTTGCCCACTCCCATGTAGGGTGGTTGTACTCGCCCACCATTCTCCATTCGTGGTGGGCGAGTACACCCACCCTACAAAGTAATCCCGCGCGTAGGGCCGGCACTGCCCGCCGCGCGTGCGCCGCAATGTTATGCGTGCTCGGCGTAATGCTTCTGATCGGCTGCAACGATGCCGCTTCGTCGAAGACTTCGACTCCGCAGCCGAAGGTCGTCACGACAAAATCCGGCGTCGAGATGGTTTCGCTGCCCGGCGGGCAATTCATGATGGGCACGAGTCAGGGGACGCCCGAAGAAGGCCCGCCGCATTGGGTGATTGTCAGCCCGTTTTTGATTGACCGGTATCTCGTCACGCACGATCAATTCGTCAAAGCGCAGCTCCCTGATCCATCGCATTGGCAGGAGAATCCGAAGACCCCGGTCGAGCGCGTTCGCTGGCGCGACGCCAAGGCGTACTGCAACGAGCGCTCGCGGCTCGAGGGGCTCACGCCCAGCTACAACGAGAAGACGACAGAATGGGATTGCGATTATGCGGCCAATGGTTATCGCCTGCCGACCGAGGCCGAGTGGGAATATGCCGCCCGCGCGGGATCGGAAACGCCGTACGATTTCGGCGGGCCGGATCAGCTCAAGCAATACGCCTGGTTCGCGGATAACGCCGAACAAAAGACGCATCCGGTCGGACAAAAGAAGCCAAACGCCTGGGGCCTGTACGACATGTATGGCAATGTTTCGCAATGGTGCGAAGACGTCTTCAGCCCGACGTACTACAAGGAAAGCCCCGAAAAGGATCCCACCGGCCCGCGCGATCCCGGCCATGATGTAAAGCGAGTCATGCGCGGCGGCAACTGGAAAGTCGGCGCAGACCAGTGCCGCGCCACCTGGCGCCAAGGCGAGCGCACCGGCAACACCGACGCCTGTTTCGCGACCGATTTCTGCGGCTTCAGATGCGTGCGGCGGGCCAACGCGCAGGAGATGGCGCTGCTGACTCCAGCATCGAAATAACGACCCACCAAACCACCTGACGGGGCCGCGCCGCGATGCTTTTTTTCAAATGGGAATTCCTGGTTTTCATGGCGGTGGTGCTGCCGGGGTTTTATGCGCTTCGCCGAACGCGATTTTGGATTCCGTGGCTTCTGGCGGCTTCATATATCTTCTACGCGCGGTGGAATCCGTATTACCTGCTGCTGGTTATCTATTCGACGGCTCTAGACTATCTGCTTGTGACATTGATGGATCATTGTCCGCGCACGCGCGGCATTTCTCCGCCACCCGGCCTGGCAAGAGAAGCCCGCCATGCGGAGGATGATTTGCAATCCAAACTTGGTCTTTCTCGGAATCCCGGGGAGGACAGCCAGCGCAGATTGCTCCCGTATACCAACGAGGCGCGGGATTCTGTCCTCAACGGTGCGCTGCTCATTTCCCTCGGACTAGCCGCGACGCTGATCGGCGGCGCGGCGTTCGGCCCCTCATCGCTTCGACCAACGTTCATCGTCTTTAGTGTCTTGGTTCTACTGATGGCCCTCGGCGCTTGGCAAGCCAGCCGGCGTGTGTGGCTCTTCATCAGCATCGTCAACAACCTCACGCTACTGCTCTTCTTCAAATACGCCCGGTTTGTCGAGCAGAATCTCAATCAGCTTTTCGCGAGCCTGCATGCGAGCTTTCGGCTGCACGATCCTTCCAGCCTGATGCCGCACGGCTTTGCATATCTGCTCCCCGTCGGCATTTCGTTTTTCACGTTTCAGTCGATGAGCTACACGATCGACTTTTATCTGGCGAAGGTCGCGCGCGAGCGGAATATCCTGCGCTTCGCGACGTTCGTCTGCTTTTTCCCGCAGCTCATGGCGGGGCCGATCGAGCGGGCAAGGCAGATGCTGCCGCAGTTTCAGCAGGCGCCGCCATTTCGATTGCAGAATCTCACCGATGGGGCTTCGTTGTTTTTAGGGGGATTGTTCAAGAAAGTCGCGATCGCCAACTATCTGGGGATTTATGTCGAGCGCGTCTACGGCACTCCGACCAATTACTCGGCGCCGACTCTGGCCCTGGCGACGGTCGCCTTCGCATGGCAGATCTACGCCGACTTCAGCGGGTACACCGACATGGCGCGCGGGCTGGCGCGCATGATGGGGTTTCACCTGGTCATCAACTTCAATCATCCCTATCTCTCCTCGGGCCTGGGCGAATTCTGGACGCGCTGGCACATCAGCCTTTCCACCTGGTTTCGCGATTACCTCTACATCCCGCTGGGCGGCAATCGCCGGGGCACGCTTGCCACCTATCGCAACCTGCTGATCGTCTTCGTCGTCTCCGGCATCTGGCATGGGGCCGCCTGGACATACGTCATCTGGGGATTGCTCCACGCCATCGGCATCATGCTCACGCGCGAGCTGGAGCGCTCACAGTTTTACCGCGAGCGCATTCCGAAGATCGCCAAGCAGATCGGCGTTTTCGCGTTTGTCTGTTTCGCGTGGATTTTCTTCCGTGCCAGCAGTTTGTCGGATGCGGGCCTGATCATCGGCAGGATTTTCAGCTCGCTGTGGACTTCGCCGCAGGTGCCGGCGTTGATGCTGGCGATCATCCTTGCCGTCTGGCTCTATCAATGGATGTGCGAATCGGGCCTGCGGCAGATGCTGCGCTTTGGCCCGCTGCGCGTCGCGATCGCCGCCTCCATGATGATCTACCTGAGCCTCTGCGCCACCGGCGGCGGCGCGTTTATTTATTTCCAGTTCTGATATGTCCACCATTGCCCCGGAAATCTACGCTGCTGCCGATCGCAACGCGCCCGCTCCGCAAGAGCCGCCGTTCGGCGTCAATGAGATGCGCCTCACGGGGCGCCAATGGATCGCGACGATCATCATCTTCGTTGCGTTTGCCATTATCGCTCCGCGGGCCTGGAACCACTTTGAGCCATTCCATCCCGGCCGCGATTACCGGATGCCTTATGTATTGAGCAAAGACTATTGGCTCTTTGAGCGCCGCCTGCAAAACATCAGCGACCAGCGGCAAATCCCCCTGCTGGGCGATTCGGTCATCTGGGGCGAATACGTGCGGCCGGAGGGAACGCTCTCACATTTCCTGAACGAGCAAACCAACCAGCCCGATCGCTTCCTCAACTGCGGCGTCAACGGCATGTTCCCCCTCGCGCTCGAAGGCCTGGTACGCAATTACGGCAAGTCGCTCCACGATCGAAAGATCATTCTCCAGTACAACATGCTCTGGATGACCAGCCCGCGGGCTGATTTGAGCGAGCCGAAGCCGCAGAGCTTCAACCACTCGCGACTGGTTCCACAGTTTTGGCCGCGCATTCCAAGTTATGATGCCGATTTTTCCGAGCGGATCAGTGCCACGCTCGATCATCACGTGCAGCTTTATGCTTGGTCGCTGCATTTGCAGAACGCGTATTACGATCAGCGGAGCATGCCGGAGTGGACGCTGAAGGAGGACGAGAGCGATCCACCGCGCCTCCCCAACGCCTGGCGAAGCCCGCTCGCGCCGTTCAAGGATGGCATCCCCACCGAGCCGCCCATCGACCCTGAGCGCGGCCCCACAAGCCGCCGCCATAAACCCTGGAACGCCGACGGCGCCGAGCCGACGCAATTCGAGTGGGTCGATCTCGATCACTCCCTGCAATGGCAAGCCTTCCAACGCCTCGTCGATCTGCTCCGCAATCGAGGGAACGACGTCCTGGTCATCGTCGGCCCCCTGAACGAACACATGATCGAAACGACGCAACGCCCCCAATACGAGCAAATGCGCACCGCCATCGGCACATGGCTCCGCGCCCAAGGTGTTGCAACGATCCTCCCGCCCACTCTCCCAAGCCCAATGTACGCCGACACAAGCCATCCGCTGACGCAAGGGTATGACCGGTTGGCCAAGGATCTTTTAGCGGAAGAGGCGTTTGCTCAGTGGAGCAGGTGACAAGACAGCAGACGAGGCAGCAATCGAATTTCAGCTCAGTTGCAAAAGCCTGAACCCTGAACCCCGAACCCTGAACCCTCCTCGCACAGCAACCCGAATTTCAGCCCCGCTTGCAATGAGCCGATAACCGTACTAGTATTTCGCCGCGATAACGCGGGCGTAGCTCAGTGGTAGAGCGTCACGTTGCCAACGTGAATGTCGAGGGTTCGACCCCCTTCGCCCGCTTGCTGATAAGCCTCGGAGATTCCGAGGCTTATTCCGTTTCTGGAATGTCGTGCAACGGTGGGATTATGGGACAAGTGCGATCTCGTCCGTTTTCTCAACCGCCCTGTTCCCCTTGCTCAGCATCCTCGACAGCGGCATGAGGATCAGCAGGCCGACAATCGCGACGACCACCACCATCACGACCACCTTTGGATCGGTGAAACTCTGGCTGGCTACCACCAGCGCGGCGGCGATGTTGCGCTGTGCGGTGCCTAAGCCCAGCACAGGGCGCGTGTCCTGGGTCGGCCCGCCGAGGAGCCATCCGAAGGCGTAACCTGCCGCTACAAAGAGGAGGGCGGACAGAATGCCGCGCGTGCCGAATACTGAAAGAACGCTGCTAAAGTTCACAATGCAGAGCAGCAAGATTAATACGATGAGGCTCAGGCTTGAGGTCTTGTCGAGCGGCGGTTTGGCTCGCCCGGCGAAAGCTGGAACCTTTGCTTTCACAACCAGTGCCACGGCCAGCGGAAGCAACATGAGCAGGCACAGGGACCGGGCGATCTTGGCTGGATTAACCGATACTCCCGGTAAAAATACCGGCAACACCAGCGGCAGATAGCCGACGGTGATGACCATCAGCAGCACCATCAGGCCCACCGCAAACGCCAGATTGCCCTTGGCGATCTGCGCCAGCTTCGGCAAGAACGGCGCGCCCGCGGCGGTGCCCAGCAGCAGCAGGCCCACCGCGAGCGGCTCATCCAGCCGCAGCAATTTGCCAAGCCCAAAGGCCGTCAGCGGCATCAACACAAAATTCGCCAGCAGCGACATCGACACCAGACGCACATTGCGCAGCGGCGCGATGACCTGTGCCAGCGTGAGGCCCAGCCCCATGGCCAGCATGCTGGAGAGAACAAAGACAAGCATCGCGACAGGAACGATCTTTTGCAGGATTTCCATAGGGTGCACCATCAAAAATCAATCTTGAGCCGGGCACCGGCCAATACGGTCATATCCGTGGCCCGCGTGCTCGGCTCGACGACTTGCAGGTCCGCGGTCAGGTGACACCAGGGAGCGATGGCGACGTTGTAATACAACTCAACGCCTTGCTCATCGCGCTGCGCCACCCCTGGTGGCGCGGTCGGACCTGCCAGTAAATCCTTGAATTGTTCGGACAAGCCCAGGTAAAAATACCCCAGGCCGCACGTGTCATATTTTCGGCCGGGGATCAGACCACTCCCGCCCACGCCCACTGTTGCATTCCAACGCACGAAGTTTGGATTGCCATCGGATAACCCAAACATTCCAAAAATACCGACGTTCCTGTCCGCATTTGATGAGCTGATCCAAAGGTACTGATCGAAGTTGTAGTAAAGTGCCCAGGAGCCTGATTCCTGCGGCGCGGGCGTTCCCTGGCCGGGAGGATTTGTCCACGCCGTGGGCTCGAGCGACGTGTAGTCGCGGCTGCTCCAGTTTCCACCGATGACCTGAGTCCCGCGCAGCCCCATCGGAGTTACCGGCATTCGTAGTGACGCGCTTAGAACGACGCCACGTGCGAAGAGTTTGTCCAAATCAGCGGTCGTCGGATGATTGTCGGGGTCGCGAGCGAGGAACAAAAATTGTGGGCCCTCATTTGAAAACACGCTGAATCCCCCGCCATACGTCGAATATGGGATCGTCCTCGCATTGATGATGTTGGCTACCATCGCGCTGTTCATGAAGCGCTCAAGCCCGTTAAAACCGGTGAAGTTCAGCCGGAAGTCATCCAGCGTGTTGATCTTGCCGGCGATGAGCATGAAGTGGTCGCCGAACGTTTGCGTCAACTTCAGGGCGGTGAGTCCCGTGGCGGATTCGTTCGCCGTGGGAAACGCCATGTTGAAATTTCCGAAAGCGAGCATGCCGTCGTCGTTGTTGATGTCCTGGCCGTATCTGGTCTCGAGATGAGCCGTGATGGAAAGCCCTGGCACGAGGCCGGCTTTACTTCCATCAAACCGTAAGTAGGAATCGAGCTTGCCGCCGTAGTCAAAGCCCGTGTCAATGCCGCCGCGCGTGACGCCTTGATAAAACTGGGTGAGGCTGACATCCAGCTCGACACCCTTGGACGCGAGCGTATCGCGCGCCCCCCACCAATTTCCCGTCAGCTTCGAGGTGGCGAACGTAGGTGCATCGGGAGCGGGGGACGCGGGCGGGGCCGCCGGCCCATCTGCGCGAACGCCCGATGAACTCACGGCTACAGCCAGCATGAGCAACGCAAGTGCACGCCGGAAACGACAATCGGAAGACTCGGCTTGTCTATTGCGCCGCAATGCACCCGGTCCTCTCTTGTCTCGATTACATCGACGCTAGATTCTTCCAGAAGTGTTTCAAGCTATCGGTTCCGCCGAAGAGCGTGGTGAAGTTTGTCGAATCCACCAGCACGATATTCGCGGCTCGTTTGCCGCTGGGCGGCATCCAGACAAACGCGTTGAGCTCCTTGTTGCCGGCCTCGGTGAACGGATGCGGTCTGGCCATGTCCACCGGCTGACGCGCCAGCAGCACCGCACTCTTCGCATCATCCGTGGTCAGCGCATAGTGCGGGAGATGGGGATGGAAATTGAGCGTCGGGACGTTGTTGAACAACCCGAGTTTGTCTACATCGCGGTAAGTCGTCAGCGGCGCGATGTCGCGCGTGCCAGGCACCAGTGCCGGACGCAGCCCGTATTGGTTCATCACCGGAACGTCCAGCGCCTTCATCAGCGATCGAGTGTATTGGCTAAAACGCTGCTGGCGCGGCACAAGCGGATCGCCATGGTGCGCATATTCCATCTGTCGCTGCTTGAAATCCTCGGTGAGTCCCACATCGTGATGGGGCGCCAACAGAAGACAGGTATCTTCGCGCTTGAGCCATTCACGGATCGCCTCCACCTCCGCCGGCGCGGCTTCCTGCTCGGAGACGAGATGATCCAGGCCAAACACCAACAGCGTGTCCGTATCCGCCAGGATACGATCGTCAATTTCCAGCTTAAATCCTGCCTGATCGATGCGCTGATATACGGCTACCGCATTGCCGGTCACCTCCGCCGCAAGATCCTGAAAGGCAAGCGTGGAGCGGTGAAACAGCTCCAAAGTTCCGGCGATTCCCTGAAGAAACTGGGCCGCGCGCCACTCCGGCGTCTCATAGGCTGGCCACGCCACACGCCGCACTTCGGTCATGGTCGAGAACCGGTTATCCATGTCCGCGATATCACGGTTTGATTCCCATGGATAGCTCCAGGTCCAGTAGATGCTCAATCTGCGTTTGCCCGGCGTGTATTTCCGCGCGACATGGTCCTGGTTGTACGTTCGCCCGAGCCGAATGACATTGCTCATATTGAACGTCCTTTTTATTTACGTGCGGTTTTCGCCGAGGCTGGCCAGGTGGCGCAATGCCTTGAGGCCGGGGAGAAAGAAATACGCGCCACCCCTCACGGTGGTGAAGGCAGGCAGGCCCGTGATCTTCTTGCGGATCGGCCGCTTGGGAATCTTGAATTCCAGGGTGCCGTCCTGGTTGCCGATGATCGGGTCGCGCTCGTTTTCCAGCTCGTGGAAGGCTTTGTCGTTGACCCACACATTTTGAGCGAATTCGAATTGCCGAATGAGACTCCCACAGATCACAAACGCGGCGATGCCGCGCTCCTGGCCATCCTCCGGCGCGCCTTCCGGCAGCGCCGGGCCATAGGTCGCCCCGCGCCGGATCATGCGTCGGCGGTTCATGTTCGCGGCTGTATCGCGCGGATTCATCCGTCTGATGTGCGCGCCCAGCGGGACGTGATAACCCTTTGGGTCCATCTTCGCGTAATCGAAATTGTTGTTTCGCTGCGGATCGGCGCCCAGCGCCGGGTCATCCTTGTCCGGAGCCAGAACCAGCGGAGCGCCGCTTCGCCATCGACCCATCAACTTGGCGGCGATGAGTTCCCGCTCTTGCGGCGTTTGGCCGTGCTGCGCGAGAAAATCGCGAAATGCACCGACGTGCTCCTCCAACCGCCGATAGGCCATGAAGCTGCCGTTGCGCGAGAGCACTTGCGGCTGTGGCAACGCCGGACCGGGGCCGGATTCATCGGGATATCCCAGAATAAACTCGCCGGCTTTCAGAGGCGCGCCCGACCCCGGCGTCGGCTCCTCGCCCGAGCCGGCAATCACCGGCTGCGAAAGCCGATCACGATAGCCGAAATGATCGTGCGCATGGTCGAACGGGGGAACGGCTTCCAGATCCAGCGCCGAAAGCAATTTCACGCCACCGCACCTGGCGACAAGTTTCTGATGTTCCGCGCCACATCGCTCACGCTCCGCCGCATCGCGGGCAAAGAGGATGACGATCGCATGAAGCTCCGGACTGGCAAGACCGCCGACCCAGTGATCCGGATGATTGGCGCCGGTGTCGCCGAGCATTTGGGCGCGGGCTACCATGCCCTGCTTGAACTCCTCGGGAAACGTAGCCAGCGATGCTTCATCCAACCCCAACGCGCGCAGGCCATTCCAGGTGAAGGCGACCGTCACCCAACGCCGGTCTTTCCCGATTGAACTGCGTGCCTGCTGAACGGACTGCACCAGTTCCAGCGTCTCCGAAAGCCACGCGCGTCCACCGGCCGTGTCTCGAAATGACAGGAATTCATACCGGCCCGTTAACGCGGGCGCGCGAGTCAGCAGGATGTGCTGAATGTCGTCGAATTCGAGGGTGGTCTCTTCGCTGGTATTCATTGGAACGCCTGCACCGCTGTTACCCATAGCCGGCGCACTATGCGCCGTGCTTCCGTGGCGTTCCTTTGGCCCATGCCCAGGCCGCGATGCGCCACCCGTCGCCGACCTTACGAAGCGCCACGGTAAAGACCGCGCCGCTTTGCGTAACCTGCGCGCCCTGCACCTTGAACGTCATGGTCGCCGGAACGACGACATAAGCGCTGTCTCCAGTAACATTGTTGTGCAACGGCTCAGCGAGGGTCACAACATATCCGGATGCGCCATGCTGTTTACCTTCAGTCAACACATCTTTGTACCAATCCTGCGTGGCGGTGGGTCCGTGCCAGACATGCGGTGCCATGCCGTCAAGGATTGAGCCCGGAACCGCGAAAACGGCCGCCATCCGCTCCGCGTCGCCCTTATTGAACGCATCAATGTAGTGGCGGATCGCCACCATCGGGTCAGTCGCATTCATGTCAGCTACTCCTGGTAAGTCGTGGGCCGATCACTGCATCTGGTCGAGCATGTCGGAAAAACCCGCCTTGAGCTTCAGCGCTTTTTTGATCTCGTCGGCGCTGACGTACGGATATTCAGCGTATTCCAGGAAGCACGGGCGGTGATGATCGCGCACGAATTTGATGAACGCCGGCGCATTGGTCTGCCAGTCTTTGGGAAATCCCTCGAGATTCTCAAAGACGGTACGCAACCCCGTGGCAGAGAAGATCGCCACGGCGTCCTCGGTGTATTTGTCGAAATCGGTGTCGAAGATGCCCATATACTGAAAGTAGGTATCCCCTTTGATTTCAAAGAGATTCCAGCGCAGGTAATGAAGCTTCAGCACGGCCAGGACATCCGGCGAGCCCGCCACGGCGGTTTCAATATTCCTCGCATATTCATAAAATTTGCCCTCACTGCCCGGAACGATCTTCGCGATGATCGAGAAGCCGTAGCAAGTAGGCGTCTTCGGAAAGATCGGGCCGTAGCGGCCCTGCTCGACCTTGTCCTTGAAGTATCCCCCTTTGGGGATCGCCACCGCCGCAGGCTTCGTCCAGTCGTTCTGCATTTGCGTGTCCGCCATTTTGCTCCTCGTTTAATTGTGAGACTGTTCGATTGCGCGCGGAATTTGAAACCCCCACTGCCGCGCGTCCAAAGTGTCTGACAAATCCCGGCCGAAGAAAATGGGACTTTAGGCCTATGACGTGTTCGCAATTAGCCAGCCGCGTCGGGAAATGCCTGCATTGAAGCGGCGATGGCGCCGTAGCGCGTGGTTCGATTCGCATTATCGCGCAATGAATGATACAAATGTTACAGCTGCGCCTGTGTCACAGCGCCGATGCTCATCGCGCAACCGATGATGATAAGTAAACTTATGTCCTCATCGCCCCTGTTACACCACCGAAGGGTGTAACACAGCTTCCATGCCTCGT
>DATBDZ010000309.1:0-23393 GCA_036276235.1 Humisphaera sp. | reverse complement strand
ACAGCGAGTGGTGATATGGCGCGGTTTGCAAACCGAACGGTTAGTCCCCTCACCCTGCCCTCTCCCCTGAGTACAGGGGAGAGGGTTCTAAGAAAAACCGGCGGGCGGTGCCCGCCCTACGCGCTGCACTCCACCGTAGGGCGGGCACTGCCCGCCGTCTTCGCCCTCTCCGAACTCCCCTGTAGCACCTGCGCGATGAACCGATTGGCTTTCATCGCTTCGCCATGCACCTGCTCAAAGCTGGGGATATGCGCGTCCCATTCCAGCAGTGTGTTGGTCGGCCCGCAGAGCCGGATCGCGTGGCCGTACATCTTCCACACCGTCGGCAGCGGCGCGTGATCGTGCGTATCCAGCGTGTACTTTTCGTATTTGCTGTGGCCGGCGACATGAATCTGCCCCACGCGCTCGTGCGGCACGTTGTTCAGATAGTCGTACGGATCGAAGCTGTGATTGACGCTGGAAACGTAAATATTGTTGACATCCAGCAAGATGCCGCAATCGGCCCGCTCCACCACTTCACTGAGGAATTCCCACTCGGTCATCTCTGACGCATGAAACTCGGCATAGCTGCTGACGTTTTCGACGCAGATCGGCAGTTCCAGAAAATCCTGCGCCGCCTTCACCTTTTGCGCCGTCACCCTTGCCGCGGCCATCGTGTACGGCATCGGAAGCAGATCGTGGCTATAGGTGCCATCGGCGCTGCCCCAGCAAAGATGATCGGAAAGGAAAGGCGTGTTGGTGCGCTTCACCAGCCGCTTGAGGTTTTTCAGATGCTCGCGATTCAGCGGATCGGTTGAGCCAAAATACATGCTGACGCCATGCTGCACCACCTTGTATTGCTCGAGGATCTGATCGAGCACGGTGAGCGGGCGGCCGCCGTCGCACATGTAGTTTTCGCTGATGATCTCGAACCAATCGCAGGTCGGCTTGCGCGAAAGAATGTGGCGATAATGCGGAATCCGAAGCCCGATTCCGACGCCAAGATCAGTAAAGCCGTTGAAACGATTGCGGGGCATAAGTTGTCAGTTGCCACAGAAAAAGTTGCCAGTTACCAGTTGTCAGTTGCCAGTGAATTCAGAAGTTGCCAGTTGCCAGTTGTCAGTTACCAGTGAATGCAAATCCGCGACCTCTTCGCATTTTGTCTTCACTGGCAACTGGCAACTGGCAACTGGCAACTGGCAACTATTCCTCACATCGCCTTCTTATCATCCTTCTTCTCATCACCCTTAGTCGAGCAGCCGCCTTTGCCCTTGCAGGAATTCTTTCCCTTGCAGCCATTGTCGCCGCTCTTGCAGCCGCCCTGGCCCTTGCAGTCGTTCTTGCCTTTGCAATCGTGCTTGCCCTTGTCCTTGTCATCGGCGGCAAACGCCTTGGCGCCGGCCTTGGAATCGACCGAAACCTTCACCGAAATCTTACTCGCGCCGCTCTGCGCGCCGGCGGGAAGCGCAGCCGTCGAGGCCATCGAGCGGGCGGCCGACCCGGCCAGCAATCCAGTCATCGCGGCAGCAGCAATCATCAACTTCGTATTCTTCGTCATGGCATGTTCCTTCGTGTTTGAGTTCCGTGTGAACCTATTCGAACGCAATTGATCCAATCTGCAGCTTCGTCCGATTGAGGGCGGCGTGCAACATCCCTTAGCCGCCCGTCGCACCTCCTTCGCGAGTTCCCTGATCTGATGCCATCATACCGCCATAGGTTACGGAAAAAGCCGGCGGATGGATTGTACTGCGGTTGTTTCGGAGCGGATTAATACGATACCCGATCTGCCGACGCGCTGCATCTTCAATTGGCAGCCTATGTTGTGATTGCAGAAATCGATCACCACGGAGGAGCGCTCAAATTCCGAAATCCGAAATCCGAATTGCGAATCAATGACGAAATCCGAATGACGAATCCAGATGTCACGCGAAGAAACGAAGTTACGAAGGAGCTTTTGCGCATTGCTTTGTTTCTTCGTCCCTTCGCGTGACATCAATTTCGGAATTCGGGCATTTGGTCATTCGACATTCATTCGGATTTCGGGGATTCGGGTTTCGGAATCATTAGGGTGAATCCTCCTCCTCTGGCGCGCGAGTTGCAGGGTGATGTGGTTCTGAAGCAGCCCAGGCAAGGATTTACGAATGTTAAAAGCTCGATGGGATCTAGTCGCATCGCTGTGGATTTCCACTGTGATGGCATTTAATGCGCTCGCACAAGGCGCTGGGGCGCCTCCGCCGCCGCCCTCGCCGGCGGAGGAGCTGCTTGGTTTTCTCAATCAAACTGTTGATTGGTATCGGCAGGTCTCCACGCTCGATCAGACCGCGCTCGATTCGCAGGAGCTTTTGTATCGCGATGCCGCCGAGCAAAACGCGCGGCAGGCGCTGCGGCTTGCGTTCGACTACGCCCGCGCCCAGGCCAGGCTGCTGACCGAGCAAAGCGCCGCCACGCGCCCGGCTGCCAATCAATCGAGCAAATTGACGCAGGCTGCCCAAGCGGCCAATCAGCGGGTCGCGCAAATCCAGGCGGAGCTGGACAAGATTTCGCAACAACTTAACAGCGGGCCCGCCGACGCCACCGTGCTTACCGCGCAGCGCGACAAGCTCGCCGCCGAGCTGAATCTGGCCAAAGCGCGGCAGCAGGTCGTGCAGAATCTCATGGGCGTCATGAGCGGGGCCGATGGCAGCTCCGATACGTTGCTGCAAAAGATCGACGCGCTGGAAGGCTCTGTTCCCGATGCGCAATCCGCCAACGCCCCATCCGCCAAATCCGCGAACGCCAGTGCCGCGGCGGCGCCGGCGCGGCCGGAATCGATCGGCGTCCTGGGGCTGATCAGCCAGATGTTCACTCTTTCCAATCGAATGAGTGAGCTAAAGGATCTGGCCGGCAAGGCGGACAAGCTCAGTGCCGCCAATGAAAAACTGCGCCAGCCGATTCGCACGGAGTTGGTGAACGCGATCCACCGCGGCGATGTGCTTTCGACAACGCAGCCGTCGAATGATGTCGCGAAGCTTGCCGCCGATCGCGCGGAACTGGAAGGACTCTCGACGCGCTTCACCCAGCTCGGCGGCGCCGGCGTGCCGCTCGGCGGGCAGGGGATGGCAATCAACGCGACCAAGACCGCGCTGCTCGAATGGCGAGCGGCGCTTTCCAAGCAATATACGCACGCGCTGCGATCGATTCTGATTCGCGTCGGCGCGATTGGGATTACAGTATTTGCGCTATTGCTGATCTCGACGTTTTGGAAGCGAGCGACGTATCGATACGTCGCCGAGCCGCGCCATCGGGCGCAGCTGCTGCTGATCCGCCGCGTCGTCATCGGCTGCGTCATCGTGCTGGTGATCGCCGGCGGCGTCGTCACTGAACTCAGCTCGCTGATGACCTTCGCCGGGCTGATTACGGCGGGCATCGCCGTGGCACTGCAGGGCGTGATCCTCTCCGGCGCGGCGTACTTCTTCTTCATCGGCCGCTACGGCGTCCGTGTCGGCGACCGCGTCACCATCTCCGGCACCACCGGCGACGTCATCGAAACGGGCCTGCTTCGCCTCTATCTCATGGAGCTTGGCGGCTCCGGCCGCGACCTGAATCCGACCGGCCGCATCGTCGTCTTCTCCAACTCTGTCCTGTTCCAGAACGCGCCGTTCTACAAACAAATTCCCGGCGCCGATTACGTGTGGCATGAGGTCGCGCTCACGCTCTCGCCGGACAGCGATTACCGCCTCGCAGAGTCGCGCCTGATGGAGGCGGTGGAATCCGTCTTCAACGAATACAAGCAAAACATCGAGCGGCAATACGCCAACGTGCAGCGGTCGATGCAGGTGCAACTCTCCCCGCCGCGCCCGCAGGGAAGAATGCGCCTCGTCGAGGCGGGTTTGGAATTCGTCGTCCGCTATCCGGTAGAAATCGGCCGCGCCGGAGAGATCAACGATCGCATCACCCGCAAGCTGCTGGAAACGATCGATCAGGAACCGAGCCTGCGATTGGTGTCGTCCGGCACGCCGAGGATTCAGGCCGCGGAAGATCGGCCGCATGCCGCGTAAACCGGCCGAGCATTCATCCGCATTCCCCCGCGCCTCGCCGCATGGTAGTGATCTACGGGTGCCACAGGTCGCGGTACTCCGAGACCTGTGCGTTTTGGTCCACGAGACGCACAGGTCTGCGAGTACGCCGACCTGTGGCACCCGGAAAAAACACCAAACGCTTACTCTCTCTCCCCTGTACTCAGGGGAGAGGGTTGGGGTGAGGGGACGAACGCTTGGACTTGCGAACCAACGCAATCTCGTGGATCGCTGTCCCCTCACCCTGCCCTCTCCCCTGAGTACAGGGGAGAGGGTTCCCGGAGCTCGCGGGCGAGGGTTCCCGGAGACTCACCCATCTGCGTTTCGAACCTTCCCCCACTCCAGCCCAAACCGCAAAAGATACTTCCGCAATCGATCCGCATCATTGGGCGTTTCTTTCTTCGACCGGGAAACCGCGAACAATTTCCGCCCCGCCTCCGAGAGCGAGCGACTGGCGCGGCAGACGCTCACCACATGCTCCAGTTGCACGCGATCGAATGGGTCGATTGCCGCCAGCAACGCTTCCTCCAACAGCTCTTCCAGATTCTGCTGGAGCGACGGCTCGTCGGGCGCTTCCCAGAATTGCTGCAATCGCTTGATCTCCTGCTCGATGATTTCCACGGTGATCCGCCCGCCGCGCGAGAGCGTGGCCATGCGGGTAACGGCGGCATTGAGGTCGCGAAAGTTTCCCGTCCAGGTTGTCTGTGCGTCGAGCGCAAATTGCAGGAATCGCTGCCGCCCCTCTTTGTTCATGGTGACTTTGACGCCATTATTGCGGGCGAATTGGTCCAGCTCATAATCGAGATTCGGCTCGATATCTTCGCGCCGATCGCGAAGGGCGGGCAGTTCAAATGTCCACAGATTAATGCGCGCCAAAAGATCTTCTCGAAATCGCCCGCGGCTGACCGCCGACTTCAGATCGCAGTTGGTGCCGGCGATCAACTGAAAATCGCTGTTCACTTCCTTGTCGGAGCCGACGGGCAGAAATCGCCGCTCTTCGATGGCGCGCAGGAGCATCGCCTGCTCGTCGGGGCCCAACTCGCCGACTTCGTCGAGGAACAGCAGTCCGCCGTCCGCGGCGCGCAGCAGTCCGGCGCGCTCGCCCACTGCGCCGGTAAACGCGCCGCGCGTATGGCCGAAGAGGGCGCTCATCGCGCCGTCGCCGCGCACGGTGGCGCAGTTCACTTCGACGAACTTTCCTTCGATTTGTCGGCGATGTTTTTTCAGCTCGTAGATTTGCCGCGCCAGTTTAGATTTGCCGGCGCCGGTGGGGCCCATCAGGAGGATCGGCGATTTTGAGCCCAGCGCCACCTGCTCGATCTGCTCGATGAGCCGATTGAATTGCGGATTGCGCGTTTCGATTCCGCTTTTGAGAAACGCCGTGCTCTCGCGCGCCTCCTGGTTGAATCGCGACGCCAGCCGATCGTATTTCGATAGATCGAGATCGACGATGTAATACGCGCCCAGATCGCGCGGCTTCTTCCCCGGCGGCGCGGTCTGCAGCAGCTTGGCCGGCAGATAGCGCGACTCGGCTAGCAAGAACCAGCAAATCTGCGCCACATGCGAGCCGGTGGTGATGTGAACCAGATACTCCTCTTCATCCGGCTTGATAGGATAGCCGCGAATGAAATCCAGCAGGCGGCCATAGACGTCCTCAAAATCCCACGGATCCTCAAAGTGAATCTCGTGGGCGCACACGGCCGTCTCAGGGCTCACCGCCGTGATATCCTCGCAAATCGTTTTGCAGAGCGCCGTGAACTTCGGCTCAAAGAGCAAGTCGAAGCGATGAACCAGAAGATCATCCTGCTGGCAAACAGAAACGCTCGGCCGCCACCGTTCCCAGCGATCGGGCCCTTTGCCGTTATCGAGCACCGGACCGAGAAGACCCAGGACGACTGTCCGCTTTTCTGCCATAGACTGCATTCTACAATCTTATCTCATAGGATAGAACAATGGCCCAAATCCTCGAGGGTCTGCGGCCTCGCCCCTCGCTGATAAATTGTCATAACCCTCTGAAATTTCAGATCTTAAATTTAATCCGTTTTCTGAATCTCAGCACTGGCACCGCTCCTGCTTGAACCATCCCCAACAGTATCAAAGCAAGGAGCCAACATGGCCAGCAAGACGCTCTTTAAGTCGATGATCGGAAAACTCATCCCGCGTGCCGACGCCGTGAACGAAGCCGGCGGCGTTGCGTATCGGCTCTCGCCCAAGGCGGCGCTGGCGCAGTACGCCGCCACCGGCTGCCTGAGCACGACCTATTACGCCAGCGAGCGCGATCAGTTGCAGACGGTGCTCAACCTCTGCGCGCACCCGCAGGTTGAGCCGGAGTTCATCGCTCGCGTTGCGATCTATGCGCGAAGCAAGGGGCACATGAAGGATCTGCCGGCGTTGCTCTGTGCCGCGCTCTCGGTCTATGGGCCGGGATTGATGGCGGAGATCTTCGACCGCGTCATCGACGATGGCCGCATGCTCCGCAACTTCGTGCAGATCATGCGCTCCGGCGCCGTCGGGCGCAAGAGCCTGGGCACGTTGCCCAAGCGGCTCGTGCAGCAGTGGCTCGAACGCCGCACCGATGAGCAGATCTTCCGCGCGTCGGTTGGAAACGATCCGAGCCTGGCGGATGTGCTCCGGATGGTTCACCCCAAGCCGGCGTCGGCTTCGCGGGCGGCGCTGTACGGATATTTGCTGGGCCGTCCGCATGATGCGAAGGCGCTCCCGCAAATCGTGGCGGAGTTTGAAGCGTTCAAGGCGGGCCAGCGGGCGGAGGTGCCCGATGTGCCGTTCCAGATGCTCACGAGCCTGGAGCTTTCGAGCCAGCACTGGAAGCAGATCGCCCGCAACGCGCCGTGGCAGATGACGCGGATGAATCTCAACACCTTCGCGCGGCATGGCGTGTTCGATGAGGGCCAGCAGATGGCGCGGCTCGTCGCCGACCGGCTGCGCGATCCGCAGGCCATCACCCGGGCGCGGGTCTTCCCGTACCAGTTGATGGTCGCCTTCACGCAGGTGGTTACCGAAGTGCCGGCGATGGTGCGCGAGGCGTTGCAGGATGCGATGGAGATCGCGACGGCCAACGTGCCGGCGATCGACGGGCAGGTGTATGTCTGCCCGGACGTCTCCGGCTCCATGCACTCGCCGATCACCGGCGTGCGCAAGGGCGCTACCAGCGCCGTACGCTGCGTGGATGTGGCGGCGCTGGTTGCCGCCTGCTTCCTGCGGACCAACCGCTCCGCCGAGGCGATGCCGTTCAAGGAGGATGTGGTGAGCGGCCTGTCGCTCAACGGGCGCGACAGCGTGATGACCAACGCCGCGAAGATGACGGCAATCCCCGCGGGCGGCACCAATTGCTCCGCGCCGCTGGCTTACCTCAATCGCCGCAAGGCGACTGGCGAGCTGGTGGTCTTCGTCTCGGATAACGAGTCGTGGGTGGATAAGGCCCACGGCCGCGGCACCGCGACGATGGAGCAGTGGTCGATCTTCAAGGCCCGCAACCCGCGGGCGAAGCTGGTGTGCATCGACCTGCAGCCGTACAGCACGACGCAGGCGTCCGACACCGGCCGCGATGATGTGATGAACATCGGCGGCTTCAGCGACAGCGTCTTCGAAGTAATCGCCCAATTCGCCCGCGGCGAATTAAACACCGACCACTGGGTCGGGGTGATCGAGAAAGTGCAGTTGTAGGAGAAATGTCGGCCCCTGAACCCTCTCCCCCGTACTCGGGGGAGAGGGCAGGGTGAGGGGCAGCGAGCGCCAAATGGCGCGGCTGCCCGCTCAGCGATGAATCGAACATCCATTCCGAATGCCGCTGGGGACTACATTTACTCATGTCCAGTCTCCTTCGAATTCCTTGTCGGCGTGGATGCTTGTTAGAAGTGATTTCAAAATATTGCGTAGGGTGCGCTTTAGCGCACGCGGTGGGCTACCCGCGGTCGAAACGTTCCGCGTGCGCTAAAGCGCACCCTACGAAAGCCGAAACGGCGGCGAATGCCGGCTTTGGAGTACATGGTGAAGGGCGAAAGCCCGAGCGGGCTCGATACCTGCGCCTTGGTGGCAGCAATGCAATCAAGGAACTCCGGCCAACAATTGTCGCCGCCGTGTGAACGGAGATCTGTAGGGTCAGCAAGGAGCTTGAGAACCTTTCGCCGTGGCACGGGTTTGTAACCCGTGTGTGCAATGCTCGAACGAACAGGTGCGCGGACAACAACGATTCTGCCTGTTCTCGCGCCGCTCACACGGGTTGAAAACCCGTGCCACAAGAAAAGTTCTCATTCTCCAAGGCGGACGCAACGCAACGGAGTGTAGCGCAGCTTGGTAGCGCGCCTGCCTCGGGCGCAGGAAGTCGCTGGTTCGAATCCAGCCACTCCGATTGAGCAAGGCGAATGCTGGAAGGAACTACATGGACGCCGCAGACGCGGGTTCGACTCCCGCCCGCCGGGCCAGCCCGGCGGTGGTGCAACGGCAGCACGATGGCGATGGCCGCAAGGCCAGTCGTTTCTCCGATTTTGTCGCCGTGCTCTTTAGATAAGCGATGCGGCGATCCGTCTTCTCCCTCCCCCGGTACTCCGGGGGAGGGTTGGGGAGGGGGCTCGGCGTAAGAACCGATCGACCTGCTTGTGAATACGGAGGCCACAAATGTCCTACATCGACGACCTCGCCGATTCGCTGATCAAGGTTGTATCGACCGCCTGTGGCGGACATGAAACCGCCTTCGCCGGGTATGCGGCCAATCGTGAGTTCTGGGTCGCCGAGGCGATTCATGTGCTTGAAGTGATCAACGGATATCAGCAGCGATTTGAACGAATGTCGGAGGCATCGATGGCACATCGGGAACCGAATTTGATCGACTGGTCGAATGATCCGATCACCGCCCAAAGCAGCAACGCAGGCGATCTTTCCCGAGCTCGCCGCCGGGTTCGCGACGCGATGCGAAGGTTCCTGAGTCGATGCGTGAAAATCGCGCCCGGCTCCCTCGATGCCGTGATGGAAGATTGCCGAACACTTGGAATTCCGACACCGATTTGACGACGCAGACGTGGTGTGACGAATGCTGATGGAACTACATGCTTTAGGAGCCCGAGGTCGTGGGTTCGAATCCCACCGCCGCAAGGCGTAGCTCAGCGGCAGAGCGCGGTCGTGTTTCATCAAAGACCTTGTCGTCATGCCTTTTGAAAACCGACGGCCGTAGGGGCGAACCTCGTGTTCGCCCTGGGCCGGCCGCGAACAACATGGGTGAACACGAGGTTCACCCCTACGGGAACAGGCGCGTCGTAGGGGCGAACCTTGTGTTCGCCCTTCGCCGGTCGCGCGAATCACACGGGCGAACACAAGGTTCGCCCCTACGGAAATCCGGCGAATGCCGGAGGAACTACATTAACCCCGGCGGCCGCGGGTTCGAGTCCCGCCGCCCACTAGGCGTAGCTCAGCGGCAGAGCACCGGGATCCGTTTCTCCAAAACTTTGTCGCCGGATTTTTTTGAGTGGAGCGTCCAATTCGGGTGCCACAGGTCGGCGTACTCGCAGACCTGTGTCTTCGGGGTCGAAAGCACCGGTCTGTTCCGAAAAGGCGGCGGGCAGTGCCCGCCCTACGCGCCGCATTCGCCCGTAGGGCGGGCACTGCCCGCCGTCTTCGTCTGTCGGTGGCCGGCGCAGCCGCGTGACGATTCGGAGTACCTCGACCTGTGGCACCCTTGGATTCCGCCATGCAACCGTGTCCGCGAAAGAGCATGCTCGTGAATCATCGAGCCAAGTGAGAACACAATGACCGCATTAATTACCGAATCCATCAAGCCCGCGATCATCCCGACGGATACTGCCGTCGGGATTCTTCCGGTGAAGAACCGCCCGCCGATCACCGTGATCGGCACCGATTCCATTCGCGCCGGCTTTGATTCCAAATGTCTTCAGCAGGCGATCAACTCGCGCAGCGCGCCGGGCGTGAGCGATCTGGTGCTCAACCCCGACGCGCATGCCGGCTATGGCGCGCCGGTGGGATGCGTGATGGTTTCGCCGACGCATATTTATCCCGGGCCGGTCGGCGTTGATATCAAATGTTCGATGAGCCTTTTGCAGCTTGATCTGCCGGCGGATGCCGTGCGCGATCGGCAGGTCCGCCGCGCGCTGATCGACGCGATCGGCCAGCGTCTGCCGACCGGGGCCGGACGCGGACAGCGGTCGGCAAAGAAGAGCCGCAAGGTCGGCCGCGAGCTGGGCATCAAGGCGGTTACGCAAGGCGCGAGCGCCGAAGTCTGCGCTGCCCTGGGCATTCCCCCTGAGTGGGCGTCGCGCTGCGAAGACTCTTCGCATGTCGGCCATGATGACACCATCGATGCGCTGGCGCTGCGCCTCGATCGGCTGCTGCACGCGCAGGCCCTGGGCGATTTCGACGACAAAATCCGCCAGCTCGGAAGCTACGGCGGCGGAAATCATTTTGGCGAATGCGAAGTCGTCTTGATCGCGGATAACGATTCCGCGCGCGCAACCGCGAATACCTTCGGCTTGCGCGATGGATGCGTCGCGTTTCTCTCACATTGCGGCTCGCGCGGCCTGGGCCACAAGCTGGCCTCTGGCCAGTTCCGCGCGCTGCAGGAACACTTTTGCACCTGGAGCATTCCGCTGCCCGGCGACGATCGCGAGCTGGTCTACGCGCCGCTCGGCACCGATCACGCCAACGCGTACCTGGACGACATGGCCCTGGGAGCCAACTTCGCCACCGTCAATCACATGCTCATCAACGCGCTGGTGCTCGAAGCATTTGAGGAAGTTCTCCCCGGCACGAAGGGAAGGCTCGTCTACTTCATCAGCCACAACATCGCGCGGCGTGAAGTGGTCAACGACCAGCTCGCATGGGTTCATCGCAAGGGCGCAACCCGCGCCATCCCCGGCGGCCATCACGCGCTCAAAGGCACGCCTTTCGAGCAGACCGGCCACCCGATCCTCCTCCCCGGCAACCCGCGCGAAGGGTCGGCGGTGATGGTGGCATCCGAAGGCGCAGCAAAAAGCTGCTACAGCGTCAACCACGGCGCCGGCCGCCGCATGGGCCGCAAACAGGCCATCCGCACGCTCGATCAATCAACCATCGATCAGGAGCTGGATGAATGCGACATCCTCAGCAATTGCCGGCAATACCCGAAGGATGAAGCGCCCGATGCGTACAAGGATTTCGCCGAGGTGTTACGATCGGTGGAACTCGCCGGGCTCGCGACGCAAGTTGCGAAGCTCAAGGCGCGGTTTGTGATTAAGGATGGCGGGGAAGCGGATGATTGAGGCAAACTCAATGAACGCGCCATTGCCCGAATCGCTCCTCGATCTTCCGAAGATGATCGAAGTACTTTATTCACTTTTCGCGCGAAAGCGCCGTGGCAGGCGCCCTTGGGCCGACATTGGCTTTCCAGACGCCAAGCTCGATCTGCCTGAGCGCGTCACCGTGCGCGAACTGGAAGTGCCCGACTATTTGGACTTGGTGTGGCACTCACTCTGTTTCGACGGGGAACGATCCGAAACAGTCCAATATTTTCTGCCGCGTGTATTTGAGGACTTTGCAAAGGGTAATTACAACCAAGTCGAACCAGAAATGTTTGTCAGCGACATGAACCAATGCCGCTGGCGGGAGTGGCCGCCCGAGAAAGTAGCGGCGGTAGAGTCTTTCTTCTACGCGTGGGTGGCGCAGAGCTGCACGGATCGACCGGTACTTCGAGCAAACAGTGAAGTCGTGGATCGCCTGAAGGTCGTTGCATTCAGCGGCGCGCCGCTCCAACCGTTGTTCAATCATTGGCTGGCAGCGCCCGGCCGCCGCTCCGCAATTTTGCTCGCCGAGCTTATCAACGCGATGTGGGAGGGCGGTGATCCGGACTTCCCACCCGGCTGGAATCAGGTTTGGGGAGACGAGGGTGTCGATCGGGCAACAGTTGAAACGATCCGTGAATTCCTGATGAGCAGCGGGCCGTTAGCACTGCTGGAAGATGCCTTCTTCGCGTCGGATGACGCGAAGACGCAGGCTTTTTTGTCGAATGGCATTGCGATTCTGGATTCTGTGCGAGCGCGGCGCACCTAACTGTGAAGCGTCCCGCCCATGTCTGAAGGAGACGGGTGCTACAATGCCGCATCATGAGCGACAGCGTGAGCGAACGATGGGAGCAGATTCGTTCCTCGCCGGACACACCGGCGACTCGACTTCAGTTGTTGCGCCGCTTTTTAGAGGAATTCCCCGAGTTTGGAACCGCCTGGCACAGTCTGGGATTTGAACTGACCGATATCTCCCGATTCGATGAGGCCGAAGCGGCATTACGCAAAGCGCTCAGTCTGAAGACACAGGGCCATTATTTCGTGATGACCGATCTGGGTCAGTTGTTCCGCCGCAAAGGGGATTTTGCGACGGCACGACAATGCTTTGATCGCGCCATTGAATACAAGCCGGACGATGCACATGCATATATCTACTGTGGCGGGATGCTCGCGCGCCTTGGCGAGTTCGCCGAGGCCGAAGCAATGCATCGTCGCGCGACGCAGTGCTCGGATGGCTGCATCGACGAGGCTCACCATAATCTCGGATTGGTGCTTCGAGCGGTGGAGCGCTATCCGGAAGCCCTGGAGTGCTTTAAGCGCGCGCTGGAGATCGATCCCTACTACGACGACGCCAAGGAAGCGATGGAAGACGTCGAGCGTGTGATATCGATGAGATCCGACACGTAGTGGCGCGACCGATAGGGTGAGACCTTTCACGTGGCACGGGTTTTCAACCCGTGCTTGCGGCGCGGGACTTACAGGAACTGTTGTTTTCAATAGATATTCTTATCCGGATATCGCACGCACGGGTTAAAAACCCGTGCCACGTTGAAAGGCAATCCGATACTCCGAGGAACGGCGCAACCATCGATCCGCCTCTCCTCTCCGCGAACCTGTAAACCTATCATCCGATCATGCCCACCCCCATCCTCATCGACGGCTCCTTCGGCGAAGGTGGCGGCCAGATCCTTCGCACGGCTCTCGGTCTGTCAATGGTGACCGGCAAGCCATTTCGCATTGAGAAGATTCGTGCCGGCAGGGAGAAGCCGGGGTTGTTGCGGCAGCATTTGACTGCCGTCAATGCGGCGACTTCTGTTTGCGGAGCCGACGCCGAAGGCGCGGCGATCGGGTCGCGGGAGTTGGCGTTTTCGCCGGGGAAGATTGCGGCCGGCGAATACAAATTCTCCGTCGGGTCGGCGGGGAGCACCACGCTGGTGTTGCAGACGGTGTTGCCGGCGCTGCTGTGTGCCGGCGCGCCGTCGGCGCTGATATTGGAGGGCGGCACGCATAATCCGCATGCGCCGCCGATCGATTTTCTGGCGCATGCGTTTGTGCCGCTGGTGAATCGGATGGGGCCGCGCGTTGCGGTGAAGCTGGAGCGGGCGGGATTTTATCCCGCGGGCGGCGGGCGGTTTTCGGTGACGATCGAGCCGTGCGAGAAGCTGTCGCCGCTGCATTTGCCGCAACGCGGAGAGATCAGGAATCAGATGGCTCGTGCGGTTGTCGCGGCTCTTCCTGGCGCGATCGCCAAGCGCGAGTTGGAGCGCGTGCAAAAGGCGCTGGCGTGGCCGGACGAGCAGATGCAGATCCGCCAGCTTCCCGATGAGTGGGGCCCGGGCAACCTGCTGACGATCCGGATCGAAAGCGAGCATGTGACCGAGGTCTTCGCCGGCTTCGGCATGAAGGGAGTGAGTGCCGAGGCCGTCGCCGAGCAGGCGATCGCCGAAGCGCGCGACTACCTTGCCGCCGAAGTCCCCGTCGGCCCGCACCTGGCCGATCAGTTGCTGGTCCCCCTGGCCCTGGCCGGTGGCGGATCGTTTCTCACGCAACCGCCGACCGAGCACACGAGGACCAATGCGCGGGTGATCGAGATGTTTTTGGCGGTCACGATTGCGCTGGAAGAAGTTGAGGAGGGGAAGTGGCGGGTGGAGGTGACGGGGAAGTGATGCGGGGTTTATCGCTTGGTAGTCCGGCGCGGTCGAAGGGCGCGTAATTCCGCCTTGGCTTTCTCCCAAAGAATCGGCGTACTTTTCCCGGACTTGATCGCAGCAAGTGCACGGCGCGCGGCCTTGGTGTCCGCTATATCCTCGAGCTTCTGCGAACGGCTTGAATCTTTCATTGGGCGACTCCGTTAGCCGGGCAGCGGCTTTCGCAGTAGCTTCCCGTTGATCGTTAGCTCAATTACAGCTTGCCGATTAGTTTGAGCTGCCAGAGCTATAACGTCTGGCCAGTACTTGATAAGTTTCTGGCAATATGGCGTCCACGGTGTATTTGTCCATCCCGCTGCCAAGTGGATGAAGTTGCATCCGCTATCGCGAAGTGCAGCCCTTTCAACTTTATTTCTCAGTATCCTGCCGTCCCCGCAGACGATGTGCGGCTTGGGTTGCCATTTGCCCACGTCGCGTAACCACTCAATATCTGGCGTGGCCGCGCGGAAATGGTCTAAAAACGCACGAATCTCGTTCACCTGATCGAATGCCCGTAATAGCGCATTGGCTTTGTGCGGGAAATTTTCGTCAGTGAAGAATATCACGCAGCTTTTGGTAGGCGGCTCAGACCAGCTTCAAATTTCACGGCGTTTAACACGTCGGCGTCTTTGATGCTGAAAAGCCTTGCCACCAGGGCTGCATCCCCACGATTGGCCTTGTACTGATTTGCCAGAACGAAGGTAGTTACTCCAGTGCGCTCTACGACCGGCTTGCCAAAACTGAGGGTTGGATCGATTACAACGCCATCACTGATCGCCCAGGATTGCGCCAACCGGGAGGTTGGACTGTAAGCGATGCGGCTCAACTTCATTTGCCCAAAAAAATGCTGCCTGGAAATAACGTCCACTAACTCAGCATCGCCTTTTTGACGAATAATCCGCTTACCGTCCGTTCGCAATGCCGAATGCGCAAACGGATGAACGGTATCCAGTTCAGTTTGCAAGACCTCGTGCGCGCGGCGTAGGATCGGCGCTTTAACACCCTCTTTTCGGAAAAAACGGGCCACGTAAGCCTCAATCAGATTGAGAAAGCTGATTGCATAGTCGTCTTCAATCGGGCCATAGTCGGAACGGAAAAGCGGTCCTTGCCCTCTGTGGTCGGAGCGCGGCTTAAACCAAGAGCGGACAGTCCCCACCGGCAGGCCAGCGTAGCGGGCCGCCTCACTAAGTGCATATACACCGTGGCCGATCATTTGAGCCATAAACTCTCAATTCTACGGTGTCAACATCGGTCAAACAATGTATTAATCGTCATTGGCCATTGATTTACCGCAGCACCATTGATGCGTCTGAATTAGGTGGCACCACTTTCACGCCAGAATCTGGCAAAGCTCGATTGCAGCATCATTGCGGGGAACGTAGATGCGATGGACCGACTCGCTGCGCGCCAGATTGCCCTACATCTGCGAAATCTCCCACTCGACCATTCAGGAGAACCCAGCGAGCAGAGCACTTCGAATCCTCTCTTTCCCCGTCTTCCCTAACTGGCAAGCGGCAACCTCTTCCCCTACCATTCCCCCCTCAAAGCCGGGGCCGGCTACAACTGTGAGACCGGGCCGCCGGCGATAATTCTTACTGTGAGGTCGTTATGGCGATGCGCGTACTTGTCGCGGACAAGCTGGCAACCGAGGGGCTGGATTATCTCAAGCAATCGGGGATGCCGTTCGATGTGATCGATCCAAAGGAACTGGCCGCCAAGATTGGCGGTTACGACGGGTTGGTCGTGCGGTCGGGGGCGAAGGTGACGGCGGCGGTTCTGGAAAATCCGGGGAACATGAAAGTCATCGCCCGCGCGGGCGTCGGCGT
This sequence comes from Humisphaera sp., assembly GCA_036276235.1. Classification (GTDB taxonomy): domain Bacteria; phylum Planctomycetota; class Phycisphaerae; order Tepidisphaerales; family Tepidisphaeraceae; genus JANWHF01. The sequence continues at coordinate 7,563 of DATBDZ010000309.1, read as the reverse complement.
CGATAATATCGATCTGCCGGCTGCGACCGCCAAGGGCATTCTGGTTCTCAATACCGCCGAGGCTTCGACACTCTCCACCGCCGAGCATGCGCTGGCGTTGATGATGAGCCTCGCCCGCAAGATACCGGCGGCTGATGCGCATGTGCGCTCGGGGCAATGGAAACGCAACAACTATCAGGGAACGCAGCTTGCCGGCAAGACATTGGGCGTGGTGGGACTCGGACGCATTGGCAGAACCGTCGCCAGCCGCGCGATTGCGATGGAGATGAATGTTCTGGGGTTCGATCCGTTTTACAGCCAGCCGACGGCGCTTGAGGGCCGCGTGAAGTTGATCCGCGATTTTGATGAGTTCCTCTCGCAGATCGACGTGATCAGTTTTCACGTTCCCGGCGGCGAAGGGACCAAGCATCTGCTCAATCGCGAGCGGCTATTCGGGAAGTGCCGCCCGAATCTGCTGGTGGTCAACGACGCCCGCGGCGAAGTGGTGGATGAGATCGCGCTGGCCGAGGCGCTGAAGGAAAAGAAGATCGCCGGGGCGGCGATCGACGTCTTCGCGACCGAGCCGCCGGCGAAGGATCATCCGCTGTTTGGCGTGGAGAACGCCGTGCTGACGCCGCACCTGGGTGCCAGCACCGATGAAGCGCAGACGGCGGTGAGCGTCGAGGCGTGCAAATCGGTCGTGGCGTATCTCAAGAACGGCGAGATTCGCGGCGCGGTGAACGCGGGCAAACTGAAGCTCGATCTGCCGCCCGATGAGCAGCCGTTTGCTGATCTGGCGCGCCGCATCGGCGCGGTGCTCGCGGGCCTGACCGAAGGCGGCTACAAGACGATCACGCTCCGCGCCAGCGGCCAGCGCGCTCCCAAGCTGATGGAGACGCTGCTGCGTCTGGCGACGGTGGAGCTGCTGAAGCCGCACCTGGCGCCGCCGGTGAATGTGATCAATGTGGAGCATCTGGCCAAGAGCCGCGGCATCGAACTTGCGCAGATTCATGAGCCCTCGCCCCCGGCAGGCCTGATCGGCGACATCGTTGGCGTCCGCGTCGAAAGCCCCAACGGCGAATCGCATCGCATCCTCGGCACTGTGTATGCCGACGGTCTCCCGCGCCTCTTACGCGTCGATAACTTCGCGATGGACATGGTGCCCGAAGGGCACATGGTGCTGATCCTCAACAAAGATCAACCCGGCGTCATCGGCTCCGTAGGCACCAGCTTCGGATCCGCAGGCGTGAACATCGCGGACATGGTTATCAGCCGAGAGATTCACGCAGACAAAACCGCGACCGCGCTGATGGTAGTAAAGGCTGATAGCGTTCCCACTGCAGCACTGATGGAGAAGCTGCGGGCGAGCCCGAATATTATTCGTGTAAAGACGGTTGAGTTGGCGCCGCGCGCGTGAGGGTTCAGGGTTCAGGGTTCAGGGTTCAGGGTTCAGGGTTCAGGGTTCAGGGTTCAGGGTTCAGGGTTCAGGGTTCAGGGTTCAGGAAAGAGGTCGCGCGTGTAGCAAATATGAGGCCTTTCGAGTATCGCGCGAGTCTTACCGATGCTCAAAGGCTCTTTCGCGAACTCCAATCCTGAACCCCGAACCCTGAACCCTGAACCCTGAACCCTTCCCTATGGAGACGCTTATGGGCTATTTGAGGGTTGAGGATCTTGATGTGTATCAGCGACTTTGCGCATTGCATATCGAGGTCTGCGACTTGACCCATCAGTGGCCCTCGGAGGAGCGATACGAGTTGGCATCTCAGGTTCGACGATCGTCTAATAGCTCCCCCGCAAACCTCGCGGAGAAGCACAGTGATCGTCATATTCGCAACAAGATCGAAGGCGTAAACCGCGCCCGTACGGAAGCGATGGAGACCATCCACCACTTGTACATCGCGCGCCTCAAAGACTATATCGATGAAGCGATCTACCGCGCGTTTCGGGAGCGCTACCTGGAAGGCGTTCGAATGCTGAACGGACTCGAGAAGACGCTCGAACGAAGTCTCACGACGTCCGATCGGCGCTGGCCCCCAAACCCTGAAGCGCAAACCCCGACACCTGAATCCTGATCCCGCTCCCATAACCTTCAACCCCGATTCCTGAACCCCGATTCCTGAACCCTGAACCCTGAACCCGTTTTACTCTCCCACCCCTTCCGCGCCCGATCGGACATCTCCCACGATCATCCGTTGCAGCTCTCCCCCGATGTCTCCGAAGACGATCGCGCGCCATTTGGGCTCGTGGACTGTGCCGTAGAGGGTGATGCTTTGGACGACGGTTTTTTGTACAGCAGTTAAGATTGAATCGATGTCGGCCAGCAGGGGGAGCTTGGTGTTGGCCAGCGGCTGGGCGGTGCCGACCATTGATCCGCTGATTGGGGAATTGGGGAAATTCCAAATTTGATTTGCGGTGGCGACGGCGCGGATTTCCTTGCCGCGATCAAAGTAGCGCAGGTGGGTGATGGAGAGCGTGCCGCGCTCAAGGTGCAGGCCGACGTTGCCGGTGCCGGTGGGGATGCCGCTGTTTTTCCCCAGGTGCATGAGATCGTACATGGCGCCGATCGGCCCGTAACCGGTGAGGTTGGATTGCCGCAGACGGACTTCGCCGTCGGCATAGAGGGGATCCAAAAGTGTTGCCAGCGCCGGCTGCGTCGCGGGGGTCGCCATTTGTGTGGCGGGAATCTGCACGGGCCAGGCGTGGCTTGCGGGGGCGGTGACGACGGGCGACGTCGCATAAAGCAATGTGAGATTGCCCGCGAGCTTGCCGGGCATCTTGCTGGCGGCGGGATCTATATCGTGGACGAGCCGATCGAGATCCAGCTGCTGGAACGACAGCTCCACGTGCGTGCCCAGCGCCTCGCCGGGATGGCGGCCGATGCGTCCCCAGACCTGCATGACGCCGCCGTCAAAGTGAATCGTACTGGTTTGATGCGGGCCGCTGCCCAGCACTAATCGATAGCCGCCGTCGGTGACCAGCGGGTCATGGCCGATGTACCCGACGATGGTGGCATCTTCGATGGGGATGGTTCGCAGACCGCCATTGGTGAGCTTCGTTGTAATGACCAGCGCCAAAGGCTCCAGCGCACGGCTCACCTCTGAAGGGGCGAGCCGCGCGGTTCCTTCCATCTGACCATGAAGACCCTTGAGGCTCGGGACAAACGCGCCGATCTGCGCCAGATCCACCTTCTCAAACGCCAGCTCGGCGGTGGCATGCAGAGGATCGCTCAGATCCACGCGCGCCTGCCCGTCGGCGCGGCCGCTCAGCAACTGGACATGGATCGCGCGCACATCAAGGAGGCGCCCGGTCACCGAGGAAAATAGCTGATACTGCCCGAGCGGCTTACCCATCAACTCCACATCGCCGTGCAGATCAAGCTGGCGGATATACGCCTGCAGCTCGCGCTGGTCTGGGCGAAGGGAATGACGATTGGGCAGATCGATCGCGATATCCGGCGCTGTGAGCGACGTATCGATGCGCAGCGCCGATCCGGGAATTTCCAGCGGCCATTGCGAGAGTTCGGCGCTGGCGATGATGTGGCGCGTATCGGCCAGATTGAATGTCGCGGAAAAGCGGCCTTCCCCTTTGCCGCGCTGCATCCGGACCTGATTGATCGTCACCTGCCCCTGCTCAAGCGTCGAGCTGATGTCGATCAGGTCGGCGGCGAATTCTGGCGCGCGAACATCCTTGAGCTGCGCTGTTCCCTTCACGGCAATGCTGTCTTTGTCAAAGCGAAGGGCGGGAAGCCGAATGTCCCATTCTCCGGAGAGCGTGCCCGAAATATCCGGTCCGTTGGCCATGGCGGCGACATTTTTGAGATTCAGATGATCGACATCGAGAACGAGATTGGCCGCGTCGCTGCTGAGGGTGTAGTTGGCGTCCATGCTCCAGTCGCCGCCCAGCAGTTGTATTTTGTCGGACTTGATGTCGGCACGTTCTCCATTAATCAGGCCGGCCAGATGCATCTCCAGATCGCCGATCGTGTGCTGCGCGACGAGCACCTCGCGGCCATTGGCCTGGCCGGCGACTTCCAGCAGCAGCGGCGACAGCGTGCCGCTCACCGCGAGGCTTCCGCTGAAAGCGCCGCGCAAAAACTTCGACGCCTGATCCTCATTGAACGCCACCTCCGGCGGCGCCTCGCCATTGCTGAGGCGCACCGTCGCGAAGACCGGCTTGGGAATGCCGAAGGTATAGCTGCCGTCGATGGTGAGGGTGGCGTCGGGATTCTGGAACGTGAAGTAATCAAGCCAGGCGACTTTCTTGTCGCCATGCCCGACGAGCGCGAAGCTAAGATCGGACTTTCCACTGCGGACGGCGTTCCAATTTTTTCCCGAGAGCCGCAGCGACCAATCCTGCCGCGCGGGGTCGAAGTTATACGAGCCGATGCCGGTCAATCGCGCGCCGTTTTCCAGGGCGGCGGATGTCAGCGTCAGCACCGGCGCTTGATTGGCCGTGCCGGGGATCGGCTTCCAATGCAGGCCGCCGCCAAGATGAAGATGATCGAACACCAGTGGGATGGCGCGATGCCACGCGAGCGCCGGCGCATCCAGCGTCCAATCCATGTCATTGATCGAGGAGCCGTTGGCGCCCAGATGAATGTCGGCGTTAAATGGCCCGCCGGGCGCGGTGCCATTTGCGATGAGCTGGCCGCTCAACTGCAACTCGTTGGAGAGCGGCCATTGCGCCGTGATTCCCAACGAGCCGCTGTGTTTGACATTCGGCCCGGCGATAAGCCCCGACCAGATCGCGTTGAACGATGCCTTGCGGGTGTTGCGATTGAAGGTGCCATCCACCCGCGCGGGGCCGCCCATGAGATTCACCATGAGCTGTGTAGCGGTAACTTGCGGGCCTTTGTATTCGATTGAGCCGGATGCCAGGCTCAGATCGGGCAGGATATGCTGGCCGGTTTTCAGCTGCAGATTATCCGGGACGATCTTGTATCCATCTCCCGCTTCGATGAAGACAACGCCCCGGGCTTGCGCCTCGCCGACGGCAAATTTATCGAGTTTAGCGCGTCCTGCGAAACCAGCCTCGGTGGTCTGGCCGGTCCATTGGAGATCGATATCGACTGCCGGCGGCGTGGGGTTCCATGGTTTGATCCATTCGGAGAGATGATGAATCGCCACCGTCGCTTGATGCGCCCAAACGCCGCCGGGTGCGACATGGCCATCGACGCGCAGCGGCGCCTGGTCCGCCGATTCCGCGCCGGCGTGAAGGTTGAAGGCCCATGACACGGCGGATTCCGGATGCCCCTCCATCTCGAGCGGCTGGATCGTCACGGCGCGCTGCTGATTGTCAGTGACGATCAGTGTCCCACCGGCGATTTTGACGGCGGGCATCGCCGGCGCGGCAGTCTGGCTCGATTCCTGCGCCGGCTTTCGCCCGCCGGCGCGGCTCAGCAAATCCAGCACCTGCGCGAAATCCCAGTCGCCGTCCGGCAGTTGGCTCACTTTGATCGTCGGATGATCCAACTCGATCCGTTTGATGTCGACGCTTCGTCCCAGGATCAGCCCAAAGAGCGACGTGTTTTTCACGCGCATCTCCGGGACATCCAGAAACGCCGACCGGGCCAGCGGCAGCGACAGCTTCACGTTCTGCAACTGCGTATTCCCGAGCCATCCGGTCTGCAACGAGTTGGCATCAACCTTCAATCCAAGTTGTTTTTCGAGTTGAGTGACGACCAGACGGCGCGGAAAGTTGGTCAGCAGGATGATCTGCACCGTCACCGCGAAGAGGAGCACTATCGCGACAAGCGTAAACAGGATGCGCAAAATCCATCGCCGCCGCTTGCGCGGCTTGGGAGGGGGCGGTGGTGGTGCTGCTACGGGTTCGGACATGAGCAACAACGGGCCGGGGCCATTACTCCCTCTCCCCTGTACTCAGGGGAGAGGGTTGGGGTGAGGGGACGGACGCGTCGATTTGCGAACGACGCCGTTATGCAAATCGCCGTCCCCTCACCCTGCCCTCTCCCCTGAGTACAGCGGAGAGGGTTCTAAGCCTGCGCCGCGCCGCCGGCGAAAACTGCCGACACATCAGCGGCCGGCGTTATACGTCATGCTGAGGTACTGCTCCGAAAATCGCCGCCGTTAGGCGGCGTCGGCCTTGGGACGCAGGTCCACCTTGTAACCCATTTTCTCCAGACGCGCCACCAAGGTGTCTTTTAATCGGTCTGCATCTTGGTGCTGGAGCCTGCCAGCGTCCATTTCACGATACTCCTCACCGGTCTTGAGCAGTTCATAAATGACCCTCAGTTGCGAGTGGGCGACCGCCACCGCTGCACGCTTGGCGCCACGCCGGCGGCTGATTCGCTGATAGCGGCCCATCCAAAAGGAATCCTTTTTGCGGGCCGCGCCCCAGGAACACTGCACCAAGGTGGATTTAAGCCAGCGGTTGCCGTGCGGGATGCGGCCGCTCTTGCGTTTGCCGGCGCTCTGGTTGTTGCCGGGGCTCAGGCCCGCCCACGACGCCAGGTGCTCTGCGTCGGCGAAGCGGCTCATGTCCGTGCCGATCTCCGCGATGATGTTCTGGGCCGCACGCTGGTTCACGCCCGGCATTCCGTCCAGTTGGCCAACCGCGGCCTTTTCAAAAGGGCCCATCACCTGCTCGATGCGTTGATCGAACGCCTCGATCTGCTTCTCCAGCGACGCCACCTGCTCCATCAGCATCTTCAGCATGAAGCGATGATGCTCGTTGACCCGTCCGTCCAGCGCCTCGGCCAGCTGCGGCACCTTGCTGCGCATCCGTCCACGCGCCAACTCCGCCATGTGCTGCGCGGAGCAATTGCCCTGGATCAACGCCTGGAGCATCTGGCGTGAGGAGACGCCCAGCACATCGCTGGCCACGCTCCCCAGCTTGATGTTGGCGTCCTCCAGCGTCTTTTGGATTCGGTTGGCCACGCGCGAGTGATCGGCCACCAGTTGCGATCGCTGGCGCGTCAGATCACGCAGTTCCCGTTGCGGCCGATCCGGCACGAAGCTGGCCTTCAACAATCCAAACTGCAGCAGTTGGGCGATCCACTGGCAGTCCTTCACGTCCGTCTTGCGGCCGGGAACCTGCTTGATGTGCTTGGCGTTGACCAGGATCAACTTCACGCGATCCTCCAGCAGATTCCAGATCGGCTTCCAGTACACGCCGGTCGATTCCATGGCGGCATGGGTCACACCCTTGCTCACCAGCCAATCGCCCAGCGCCAGCAACTGGCCGGTCTTGGTCCCAAACACGCGAATCTCTTCGCTGACCTTGCCGTCACTGCTCATGCGGCGAACACAGACGAACACCGAATCCTTGTGCACATCCAGCCCGGCACAACAGGCGTACATCATCTGCATAAAGCCTCCGGCAATCGCTGACGGAAGGCGTCGGCTCAAATGGCTATCTGCTCCACGTGCTCTTGAGGCAACAATCTCGGGTTCGCAGCGACGCCCGGACCTAACTCCGAATCGGGCTCGACCCACGGTCGGCACCAATTACCTTCGGCCTCTTCCAATCATGCGATGCCACATTAACCTACAACCGAGCAAGAGTTTTTTTCATGCTCTCAGGGTGAGGCGCAGCCTCATGAACAACTCCGAAGCATCTGGCTGG
>DATBDZ010000308.1:0-13630 GCA_036276235.1 Humisphaera sp. | reverse complement strand
CACAGTCAGAGACTGCGTCGAGGTCGGCAGGTATGTAAACCTATAATTGCCGGCAGTATTGGTGATGGCAAAAGGATCGCCGGCGACAAATGCGTTTGAATTGTTCAAATCAATGTAGACTTTCCAGTTGGCAAGTCCCGGCTCGCGGGGCTGGCGAACGCCGTCGCCGTTGATGTCGTTGTACACGGCGCCGGAAAGGTTCAGTGAGACATACTCGTCTGCTCCGATGTCAACTGAAGTTCCAAAAACGCGCGGCATCCCGCGCTGATCCACCAGGATGCCCGGCGGAATCAGTGCGTTGCTCCCGGCATTGATGGCGGGACTTCCGGCGGCAGGCAGCATGGTTTGCGTTGGCCCGCCGTAGTTGCCCAGGGGTTGGAGCCCGGGGTTTGTGATGCCCACCTTGTTACCGTTGACGCCGTTCGCAAGTCCTCCACCGACACCAACCAGGTTGAAGGCGCTCGAATTTAAGACAGCCCCGAGGATGTCACTGAAAGCAGCGCCCGCGGTGTTGCCGGAGATGATGGTGTTTTGCAGAAGCGCATTATGGTTAGCAGCGATTCCACCACCGGTGGCAGTGCCGGCCTTGCCTGACGGCAATGGCGGCAGGTTGGTGCCGCCGGCGCCGCCCACGGCCGTGTTTCCGAATACAGTCGAGTCGAAAAGGTGCAACAAGTGTTGAGGTGAATCCGCTTCTGAGATGCCGCCGCCCTGGGCGTTACCTCCATTGCCCGGAGATTCGATGAGAAAAGGGAGCCGCACGCCATTGCCGCCGGCTCCGCCGACCGCGCGGTTGTTGACGATTGTGGAGTCGATCACGCTGGCGCTGAGACCGTAGTCGATGCCGCCGCCCGTGGCTTTTCCGCCCGGGCCCGCGGGTATCGGAGCAGTAGTTGCGTCGATTCCTCTGGCTCCAATCGCTGCATTGCCAGTGATGGTGCTGCGCGTCACGGTCAGGGAGCTGGGGCTATAGATGCCGCCTCCGCCTGCAACGCCAGGTTGACCCCCGCTCAACGTTGCCAGTTTTGTTGTTGCTGTATTGTCCGAGATGGTGCTCTGGTCGATAATAAGATCTCCCCCATACAGCCCTCCGCCCCGCGCGCCCAGTCCACCGGCAGCGACGTTTCCTGAAACCGTGCTGGAACTGATCGTCACAGGATCCAGAGCCCAGATACCACCACCGCTTCCGTTCCCGTAGTATTGGTAGGCATCGGGGCCGCCTTGCGCGACGTTGCCGGAAATCTGTGATGAGACAATTGAGACGGGCACATTGGCGTCGGAGAAAACGCCGCCGCCTAGCCCAGCACCACCGCTGACCCCGGCAGGCCCTCCGATCGCGGTGTTTGTAGCGATAACAGTTGAAGTAATCGACATCGGTCCGGTGGAGAAAATCCCTCCGCCCCCGGCAGCCACCTCAATGACCTCGCCTCTGGCAATATTATGCGAAATGACGCTGCTGCTGATGGTGAGCGATCCTTCGCTGTAAATACCTCCGCCGCCTGCGATAAGCTGAAAGTTACCACCGTAGAAGATGCCCCGTCCCGCCGCCGTGTTGGAGGAGACGTTGCTGTTTTGGAGGTTAAGTGTGCCGGTGGAGTAAATGCCGCCCCCGCGCCCCGAACCGTCTTGCGAGCCCGGATAGGGTGCCGTGCTGCCATCGACAGCGTTATTGCTGATGGTAGAACTTCTGAGCGTGAGCATACCGGCGTTGAAAATACCGCCGCCAAAACCGCCGCCGGGCGCGAACCCGTTTGTGACCCAAACGCCGGAAATGGAGACGGTCACGCCGGCCTGAATGTTAAAGATGCGGCTGGCCTTCTGCCCATCAACCGCGAGAACGGCAGCGCCCGGGCCGTTGATGGTCGTAGCCCCGGTCTTGTCGGTGAAAACAATCTCCCCCTTGGTCAGCAGAATCCGATGAAGCGCGCCGGCGGCAAAGATACCGGTGGAAAACTGAATAGTATCGGGTCCAGGGTGGGAGTTGGCGCTGGCGACCGCCTGCCGCAGCGAAACCAGCTTTGTTCCAGCTTTGGAAGCATCGGATATCGTGTTCACGGTGTAGGTCGAAAGCAGAACGCGCGGTTCGCATTGCTCTATCATCAGCGGTCGGAGGTGTGTCCGACGGAGGTTCGTCGCATCTCTTCGCGCCCAAGACTTGCGCCGCGCCTTTGACTTGTGCATGCTGTTCTCCAGATGAAAACGATCAGCGGTGAAATCTACCTGCCGATGAGTTGCTTGTTCGCTTGCAGCCTCCGCGCATCAGGGAATTCACTGTATCGTAACTTCGCCGAACAACTTGCCGGAGACGAACTGGCCTGCTGACAGGGTGATTGAAAGCGCCCCGCCTGGAGGCGTCGTTGCCTTCTCGAACAGGGACAGAGCGATCCGCACGACATAAGAGCCGGCGGCGAGCCCGGCAATCGACCAATTGCCGGAGACGTCACTGAGCGCGCTGGGCTCGCTGGTTTCAAACGTGCCGTCGTGGTTCAGGTCCACGAAAACGCGGAACCCCGCTACGCCGTGTTCACTTGCGTCGAAGACACCGTTGCCGTTGGCGTCGTTGAACACGGTGCCGCTGATCAGGGCGGTGGCGCTGTTGCCGAAATTCAGATTCGCAACCGCTCCGGCAGTGGGGCTGACGCTGTAGTAGCCCAGTGGACTAGGCGCGGCCGGTTGCGTGCGGCGCAGGCCCGTCTGGCGCACTTCGCGGACTAGAAGCGATTGCGGCGTTGTGGGAATGTAACTGAGTGTGTAATTGCCGTTGGCATCGGTGATGGCGGATGGATCGCTGGCAACAAAGGCGCCGCTGTTATTCAAATCGATGTAAATCTTCCAGTTGGCTGTACCTGGCTCGCCGGCTTGGCGGATGCCGTCGCCGTTGATGTCGTTGTAGACGGTGCCGCGGAGGGTCAGAGAGATGTACTCATCCGCGCCGATATCAACCGAGGCTCGCTTAAGCCTTGAAGGTAAGAGGCTGTAAATGCGCGGCATCCCGCGCTGATCTACAGTAAGGCCGGTGGGAATCAGCGTGCTGCTGCCGGCGTCGATAGCCGGACTGCCCGGCATGGGAAGCATAGTTTGCGTAGGCCCTCCATAGTTGCCCAGCGGCATAAGTTTTGGATCGGTGATGCCGACCTTGTTACCGTTCGTGCCTGTAACCAGCCCGCCGCCGACGCCGATGAGATTGAACGCGCTGGCAGGTTGAGCGGCGCCGACGATGTCGCTGAACGTGGAACCGACCACGCCCGCTGTAGCAATAAGGTTCCCTGAAATGATTGAGTTGGAGGTGGTCAGCGATCCGCCAGCGATGTCGATTCCGCCCGCCGACGCGACGCCCGGTTTACCCGAGAGGAGCGGGAAAGAGGATAATGCGCCCGCTCCAGCGGTGACGCTGTTAGTTGCAATCGTACTGTCAAATAGTTGCAACATGCCCAGGGTGAAGATACCGCCGCCGTCGGCGTCACCACCCGTTCCAGCGGTAGCGTTGCCGGTGATCTGAAAGGCCTGTCCGCCCAGGCCCCCTTGGGATTGATTGTTGGCGATGGTGCAATCGGTGAGCGTGGCGGGGCCAGCCAACCAGATGCCGCCGCCCGAGGCGTGTCCGCCTGTCCCCGCTGTGACAGAGGGTATACGCGTCCCATCGTTTCCCGCGCCACCGATAGCCTGGTTGCCGGTGATGCTGCTGGCGGTCGCGATCAGTGAACCTGGGAAAGAGATTATTCCTTCATAAATTCCGCCCCCAAGGGCGTCGCTGCCGTTCCCGCCCGCGCTAGGAAATGCTCCATTGCCCCGGGCGACATTTCCAGAAACGGTACTCTGATTCAGCACAAGCTTGCTGCCTTCGCAGAAAATGCCTCCGCCCTTGCCGGCGCCGGCCACGCCGACACCGTTGGCGCCCTGTGCGGTATTTGCGGAAACGGTGCTGGAGGTAATCGTTAGGGCGCGGTCGGAATAGATGCCGCCGCCGCCCCCCGTTCCCGGGGTTACGCCGGCTGCCTTTCCATCGCCGCCCAGTGCGACATTCCCAGTGATTTGGGATGAGACGATGGATCCACCGTTGCAAAAAACGCCGCCGCCGAAGGCGCTTGGAGCCACATCATACGAGGTGATTTGGCTGGTAAAGCCCTGTCCCCCCGTCGCGGTATTATTGGCGATTTTCGAGGAAGTGATGGAGAGTGTGCCAACGTCATAGATTCCGCCACCCACTGCATACCCAGCAGCCCTGATGTGGCTCTGCCCTCCGGAGGCTTCGTTGGAGGAAATAGTGCTGGATGTGATGGTGAGGGAGCCGAAACCATAAATCCCTCCGCCCGCTGCATTGCCGGCGTATGGTGCCACGTGCTGAACGTTGTCGGCACCATGCGCTTTATTGAAAGAAACTGTGCTGTTTTGAAGGGTGAGCGTGCCTGTTGAATAGATTCCGCCGCCGCTTGCATAGCCGCTCAGTTGGCTATTACTCAAGTCAGTGCCATCGGCGGTGTTTTTGGTAACTGTGACGCCATTGAGCGTCAGCGTGCCGGCATTGGAGATGCCGCCGCCCAGACTAGCGCCGCCGCCTTGGGGGCTGGGGCTGGTGCCGTCGTTTCCTGCAAATCCGTTGGTGATCGTCAGCCCGCTGATCGTCACCGTCACATTCTTGCTGATATTGAAAACGCGGCTGGAAGCATGTCCATCCACCGCGACGACGCCGGCGCCCGGGCCGCTGAGCGTCGTTGCCCCGGAGGTATCAGTGAACGACAACTGCTTGCCATTGAGCAGAAGAATGGTGTGAAGGGCGCCGGACGTGAAGACGCTCGGAGCAAAATTAATCGTATCCGCGCCGGCGTGCGCATTGGCACTGGCGATTGCCTGCCGCAGCGATGTGAGGCCGGTGCCAGGGTTGGCTGCATCCGACACCGTGTTCACCGTATAGGTCGAAAGCAGAATGCGTGATTCAATCTGCTCGACCAGCGGCCGATGTGCCTCCAGAAGCCTGCGAAATCTCCCGTTGCCGGCGTTGTTTTTCCTGATTTCCATGTGAGCCCCGTGGTTGAAGGTCGCGATCAGGACGTAACCATAGCAAGGAAGTGCCTTCGATTAAAGCAAAAAGTCTTCCGCCGCCGGCAGGAAGGGAGCGTCACACTTTAGGCGGCTGGTATTTCTCCCTCCCTCGGTACTCCGGGGGAGGGCGGGGGTGGGGGGTTGTGTAGAAATGCGCTGTCTGCAAGAACCCCCACCCTAACCCTCCCCCGGAGTACCGGAGGAGGGGACAAGACTCGTCGTCGAAATTGTGAGCCACCCCTGCCAGAATCCTGCTCCGAGCGCGCGGCGGGCAGTGCGCCCTACGCGCCGCATCATCGCGTTGCCGCGCCGGGGCGTCTGGCCTTCTGAGCCGCCAAAGTGTCCTCAAATGCCTTTTCCTTCTGCGCGATCGTGGTTTTATATCCTTGCGGATCGATGAATGGGTTGTCCTTATTGTCTGTGGTCAGCCGCGCGTATTTCTCGGTCATGTTGTAATACGCGCCGTGAGCGCCCAGAAACACATCGCACGGCAGCGACTTAAGCACAGCGAATGTCTTCGCATAATCGTCGGCGATCTGCGGGTAGTCTTTGTTGTTGACCAGTTGAAAGCCGGGATTGACGTTGTAGCTGCCGACGATCACCACGTCATAACTCTTCGCTCCATCCTGCACGCGGCAGGTCCAGGTGGTGCAGCCGCGCGTGTGGCCGGGGGTGAGATGGGCGACGAGCGTGACGCCGCCCAGCGAAACTTTCTCGCCATCCTCCAAAACGCGATCGACCTTGCACGGCTTCCAGCGGGTGTCGGTGTAGAGATATTGCCCTTCGCCGCCAGTGGCGACGACAGTGTCATCGCCGCGCATGACATACACGTCGGCACCGGTTACTTCCTTCATCCGCGCATGACCAGCCACATGATCCGAATGCGCATGGCTGGCGAGCAATATCTTAATATCGCTCATCTTAAATCCCAGCGCCTCCACCGATTTGGCAATGAGCGGCACCGTCTGCTCAAAGCCGCTGTTGATGAGGATGTGCCCCTGCGGCGTCGTGATCAGAAACGTCGCCAGGTCCTTGGACCCAACGTAGTACACATTCCCGATCACCCGATGCCCCGGAAACGGCTGATACCAGAGCGGATTGTCACCAGGCGTCGGCGCCGGGACAGTTGACCGCGTCGCCGCGCCAGGCGCCGCAGGCCGCAGCAACTCCTGGGGTTTGTCGTCGGCGGCCGCGAACGGCGCGACGAACAGCGTTCCCACAACCAAAGCGATCGTGCCGACCGAACGGGTGAGATTCTTCAACAGTTTCATGTTCCAGCCTCATTCAATTGCCAATTGATCAACTCATCTTACATCAATTGCTGACCAATTACCGCCGCGCGACCGCCGATCGGCTCAACCCGTTTTTCAACCTCGCGACAAGGGGCCAGCGCGACTCCGCGCGACACTGGGCGCGACTTTTCAACATTGGCCGCCGGGCGAAAACTGATGTAAGTCATCATCGAACTGTCCATTTGCTCTATTCCACGAGGCGGATGCCACGCGAAGAAACGAAGAGGCGAAGCAAGAGCAATTTTGTCTTCTTCGTAACTTCGACTCTTCGCGTGACATCCTTTGTGCCCGCACATCAACGCGCCCCCAGAAAATTCCCCGTGAAGTGGCGCACCATGATGCGCGTCCCTTGATGATGCGCGCCCCACACGATGCGCCCACGGCTTCGCGCGGTCATGCAACGTTTTGAATCAAATTTTGCACCAATCGGTTGCATCTACTATCGTTGCACGTTGCATCGCACCCCGACAATGCTGCCGTGAGGGGAATATATTGCGCCAAGGTGCCAAGACGCCAAGAGGCCAAGAATTAAAGATTTGATCTTCGCGTCTTGTTAATCAATTGTCGGTGATGAATCCACTTGCATCCTTTCTTTGCGCCCTTTGTCTCTTTGCGTCTTTGCGCATTTCGAATTGCGCAAAGACGCAAAGAGACAAAGTGGCAAAGAAAGGGTCATTTTGCATTCTTGGCTACTTGGCGTCTTGGCTCCTTGGCGCAATTGAGCATCGGGACTCATATCGAATTCATGCCGCGCACCATCGCGCAACGTTTTGCGCAACACTTGGATTCGTCCGGCCTGTTGCGCCGTAGCGATCGCCAAGATCGCGGAGACGCTATCGAGCTCCTTGCGGAATCTGCGGCTGACTTTCGAGCAATCACTTTTCATTCGCTGCCCGCCGTATGAAACCTTTTGAAACGTTTTCGTAATCATTTGGTTTCATCGGAATCATCCCGATGTTGCACGGACTATCCGATGAACACGAGCAGAGGAAAAACCGTGCCAGGTTCCGTCGCGGCAGGGCTCAGCGCGACTCACTGTCCTGTAGTTCGTTGACCGAGCCGTAGACATTATATATAATGTATGGCTTTAGTTTATATCGCTCTACGGCTCTAGAGCTAGGAGTCAGATGTCCGAGATCGGAAGTCGGAAGCCATCCCTTCCCTTCGTGCCTTTATCAAAAAACACACCTCCCACTATATAGCAAAAAGTTTCCATTTTCGTTTGTAACCCGCTGTGCCAGCAGCAATTACAAATTATGACCCCCCTTGGCGTTTTCTCGCCGCGCAAGTGATTGCCGGCTCGATACTTGTGGCGCTCGACCAAATCTCAAAACCGCTAAAAACTTATAAAAATCCGAAAATCTTTCGTCGCGCCCAACTTCTTGTGGCCGCGCGGTTTATCGCAAAAGTATTTTCGAGCACCGCACGTAACTCGCTATGACTGCCTGTCGGAGGTTCGCCAGGTCCGCCACGGCGGGGGTATGCCGGACAACCCGCAAGCGGCCCCCGCAGGATCGGCGTCAACGATGACTGACACCTTTAACTGTGCAGCGGGACAACTGACCCCGGGACAACCAACAACCCACAACCCACAACACACCTTTCAATATATATCAAAAACTTAGTATTTTGTTCAGTAACCTCCCGCCACCCAACGACTTACAGATTATGACCCCCTTTCCCGCTTTTCGCGCGGCTAACCTCCTGTCAATTCAATGCTTGCGGCTGTCGGATCGAATCTCAAACCGGCAAAAAGTTATAAAAATCCGAAAATCTTTCGTCTCGCCGATTTCTTTGCCGCCTCGAGAGTTACAGCAAAAGAATTTTTGGGGGCTGCGCGTAAGTTGAGGTGGGTGAAGCCGCCGAGATTAACGTGGCGGGTTCTCCGCTACGCCGTTGGCAAGAAACGGCGGAAAAACACGGTATAAGCGCGCTGTGTACCCCTTCGACCAACCGCAATCGGCGGACTCCTACGGAAACCAGATCGCCTATGGTTTTAGCCAGACTAATTTTGCTAATGGCTGGCATTGAGCGAAAAAGCCCAGCGCCAGCGTCTCATGTGCCAGCTCGCGCAAAAAGCAAGCGAGGTGACTGGTTGGCAAAACCGACCCGTCCTTCAAGTCCTTTCTGCTCACACACTTTCCAAGGCTACCACCCATCCGTACAGGAACTGAAAGCATCCCGGCGTCGTCATTGGCGTCCCGATCAAGCTCAAATTCGACCATCTCCTTCTTCGTGGCGTCGATGACGGGGTCTGGGTCAAATGACCGCGCCCACCGAAACCGTAGAACACCGGTTACAAACCTGGTTTGTTTGCTTGCGAAGAGTTCGGCCACGCGGCCCAGGCCGGATAGGTGTACAAGTTCGCCCGCCTTGGCCAGAGACGCCTCAATCTCAAAAAGCATCTGTTCGTCACACGGCGCGGTCTTTTCAAATATTTGAAACCCGCTATCTGATGACGATTCGCGCGTGCCATCGAACTTGACGCCGTACGCGCCTAATCCAACGCCACCGCGCCAAGCCTTTTTCTCGGTCCCCGAAATTGTTTGTGACTGCTCAACTACGTGTGGGCGCAGTTGGTTATGTAGGCTTACGATACCGTCATGGTCAAGATACATCCACCGACGCAGGCAGGTTGGCATTCGGCGCCTCCGATCTATCAATCGCATCGCCGGGCATGGACAGCATACTGAATCACCGTTGCGACACCAATCGTTCCGCTAATTCAAATGTTGATGTCAATCCCGTTCAGCGCGACAGTCGCCGGTCATGCGGCGGCCGGTTTCCGGGCCGTCACGATAGCCGGGTAGGCGAAGCCCAACGATATGACGGCGATGAGCAGGGAGGGGACCGACTCCGGCGAGCGGCGCACGTCTTCCAGGCCGCTCTGGCGAAGCACCTGGATGTACCGGCCCGTATGCCGGACGTCGCCGAGGAGCACATGGCCGCCGGGTTTGAGAACGCGCGCGATCTCGCGCACCGCCGTGTCCCTCTCGGCGGCGTTGTAGATGTTGTGCAGGACCCCTGTCGTGACGACCAGGTCAAACGTGCCGTCGGCGAAGGGGAGGCGGCGGGCGTCGCCATCCTTGACCTCGACGCGGTCGGATACTCCCTCCAGCCGCGCGTTCTCCCGCGCGGCGTCCGGGTGGTTGCCGGAGAGGTCCGCAGCCTGCCAGATGTCCACGCCGATCGCCTTCCCGGTGGTCAGGCGCTTGGCGGCGCCGATCAGGAGCAAGCCGCGGCCGCAGCCGACGTCGAGGACCGTCTCGTCGCCCCGCCAGAGCAGGGAGTCGAGGAGTCGGTCGCGCCCCCGCGCCTTGCCGACCTTGCCGTCCCAGACCATCCAGCCGGCCATGAAAAGCCCCGAGATGGCGAATGAGCCAGCCATCCGCGCCACCGGTGCCCAGTGGAGGGCGCGCGCGACGGCAGCCAGCACCAGGGCGGCCGCGCCGCCGATGGCGAGGTTGCGGACCGCCGCCGGCGCGTCGATGCCGTAGTCCGGGCGTTTCGCTTTTGAGGGGGGCTCGCTCATGTGGCCTGTCCCGCCGGACCGCATCACCGCAAATATAACTGCGCCGGCCCCGGACTTGAAACTCGAAACCCGAAACTTGAAACTTCCCCCATGCCCAAAACCAAAACCAAGCCGAAGTTGAAAACAAAGTCGAAAGTGGCCGCGAAGGGCGGAGCAAGGCCATCGCCCAAAGCCAAGTTAGCGTCGAAGACTAAGTCCACGCCGACGCACGCGCCCAAGGGCAAGGCGCTGCCGCCGCGATCTAAGGTGAAGCCGGCGGATTGTTGGGATCTTTCTTCGCTCTTCTCTACCGATGGTGAATGGGAGAGCGCCTTCAAGGCGTGGGAAGAGAAGCTGCCGGGCTATGACCAATTCCGCGGCAAGCTCGGAGAGAGCGCGGCGGCGCTTGCCGCTTGCATGGCGTTTGATACGGACATTGAGCGGGCCGGCGAGCGGCTGGGCGTTTATGCTTCGCTCAAGACCACCGAAGACCAAGGAAATAGCGAATACCAGCGGATGAAGGGGCGGTTTCAGCATGTCGCAATGCAGGCGGCGGAGCTTTCCAGCTACATTCGGCCGGAACTTATGTCGATCGCGCCGGATGTCATGGAAGAATTCCTGGCGGCGCCGGAGCTGGCGGAGTGGAAGCTGGCGTTAGAGCAGACCCTCCGATATCGCCCGCACACCCTCTCATCGCGCGAAGAACATCTGATCGCGATGCAGGGGCAGATGAGCGAGGCGAGCAATCAGATCTTCCGCCAGCTCAATGATGCCGATCTGAAATGGGGGATGATCAAGAACGAGAAGGGCGAACTGGTAGAGCTGGGGCATTCCTCGTTCTCGGCGTTCTTGCATTCGCCGTCGGCGTCGGTGCGCGAGAAGGCGTTTCATGCTTATTACGTGCAGTTTGAGGCGCATAAGAACACGATAGCCGCTTCGCTGAATGCTTCGGTGCAGCGCGATGTGTATTACGCCAAGGCGCGCAATTATCCGAGCGCCCGCGAGGCGGCTCTGTTCGGCGATAAGGTGCCGGTCAGCGTTTATGACAATCTGATCAAATCCGTTCACGCGAATCTGCCCGCCGTCTACCGCTATTACGAGCTTCGGCGGCAGAAGATGAAGCTCAAGGAAATCCATCATTACGATACGTATGTGCCGATCCTGTCCGATCTGGATAAGCGGCACTCGTGGGACAAGGCGGTGGATGTGGTCGTCGAATCGCTGGAGCCGCTCGGATCAGAATATTGCTCGGCACTGCGCGAAGGAATGACGACGGCGCGCTGGTGCGATCGGTATCCGAATCAGGGCAAGCAGAGCGGGGCGTTCAGCTCGGGGAGCTATGACGGATCTCCTTACATCCTGATGAACTATCAGCCGGATGTGCTGGATCATGTCTTCACGCTGGCGCACGAGGCCGGGCACTCGATGCACAGCTACTACTCGGCGAAGAATCAGCCGTTCCAGTATTGGCATTACACGATCTTCGTGGCGGAAGTCGCCAGTACGTTTAACGAGCAACTTCTCGCTAAATATTTGATGATGCAGGCGAAGGACGATCGGGAGCGGGCGTATCTGATCAATCGCCAGATCGACGGCATCCGCGGCACGATCATCCGCCAGACGATGTTCGCCGAATTCGAGAAGATCATTCACGCGATGGTGGAGGCGGGTGAGCCGCTGACGGTCGATGCGCTGCGGCGAGAATATCGCAAGCTGCTCGAACTGTATTTCGGCCCTGATTTCGCGATCGATCCGGAGCTTGAGCTGGAATGCCTGCGCATTCCGCATTTTTATCGGGCGTTCTATGTCTATAAGTATGCGACAGGCCTGAGTGCCGCGATCGCGCTGAGCCAGCGCGTGACGGAGGGGCAGCAGCAGGAGTTATCGGATTATCTGGGCTTCCTCAAAGGCGGCTGCTCGAAATATCCACTGGATCTGCTTCGCGGTGCCGGAGTAGATATGGAACAGCCGCACGCGGTGGATACGGCGTTGAAGTATTTTGGGGGGTTGGTGGAGGAGTTGGAGCAGCTTCTGTGATTTGGAGAAGGAGCCAGGAGTCAGGAGCCAGTAGCCAGGAGAAGAGAATGCGGCCCCGAATCGCTACGCCCCTCTTCTCCTGGCTCCTGACTCCTGACTCCTGACTCCTCCCACATTCCACTGGCGAGTGCTCGGCCTACAAGCTAGATTAAGTCCAGCGAATCCCTTTCCCGGAGGAAAACCAATGAACCGCCGCGAATTCATGTTGGCCAGTGCTGCTGGGTTGGCTTTGACACAGACCAGCGGCTACGTCGCCGGGGCGGCGGATGAAAAGCCGCTGCGTGTCGGGATGATCGGCACGGGGTGGTACGGGAAGTCAGATCTGTTTCGACTGCTTCAAGTAGCGCCGCAGACGGAAGTCGTTTCGCTTTGCGATGTCGATAAGAAGATGCTCGAAGAATGCGGCGACATGGTCGCGGCGCGGCAGGCGTCGAAGAAAAAGCCGCGCCTGTATCACGACTACCGCGAGATGCTCAAGGAGAAGGATCTGGATATCGTCGAGATCGCCACGCCGGATCATTGGCATGCGCTGCCGATGATTGAGGCGGTGAAATCCGGCGCGGATCTTTATCTTCAGAAGCCGATCAGCGTGGACATTGTAGAAGGGCAGGCGATGCTCGCCGCCGCGCGGAAGTATGGGCGCGTGGTGCAGGTGGGCACGCAACGGCGGAGCACGCCGCACCTTGTCGAGGCGCGCGAGCAGATCGTGCAGAAGGGCTTGCTCGGCAAGATTGCGCACGTCGAGATCTATTGCTACTACCACATGCGCAACGCCACCAATCCGCCCGATACCACGCCGCCGGACAATCTCGATTACGAATTTTGGACCGGCCCCGCACCGATGCGGCCATATAACCGCCTCGTGCATCCGCGAAGCTGGCGATCGTTCATGGAATACGGCAACGGCATCGTCGGCGACATGGCCATCCACATGTACGACATGGTTCGCTGGTTTATGGACCTGGGCTGGCCCAAGAGTGTTTCATCCACCGGTGGAATCCTGGTGGACAAAAAAGCCAAGGCCAACATCAGCGATACGCAGATCGCCACGTTCGATCATGGCGATCTGCAGATCAGTTGGACGCATCGCACCTGGGGCGATGCACCATGGCCGGCCGATCAGCGCAACGGCTGGGGCGCGACGCTTTACGGCGATAAGGGAACTCTGGAAGCGAGCGTGATGGGTTACCACTTCACGCCGACCGGCAAGCCGACGATCAAGAAGGATGTCGTTTACGAGCTGGAACAATATCCGGAAGACAAAACCGAGCGCGATCTGGAAAGGCATGTAGCGCCGGCGATCCGCCATCACATGCTCGATCTTCTGGCCGCCCGCAACACGCGGGGCAAGCCTGTCGCCGACATCGAGCAGGGTTACATCTCCACGGCAAGCTGCATTTTGGCGAATATGTCGATGGCCCTCGGCGGCCGCGAGCTGCGCTGGGACGCCGACAAGCAGATGATCATCAACGATGATGAAGCCAACAAGCTGATGCGCCGGCCGTATCGCGCGCCGTGGGTGCATCCGGAACCAGGGAATGTGTAGGGGCGTTGATGCAGGAGTAAAACTTCGGCGGGCAATGCCCGTCCCCACACATCCGCGAAGGATGGAGATGCCACGGGCACGCTAACGCGAGCCCATGCCACACGACCTTGCGGCGGTTCCTCAATTTTTGGTGTGGCATCGGTGCCACAGGAGCCGCGCACGGAAGGTACTCCTGGAGTAAGCGGGAACGGGGTGAAGCGCAAT
>DATBDZ010000307.1:0-7953 GCA_036276235.1 Humisphaera sp. | reverse complement strand
CTACAAGGAAGGACTGAATTCCTACCTGATAGCCGAGTGCGGAAGCACCGGAAATCCGTTCGCGAGCGATATACTGCATCCTCAAGAACATGGACCAACTATAACCAGGAGCGAAATGTCCGACCCCTTCCACGACGGCAGCCGCGCTTTACAAGATCGCTTCGACACCCGCGAGCTTGCCGATTATTGCTATGCAAAGCTCGTGCGCGATCGCATGAATCCAAAGCAGCAGGCGTTTATCGAATCCGCTGACATGTTTTTCCTGGCGACCGTTGATGACAAGGCGCAGCCGACCTGCTCCTACAAGGGCGGAGACCCCGGCTTCGTCCGTGTGATCGACGAGCAGACGCTCGCCATCCCCAACTACGACGGCGACGGCAAATACCTCTCCTGGGGCAACACCCTCAATAACCCCAACCTCGCCATACTCTTCATCAACTTCGAAAAAGGCTGGCGGCTGCGCGTGCACGGCATCGCGTCGATCGACCACGCCGACCCGCTCCTGGCTTATTGCCCCGGCGCGCAGTTCATCGTGCGGATTAAGATCCGCGAAATCTTCGGCAACTGCCCCCGCTACATCCACAAATACCAGCTCGTCGAGCGCAACAGCTATGTGCCGCGCTGCGACCGCCCGACGCCCGTTCCCGATTGGAAGAAGCAGCCGGATTGGAATGCGGTGTTACCGAAGAATGATCCTGCGAAAAATGTTTGAGGACGATGGCGCTACAACTCAACGACCTGGTGGTGGAGGGATGCCAAGCGATCGACAGATCGCGCGCGCCGTCCCAAATTTGATTTCGCGATGACGGGGGACTGATGTTTGCGCCAACGTCCGCGGGTTTATCCACACATCGTGTCGCGACCCGTGGTGGTGTAGTTGACACTCATGGTCGCGGAGATGTTCTTCAAGCACGCGACGATTCACCAGCGACCCCCAAATCTAGCGGGCAACAACAGCTTTGCGCGAAAGTTTTGCGCGGGAGCGCGCCAGCTCTTTTAGCGCATCGCGGGCATTCTCAAATGCTTCGGCCACGCTTTGGGCCTCCGTGACAAGACCCGGATCAAGCGGGGATGTCACGACAAAACCTCCCTCGCGCGCTTCCTCCAACGTGAGCACGATTTTCCCGTCGCTTACTGTGTACCGCTTCATCACGCTCCTGACGTTGTGTCTTCCATGATATCCACGATGCAACGATCATTCACCCGCGCGATGCAACGGGAATCGTTTCCTTCACCCACGCCGGCGCGATTGGTTTACCTTCCGTCCCCATCGCTTTTTCACCGCTCATGAGCTGAAGGATTGCCTGCATGAAGGCGGGCAGGTCATCCGGGCAGCGGGCGGTGATGATTGGGCCATCGACGACGCATTCTTCATCGACCCATTTGCCGCCGGCGTTGACGACGTCGTGAACGATCGACATGTAGCTCGTGCAACGGCGGCCGCGTAGTGAGTCGGTCGAGCAGAGCATCCAGGGTCCGTGGCAGATGGCCGCCATGGGGATGCCTTTGGCCGCCGCGTCTCGGACGAATTTGACCATGCCGCCGTCGCGGCGCATGTGGTCGGGCGATGTGCCGCCGGGAATGACGATCAGCTCATAATCGGCGGCTTTGACATCGGCCGCCGCCTTCTCCGATTTCTGCGGATAGCCATGCTTGCCGACATAAGTTTCCCCGGCCTTGGGGCCGATCACATTAACGGTATGGCCCGCCTCTTTGAGCCGCAGACGCGGGTATTGGAGTTCGAGGTCTTCGTAGATTTTTTCGACGAGGATTGCGATTTTTGCCATGCGGTTCTCCTTATTGGACACAGGTTGTAATCCAGACGGTCGGTCGCGAACAGGGAATTGATTTTAGCCGCAGAGGGCGCAAAGAGCGCAGAGAGGCGCTCGATGATCGGGAACGTCTCTGCGTTCTTGGCGATCTCCGTGGCTAGTCTTTCTTGGTCGATCGCGCGAAGCATCCCCATCCGTCGTAGGGATCAGCCATCCGTATGATCATCTGCATGAACATTCACTAATTGAATTTTTGCCGCAGAGAACGCAAAGAGCGCAGAGATGTTTTCGATCTTCGAGAACGTCTCTGCGCTCTTTGCGTTCTCTGCGGCTAAGTTTTTCTTCTGTAAACACTGGCCAGCCGCCCGTGCCACGTCAATTGGTTACGTCGTACAATCTCAATCTCATGTGGGATTTCTCCACCCTTGCCGATCATGTCGGACGCGCGCTGCAAAGCGTCGAAGACGAGCTGCGTCTCGAGCAGGCGGTTTACGGGCTCGATGCGAAGGACGAGCGGGCGTTGCAATCGCTGCTGGCTGATCGCTTGGCGGCGCAGTATCAGATCGCCCGCGAAGTGCATTACCCTTCGACGCGCGGCAACAAGCAAACCCATCGCCAGCGGTGCGATCTGGTTTTGAGCCCGCTGGGGCGGCCGTTGCGATTTGATACGGCTCCGTCTTCACTCTTCGATCCTCCCGATATGTGCGATCCTTCGGAAGCGCTTTGGCTGGAAGTGAAAGTCGCCTATCAATTTCGCGAAGGGGGCGCGCGTCATGGCGGTTACGGCGCGCAATGGCGCGGGGCTGTCGTGGAAGATTTGCGGAAGATGGAGGCCGATCCGCTCATTCATGACGCCGGCCTGCTGCTGGTTGTTTTCAACGAATCGGCGAGCATCCTCGAAAAAGATCTGGAACTCTTTGAGGACATTCTCGCGCAGAAGGAAGTGCTCGCGGGATTTCGCCAGGTGCGCAGCGTTCGCATTCTCGATCGTATCGGTCATCAACTCTGCACGGCCGCGCTATGGCCAACAATTCAACGCTAGCGCTGTGAGATCGGTGCGCTTCTCGTCGGGTGCCACAGGTCGCGGTACTCCGAGACCTGTGCTGTTCTCTCGCGGAAAGGCACAGGTCTGCGAGTACGCCGACCTGTGGCACCCGAACTGACCCATTATCAACCCGCGCCGTGTCGCCAGCGGCACGCCATTTGCCTTAACCATTCACGACAATTGCTCGGCGATCCGAGCGGGACCGCATCGTGCGTGCGGCCGACATCAATCAACCGTGTAGACGCCGTTTGGCGTGGATAAGGAGACGGATATGTATACGTTTTTCATGCTCGGGATCATCTTTTTGATCATCTCGCTGGTCGCTTATGCATTTGGCGCGCGGGGAACCGCGGGCGCCAGCGCCGGCGTTGGCCGCACGTTCCTGCTCGTGGGGTTGATCCTCGCGGTGTTGTTCGTGCTCGTCGGCTTGTTCCGACCGGCCGGCTGGGCCTTCTAGGGCCGCAGTTGACTCTGGACGCTTAGAATTGCACCGGCCGCAGCGCGTTCTCCTTGCACGCGTTGCGGTCGGCTGCTAAGGGAAGGGAATGGCCGCTCAGGAGCGCTCGGCAGGCTTTATCATCTTTCACCGCGCCGAGGAGAGCAGCGGCCAGATCGAGTTTCTCCTGCTGGATTATGGCCGTCATTGGGACTTTCCCAAGGGACATCTGGAAAAGGGTGAGGACGATCTGACCGCCGCCCGGCGTGAACTGCGGGAAGAGACGGGCATCAAAAATATAAAATTGGTTGACGAATTTAACGAGCAAATCGTCTACTTTTTCCGACATCAAAAGCGGGGACTTATTCGCAAAACAGTCGTGCTTTTTCTGGCTGAGGTTTCTGGGCGGGAAATCACTCTTAGCCGCGAGCATAGCGGCTTTGAGTTTCTTCCCTATCCGCAAGCGATTAAACGCCTCACGTTTCCAACAGCGCGCAAGGCGCTTGAGTCCGCCTGGAACCGCTTAAAGGCGACTGACGACAATCTGTCGGCGTAGTCTACTTTTCTTCAATCGTAACCTTGTTGATCTTCGCCGGATTCTTCGGCCGGTCGCTGCTGTCGCGCGGCTGCGTCACGATCTTATCGACGACTTCAATCCCCGATGTGACGTTCCCGAACACCGTGTATTGATTGTCCAAAAACGGCGAATCTGCATGCATGATGAAAAACTGCGAGCCGGCGGAATTGGGATCGTTGGTCCGCGCCATCGACAGAATCCCGCGCTTGTGCGGCGTCGGATTGAATTCCTGCTTGATGCGATATCCGGGGCCGCCGCTGCCAGTGCCAGTGGGGTCGCCGCCCTGGATCATGAAGCCGGGGATGACGCGGTGAAAAATCACGCCGTCGTAAAATCCTTCGCGGGCGAGGAAGACAAAGCTGTTGACGTGATTGGGCGCCAGCGCCGGATAGAGCTCGAGCTTGATCTCACCGAGCGTGGTGTCGATCGTCGCGTTGTATTTCTTCTTCGCATCGATCGTCATCGCGGGCGCGGCGGAATATTGCTTGGCCATAAAGTGGTTCCTTCCTGGAGTTTGGCGTCGGGCCATTATTGGCCCGGCATGGCCAGTAGTGTTAATGGATGAGCGAGAATGTCAACGAGCAAATCCGCTCGCCTGGCTGAGCCGCGCGACGAAATGATCGATCATCTTCCGCGCCTGCGGCTCGCTCAGCAGCGCCTGGCGATACGTGAAGGCAAGCTGCAGCTTCTGCCCGAGTGTGGTGACGCTCAAAACCGCGGGCGTCGTCGGGCCGGTGGGTGAAACGCGCAGATAATCCATCGCGAAATCGGGATGACGCTCTTGCGCCCAGGTTCCGGCGAGATTGACGTTTGATAATCCCGCCGCCAGCGGAACTTCCTTGCGATAAAAATGATAGATGCGATTGGGCTTCATCAGCTTCTGCACGCCGACCGCGGCGGCGGACCAGATCGTGCTGACGCGCGCCGTGTCCGCCCGGCGAACGCGGGATTGGGTATGAACCGCGCGAACCAGCCGCTCCCAGTTCAGCAGATCGGCCGGCCGGAAAACCAGGCTGTTGAAGCCCAGATAAAGGCCGAAGGTCTTCGAAAGATCCGTGGTTGAATAAGGCCGCAGATCGAGCACGTTTCCCACCGCCAGATCTCGGCGATTGGGCCGATGCTGCATCGGCACATGCGACGCCGCCGCGTCCACCAGCGCCGCCAGCAATAGATCGCCGACGCTTACTTCGCTGGCGCGGGCATGCTCTTTCAGCGATTCGATCAGCCCCATCGGCGCGCTGTGAAGCACGACGCGAACGGCGCAATCATGATCGCGCATTGCATGTACTTTAAGAGCCGAGCGAAATCGCTGATGCGTGCGCCAGACATCAAAAACAGTTTGCTCGATCGCGTGGCCGCTGGAGTTGAACAGTTCCCAATAACCCGGCGCGCCCGGCCGCAGGCGGCCATTGCAGAACGGGCTTCCTTCCACAAGGCGCTCGCACCACTCGCGCATCATCATGCGAATGGAAACGCTGTCGGCCACCCAATGCCGGTAAACGACTCCCAGCCATGTCGAGCCAGCATCGGGCAAAAGAAATGGCCGAAACGGCGGCTCTGCCGGATCGTCGAACGGGCGGTTGATCTCATCGCTCAGGTAAGATTGCAGATCGGTATCCGCCGGCAAAACGCGCAGGGGATATCGCTTTAATTCTCCATTGAGCGATTCATGGCGGACTTGCTTTCCTTCGACATGAACGCGCCCCAATCCCATCGCCTCCAGCGCGCTGCCCCATGCTTGAGAGGCGGCAGCAGGCGAAATCTGCCCGCGCCAGCGCACGACCTGGATCGCGTTGTACGGATAAACCGCGTCCCAGCTTTGGAACAGCCTTTGAAAAACGTTCAACGAAGCATTCATGTGCTGACTCGCGGCACTATCCGCGAAACGCCATCGATTGACAAATCTGACAAAGCTGTCACCCACTATAAGGCCCAAGCCGCTTGGGAAGGAACCGACCAACTTGCCGGCAATATTCTAAATAGGGTTCCCCCTGGGTGCGCAGCATGTGCCGCTCTTCGCGGCGAGATTCCCATTGCAGCAGCAGAATATGCACCAGAGCCGCCGCGATCATGAGTGGTGAAGGAACTGCAATCACTGTCGCGAGCATCATCAATTGCGAGAGCGCATAGATCGGATGGCGAACGTAAGCAAACGGCCCGGTGGCGACCATCGTCGTCTTTTCCGCCGGATCGATCCCCATGCGCCATTGCCGACCCATCGCTTTCCAGCAACGCCGCGTCGCGAGGTAACCCGCCAAGACGACGGCGGCGCAAATCCATACGACAGTCGGCCGGTAAATAAGCGGCCGCAGGAGCGACGACGACGGCAACATAAATCCCACGATAAACGGCTGGACAATCCAAATCACAACGATCGGCGCCCAGATCAGCCGAAGTATTCGCCCCAACATTTCCGGCGGCACAATATTCCCAGCGCGGCCGGTCGCCCGCTTTGCACGCCGCGCCATGCGCAGAACCTGGCCCCAATAGCTCGCCATGGTAAGGCCGATCAAAATAGGCGGAACGCTCACCGTCATCGGCGGGCGTTATCGCGGGAGTGATAGGCGGTGTAAAGAGTTCGGCGCTCAGAACCCTCTCCCCTGACTCCGACGAGCTCAGTCGAGTCGTACTCAGGGGAGAGGGCAGGGTGAGGGGCGGTGGCACGGGCGTCCCGCCCAATGCCGTCAACTTTGGGTGCATCATAACATGACGGTGTACCGGGGTTTAGTGAGTGCGGCTCTGATGTTGTTGAGCTGAGGAAAGCGATGTCGCGCATTTTTCAATCGTCTGGGCGGCGAAGGACGCACACGACGAGCATTCAATTTCAACTTGGGAATCGGATCGCCGGGACTGGACCACAGCAGCCAGCGCATGGTGTCGATGAAGCTGACGCGATCCGCCGCCACGCCTTGCGCGACGGCAGCCTGCTGCATCACACGGCGGACCAGGTTATAGAGCAGCACGAACGCGAGAATCTCCTTGCGCACGCCTGTCGCGGTTCTGGCCGAGATCATCCCGATGCCCAAAGTCTTCTTGAGATCGCGGAAGTAGACCTCGACCTGCCATCGCTGGCTGTACAGTTGGATCAGTTCCTGAGCGGGATATTTTTCTGGATCGAGCAGCGTGGTGATGATCCATGCCCACTGGACGCGAAATCCCTTGCGGTAAACGCGAAAGGAGATTTGCCGCAGGGTCAGCACCTCGTTGGCCAGGGTCTGCCAGCGTTTTTTGCTGAGCCACGCCGGCCGGCGGTAAGCCGTCCAGCGGACCAGCATGTCCTGTTTGCCCAGGGATTTGATTTTACGGCGCGAGGCCTTGCCGCGGCCGAAGGTCACTTGCCCTCGCGGCAGACGGAAACAGCCGTGCAGGCCGGCCCGCAGCAGCAGGGCCAGGTGGGTGAAGCTCACCAGCCCGCGATCGCCCAGCAACAGCGCGCCGCGGGCGACGGCGCGAAAGAGGCGCGACAGGCAGGTGAATTCCTGGCGTGCCCACGGCAGGGCGATCACCTTGTGAATGACGCCGCCAAAATCCATCAGCGCCAGCAGCTTGGGCGTTGGATAACCAAAGCCGGTTCCCCGCTGGTTTTTGGCTTTCCCGTAGCGTTCGGCCAGCTCGGGAGTATCGGGCGTCATGAAGCTCATCCCGTCGGCAAGATAGACCGCCAGATCCTTCCAGCTTGTTCGCACCGGCCCCTGAGGCGCGCTGAGTGCGACCAGTTCCATGAGCAGCTGCAGCGGCAGACGCTGCTTGGCTTTGCAGATTGCCTGAGCGGTGACCGAAAGTTTGGCGACGTGGCGCAGGCCCTGCATTGCCACCTTGGCCAGCAATTGGAGAAGAAACAACTGAACGGTGACCGCCGGGTTGAGCAGACGGTTGCGCCAGCGGTGCCCGACGCGTCGGCAGAGGTCGAAAATCTCCTGATCAGGAAGGACCTCGTGGAGATGAGCCTTGACCTGCTGCAAAGCATTGGAGACAGTTGCCATCCGTGGCCTCCTTGTTGAGTGGTGCGTTAAAGCAACACCATTTTGACAGGAGGCCGCGTTTTGCGCGAACGTTGTAAATCGCGCGGCGGCGCGGAGTTATAAACAATCTAAAGTTGCCGGCATTGGGCGTCCCGCCCGTG
>DATBDZ010000306.1:0-16596 GCA_036276235.1 Humisphaera sp. | reverse complement strand
GTCGAGCCCTGGATGAGGACAATGAGCCGCAGCAGGCGATGAACGCGCGTGTATTCCATGACGTCCCCGGGGAAGTGAAATTGGGCGCGGAAGGATTCGAACCTTCGAAGGCAGAGCCATCAGATTTACAGTCTGACCCGTTTGACCACTTCGGTACACGCCCGGATCTTTTTAGCGCGGCGGATTCTAGGGATTTGCGCGGCATCATTCAAGATTGCCGTCGAAGCAGTTCGTCCACGAGCCACGCCGACCGGTCGCCGGATATTCGGAGAGCGACCATGCCGATCCGCGCCTGAAACGTGAAAACGTGAAACGTGACGGAATTGCGGCCGCCCGTCACGTTTCACGTCTTCACGTTTCAGGCCTTACGTCTTCACGTTTCATGGCCACTCAGTGACAATTCTTCGCCACCGCGCTATCCTCTTCGCGGGCAATTTGTACAAGGAGAATCGGCGATGCGTTACAAACTTCTCGGCCGCAGCGGTCTGCGCGTTTCGGAACTTTGTCTGGGGACGATGACCTTTGGCGAGGATTGGGGCTGGGGAGCAACCAAAGAGGAGAGCCGGCGGATTTACGACGCCTTCCGAGAGGCGGGCGGGAATTTTATCGATACCGCCAACATGTACACCAATGGCACCAGCGAATCGTTCCTCGGCGAATTCATGGCCGATCATCGCGAGTCGGTTGTGCTGGGGACGAAATACACCAACTCCGCTCCAAGCGGAAATGATCCCAACGTCGGCGGGAATCAACGCAAGAATATGATGCAGGCGTGCGAGGCGTCGTTGCGGCGGCTCAAGACCGATTACATCGATCTTTACTGGCTGCATATCTGGGATCAGATCACGCCGCTCGAGGAAGTCATGCGCGGATTCGACGATCTGGTGCGGCAGGGGAAGATTCTTTACGCGGGCGTTTCCGATGCGCCGGCGTGGTGGATCGCGCGGGCCAATGCGATCGCCGAGCTGCGCGGATGGACGTCGTTTATTGGATTGCAGATCGAATACAGCCTTGCCGAACGAACGGTGGAGCGCGAGCTGATCCCGATGGCGCATGCCCTGGGATTGACGGTGACGGCGTGGTCGCCCCTGGCCGGCGGGCTGCTGACCGGAAAATACGCCAAAGGCGCCGCCGCCGGCGCGCGCTTTGAGAACCCGCAGATGGCCGAGTCATTTGGCGCGCTGGATCAGCGCCGCCGCGCGATCGCGCAGGCGGTGGGAGAGGTCGCAAAAACAGTCGGACGCTCCTCGGCGCAGGTGGCCCTCGCATGGCTGCGGCAGCGGACGACGCCGGTGATTCCGATCATCGGTTCTCGCAAGATCGATCAGCTCAAAGACAACATCGCCTGCCTCGACCTGCGACTGGATGAAATGCAGTTGAAAAAGCTGGAAGAATCGAGCGCCATCGACCTGGGATTCCCGACGAATTTCTACAATGTCGAGATGGTCCGCCAAACCGTTTACGGCGGCATGCGGGACC
This sequence comes from Humisphaera sp., assembly GCA_036276235.1. GTDB lineage: Bacteria > Planctomycetota > Phycisphaerae > Tepidisphaerales > Tepidisphaeraceae > JANWHF01. The sequence goes on along the minus strand of DATBDZ010000306.1, from coordinate 15,117 downwards.
GCATAGATGCGTAATGCGTGAAACGTGCGCCGTCTCCCTCTCCCCTGGTAGATAGGCTGTTAAGGTGACATCCACCTTTTTGAAAAGGTGGATGTCACCTTAACAGTCTCGCGGTCTTATCCCCTCCTCCGGTACTCCGGGGGAGGGCTAGGGTGGGGGCCGTTCGCGCAGTTAGTGCCCATTCGACAAAACCCCCACCCCAGCCCTCCCCCCGTCCGCCGGAGTACCGGGGGAGGGAGTACGGGAGTAAAAGCCCTCGCGGGCAAACGTGAAAACCACGCCGCAATCGGTTACGTTTCACGTCTTCACGTTTCATCAACCATGTCCATCCTCTCCGACATTCTCAACTACAACGCCAGCTTCGTGCAGCGGCGCGAGTATGAGCCGTTTCTGACTGACAGGTTTCCCGACAAGAAGCTGGTGGTGCTGACCTGCATGGACACGCGGCTGGTGGAGCTGCTGCCGCACGCGATGAATATTCGCAATGGCGACGCCAAGGTCATCAAAAATGCGGGCGCGATTGTTTCGCATCCCTTCGGAAGCGTGATGCGGAGCATCCTCGTGGCCGTCTACGAGCTGATGGCGGCGGAGGTCGCGGTCGTTGGGCATTACGGCTGCGGCATGACTGGCCTGAGCTGCGATGGTGTCCTCGATAAAGCGATGCGACGTGGCGTTCCCGCTGAAACCCTGCAAACCCTCGAACACGCCGGCATCGATCTCCATCAATGGCTGCGCGGCTTCGATTCGCCGGAAGATGGGGTTCGCCAGAGCGTGGCCGTCGTGCGCAATCATCCGCTGCTGCCTAAGGATGTCCCGGTGCATGGCTTGATGATTTCGCCGGAAACAGGCCGGCTGGATTTGCTGGCCGATGGATACGAGGCGCGGCGATGAGCTACGAAATCGGATTCATCGGCGCGGGGAACATGGCCGAAGCGATTGCGCGTGGCGTGATCAAGAGCGGCCTCTTTCGCGCCAATAAACTGATCGCTTCAGATGTGTCGGCGGATCGCCGCAAGATTTTTGAAGAGCAGCTTCAGGTCAAAACATCCCAGGACAATGCCGGCCTGGCGCGCGAATCAAAAGTGCTGATGCTTTGCGTGAAGCCGCAATATATGCAGGCGGCATTGGAGAATATCGGCGCGGCGATGAGCGACCAAACGCTCGTCATCTCCATCGCAGCCGGAATCGGCAGCCGCTTCATCGAGCAGCAATTGGGGAATGCCAAACGCTGGCGCATCGTGCGCACGATGCCCAATACGCCGATGCTCGTCGGCGAAGGAATGGTCGCGATTGCGCCGGGAGCAAATGCGACAGCGCAGGATCTTGCCGCCGCGCGGCGCATCTTCGAGGCAGCAGCGACTGTCGTCGAAGTGACCGAAGACAAAATAGACGCCGTCACGGCGCTGAGCGGCAGCGGGCCAGCGTATTTCTTTTTCCTCGTCGAGCAGATGATCGCCGCCGGCGTGCAAATGGGGTTGACGCCTGATCAGGCTCATCAACTGGCGACGCGCACGGCGCTGGGCGCGGGCAAAATGCTAGCCACTTCTTCCGATTCCCCCCAGGAGCTTCGCCGCAAGGTCACCAGCCCCGGCGGCACCACCCACGCTGCGATTTCCCACATGGAAAGCCAGAATGTCGGCCCCGCCATCGTGCAGGCCATTCTTGCCGCCCAGCGACGTGGGAAAGAACTTGGGAAGTAGCCCGACTATCGCCGATAGAGCCTACGATATGAGTTGTACTCCGGAGCCCACAGGAGCTTCGGGAAAGGAAAATGTGTTGCCATGCGAAATCCATTGAAGACTGATCGGTCGGCGGACTTGGGAATGCTTTTGGCGCGATTGCCCGTGGGGGCATTCCTTTTGGTCGCGGGTTATACGAAGTGGAAGAGCGGCGTCGATGCCTTTGCAACTGAGCACATCACGCACGTACCGCTTTCGGTTCCGCGCGATTGGGGCCTGCATTACCTCCAGGCAGTCCCCTACGCGGAAATCGCCGCCGGTGCGATGATCATGCTCGGCTTTTTGACGCGGCTGGCTGGGTTTGTGAGCGCGGCGATGGTGATCAGCTACATGATCGGCGAGCACCTATTGCAGCAGGAGGGGCTGCCGTTCCATCCCAATTTTATTTACGTGGGCATTCTGCTGGCGATTTTCCTCGTCGGTCCGGGAAAAATCAGCATTGATGGGTTGCTGTTCAAAAAGCGGGGTCCCGCGCCTTCGGGCGAATGAAAAATTAATCTGATTTTGACAGCTTAAATTGTCTATCGGCCCGCCAATTGCGGGCCGATTTTCTTTTTGTATGTGCCGGCGGTTTGTTTTACTTCGAGCGATTCGCTCGATATAAAGCGCCGGCCACGGATGGCGAGCCTCTTTTGTTAGAGCTCCGCCGCATTGGGCATACGGCGACTCTTGATGTTTCGTTATTTCCTCAATCTCCTGGTTCTCACCTTCGCCGTGTTTTTGATCGGCGGCTGCGCGACGGTTCGTCCGCCGGCCAATCCGGTTGACCCGGTGACGATTTACGTGGCGGACTACGGCGTTCACTCGGCCGTCATGCTTCCGGTTGGCGAGAATCGTTTCGTCGAATACGCATTCGGCGATTGGGGTTACTGCGCCGAAGACCGCGACGGTCCGCTCGATTCAGTCGGTGCGCTGCTGGTATCGCAGTCATCGGCGCTGGGCCGGCGCTATATCGATCTGAAGCCGGGCGATCCGTATCCAATGCCCAAGCTTGAGGTTCCTAAGACAGCGTTTCCCGTCGTCGTACCTCGCGCGACTGTCGAGGCGGTGGAGCGAAAGCTGGCGGCGCGGTATCACCGCTCTCTGTGCACAATCGTTTATAATCCGGGCAATGACACGGACTATGTAAGGGACGATGAGCACTACAGCGTTCTTCACAGTTGCAACGGGCTGACGGCCAGCGAATTGCGGCAAATGGGCTGCCAGGTGAATGGCTGGGCGATCTGGTCCAGATTCAGGTTGGTGGGCGATCCGCCCCCGGCGCAAGCCACCGCCATCGCCCGAACGGCACCCGTTCCTGCAGCAGCGCCGCCGCCACCTCCCTCCGTCGCCACGGCCGGGCAATAAGCTGCTCGAAACTTCACTGACGCACAGAACCCGTGAGCACTTCCGAATCCGAACATTGGATGACCGAGGCGATCGCCGAGGCGCGCAAAGCCGAGGCGATTGATGAAGTGCCGATCGGGTGCGTCATCGTTCACGATCCATCGCAAACCGTCATTGGCCGCGGATACAACCGTCGGCAGATCGATCGCGACGCCACGGCGCACGCCGAGATCCTCGCGATTCGCCAGGCGGGTCACGCCCGCGGCGGTTGGCGGCTGATCGACTGCTCCCTCTACGTCACCCTCGAACCCTGCCCCATGTGCGCCGGCGCGATCGTCAACGCCAGAATCCCCCGACTCGCATATGGTTGCGACGATCCCAAAGCCGGCGCGGTGCGAACGCTCTTCCAGCTTTGCGAAGATCCGCGGCTAAACCATCGCGTAATCGTTGAAGCGGGAATCCTCGCGGATCAATGTGGACAGCTTCTGCGTGTTTTTTTCCAGAAGCAGCGCGCGATGGGAAAGAAATAGAGTGAGGTTACCGCAGAATTACGGGACCAGAATATGCGGCCGCTTCAATAAGGAATAGCCGGGCGCACAACCGTCATGCTGAGGTACCCCGAAGCATCTGGCCAATTGCGCGGGCGGCCAGATGCTTCGGAGTACCTCAGCATGACAATTATTTGCGTACAAAGCGAAGAAGGCGGGTAGTGCCCGCCTACGGTTGAGCGGCGCGTAGGGCGGGCATTGCCCGCCGGATTACTTACGCCGGCGCCCATCCCTTTACGATGTATTCACCTTTCATCGCGCCCAGCAATTCCTTGATCTGATCCAGCGAGTTACTCACGCGGATATCGCGCTCCAGCGGCGCGGCGCGATTGGGGCTGAAATCGGTGTAATAAGCGACGTACGCGGGGAAGTTGCCGCCTTCGGATTCCTTGTTGGTCTTCCATAGCAAAAGCTTGCGGACCATCAGGTTGCCCTTGAGCGTCTTGGTAAAGACTTCGCGCACGAGCAGCTCACTCTTGGGATGCGCAAGTTGCCGCGCGTCGCGGTCCATCATCGGGACCTCGACCACCTGGCTCACCTGATGCAGCCGCAGGTCGGCATGACGGATCGACTTGTCTTCGCGGCGGCGCACGAAAACCGGCGAGATCGGGCTGGCCAGGGGCAATCGCCGGATCGATTGATAGCTATTGTTCGGCTGATCGAACCCAAGAACCATGCGATCGATGCTGCTGCCGCGCGTGTTTTGGTTGATCAGATCGAGGCATGACATCTCGATCACCCACTCCGGGCGCACCATCTGATAGGCGACGGAATCATTCACCTCGGCATAGTTGCTCTCGGCGGACATGTCCTTCAGATCGCTGAGCCACTCGCGGCGTTCATCCTCGCTGATCCCCCCACCGACGCGGCCCAGGATGTGGAAGCTGTTGTCCTGCCGCATCAGGCCCACGAGCATATCGTGGACCATGCCGGCGCGATCGTCGGTCCCTTCGGTGAAGCCAAGCACCGCGACATCCAGTGAAATGCGCGGCTTAATCTTGAACTGCCCGGCGCTGTCGGATCGGATGACAACGCCTTCAGCACCTTCGGCTTCCACCCATTTCTCAAAATGCTTGAGCACATCATCCAGCGTTTTGGCGCGCACGGTTTCGACCGGATGCACGCGCTTGCCGGATTTGAAAACCGAATCGATCTTTTTGTAAACGTCGCTGTAGGCTGAAGGCGCGGGCTTGTCGTCTATATCGAGGATATCGAACACAGCAAATTGCAGTTGATCCAGCTCATCCTGCGACTGCGGCTGCCGCGCCACGCGCGAGACATCGTGCACGCGCGGCCGGCGATCCGACCGCGCCACATATAGCTCCCCCGCCAGCAACATCTGCTTATGCTTTGTCTTCCCCAAGAGCTCGACCGCCTCGCGCATAAACGGCAGCCCGCTCCGCACGACGCCGCCCGGATTCACCGAGCAGCAGTCATCGGCGCTGACGGACAGCAGCGTGCATTCGCCGTCCATCTTGCGGCTGACCAGGCAATCGCACGCCGGCAGCTTCTCTTTGGCCGATGCCTTGTCCAGCGCCATCATCCGAGCCGCCAGATTGCGGCGATATTCCTGCGCCTTAAGCGGCACAAACGGATCCGCCATCGCCGCGGCTTTGCCGACGGCGTAGGAGCCAAAGAGCATCTGCATGCGGGAAGGATCGACTAATGATTTACCGGCCATGTTTCATCCGATGTAGGGTGGGTGTACTCGCCCACCGTTTGTCGCTCGTGGTGGGCGAGTACGCCCACCCTACAAAATCTACCGACTGCCGGGGCCTGCGGGGTTCCGGCTGAATATCGACAATTGTTGCAATCGATAACTTGACCGTCGGTTCGCAAACGCGGCGATTCGGCGCTCTGAATCCAGGCCCTCGTTACACTCGTTCCCGGCGTGGCGGATGTCTGTCGTCTGTCGAGCGTCGCTGGTGCTGCGAACACCTTCTTTACGCCGTGAAGAGCGACAGCGAGGGCACGGATCACGTTCATTGCGCCGGCGCCGCCTTTAACTCCATATTCGACAGATGCAAAATCAGGCAGTACCGATCTCCCTGCGTGCGGCCTTCCAGGAAGCCTCTATATTGCTGGCCGCCTCGGGTGAGGATCAGCGGCTGGATTCCCTTCGGCCCGGCGCCCAGCATCATCAGGCTTTGACTGTCTTCGAGTTCCTTGGCCATGCCGTAGAGGAAGTCGTAGGTGAGGCCGTTGACGTGGACGATCTGCCGCTTGTTGGCGAAGACGAATTTGTTGAAGACCTCCGCCTTCTTCATCAATTTGCCGGTCCATTTCAACGGCACTTCGGACGCGGCATTCGCCTGTGCGATCTTTCGCGGGCGGCGTTCGCGCTCCGTGCCGTCCGGGTTTTTCACGACCTCAAACTGCTTCACCTTATGGACAATCTTTCCCTGCGGATTGATAAATACGCGGCTGGTTTCCTTCAGCACTGAGCCGTAGGTTTCCAGATCGATTTCCGGATCGCCGCTGACCAGAAGCTGCGCGATCTTGTCGCGCCCGCCGGCCTTTTCTTCCAGGGCGGCGATGTCGTGCGCCCAATCGCCCTTCATGATGCGGGACGATTCGATTTGCCGTCCCTGCTCGTCAAGCCAGCGCACTTTGAGCGGCTTGCCGACCGTCTGCGCCCCGACCATTGCGTCGCGGCCTTTGCTGTTGGAGAGGTTGATTGTGCCCATAGTTGTTGAATGCGTAATGCGTGATTCGTAATGCGTAATTAATGCAAATGAGGTTCGCGCATTGGAATATTCTTTCGTGCCTGCGCAACTGCTTCGCAAAGGATTCTTACATCATTCCAAAATCTACTTCTTCCTCGTCCCCGGAATCTTCGTCGCCGGTCACCGCTGCTGTCTGTGCTAATCCGACAAACTCCAAGCGCGTTGGAGAGCCGATGGCGATGAAGGGGGTTCCATCGGCGGCTAGGAGCAGGAATCCGACATCTGGCTCCAGGCCGCCGCGGAAGGAATAGGGGAATTGGAAGATCGTGCCTTTCTTCAGCTCCGCCAGCAACGGGCCGAAATCGGCTTCGCTGCTGATCTGGTAAACCGAGCGAATATCGTGGCTCAGGTATTCGTCGATCGTTGCCGTCTTCTCCAGCGGGACTGGCGCTGAATAGGACGATGGCACCGGGGTCATCCGCTGGCCCTGGTTGTCGGTCGGAATCAGCGATTTTTTCTCGACCCAGTTCCCTTCCGGCGACAGGCAGACAAACGCCGACGATCCGGAAGGAATCACGCTGCGGCCATCGTCCGCCAGCGTCGCAAGCGTGCATTTGTTGCCCTGCTCATCGATCGTTTCGATCTCGACGAAGCCGTACAAATCCGACCGCTCGACGCGCGAAAGCGCAAACGGAATCGCCGAGCCGCCGAAGGTGAGCACGAGGGGTTTGGCCATTGATCAGTATTGAACCGATGTGCGGGGGCGGAGTCAATTCGGCGGAGAAGGGACAGAGGCACGAAGGGACCAAGCGACGAAGGGAAGGAGGACCGGCAACAAACAGGTCCCTTCGTCCCTGTGTCCCTCCGTCCCTTTGTCCCTCCGTCCCTTCCTCCCCTTGACATGCAACCAAACGGTTGCATAATCATTCCATGTCGGCGGGCATGGATAAGGTGTTCAAGGCGCTGGCCGACGCGAGCCGGCGGCGGCTGTTGGATCGGCTCCGGGCCGACAACGGGCAAACGCTCACCCAGCTTTGCCGGCATCTGGACATGAGCCGCCAGGCGGTCACCAAGCACCTGCGCGTGCTTGAAGCAGCGCGGCTGGTCGTCATCCTCTGGCGCGGGCGCGAAAAATTGCATTACCTCAACCCGGTACCGATCCATCAGATTGCCGACCGGTGGATCGAAAAATACGAGCGAGGCCGCCTGCGAATGCTGGCCGAATTGAAAGACAAACTCGAAGGAGAATCGGATGGCTAACTCACGATTCGTGTATGTCACCTACATCCGCACCACCCCGGAGAAACTCTGGAAGGCGCTGATCGATCCGGAATTCACCAGGAAATATTGGTGTGAAACCGTTCAGGAATGCGATTGGAAGCCCGGATCAACTTGGCGCAACACCGGCCCCGGCGGAAAGCTTGCCGACCAAGGCAAGATTCTTGAATTCGATCCGCCCCGGCGATTGGTCCTCACGTGGCAAAATGAGCTTTTCGCTCCCATGAAGGAAGAAGGCTACTCTCGGCTGACTTATGAGTTGGAGAAGGCAGGAACTTCCGTCAAGCTCACGCTCATTCACGAGATGGATAAGCCGCAGTCGAAGCTGATTGAAGGCGTTTCGACCGGATGGCCGCACATTCTTTCGAGCCTTAAGAGTTTGCTGGAGACCGGAGAATCGCTGGAAGAAACCCGCAAATGGCCGGAGGGGATTTGAGTGGTTCCAAAAGCGCGCGATTAGAACCCTCTCCCCTGTACTCAGGGGAGAGGGCAGGGTGAGGGGACAGCGGGCCGCGATATGGCGCCGTTCGCAAATTGACACGTTTGTCCCCTCACCCCAACCCTCTCCCCTGAGTACAGGGGAGAGGGAGAAGGCGCTGCTCAACCGTGTAGCGTCCATTGGGCGCGGTCTCGCGCACGTGGGATGGTGGATGCGCAAGCCCAAAGCCCGGCGCGATGAAATCCCGCCCTGCTGGAGGGCCGGACGTAGGGCGGGATTTATCCCGCCGCTTTTCTACCCGGGCAGCGTGTAGAATCCACCTCATGAGAGCCATCAACCCAACCACCGAAGAGTCTCTGGAACAAGTGACTGAACACACGGCCGAACAAGTGGCTGAGGCGCTGAAGAACGCGTCGATTGCGTTTGCATCGTGGCGGGAACGACCGATGTCCGAGCGAGCGAAATTAATGCGCGCGGCGGGCGCGGTCCTGCGTCGTCGCTCGGCGGAATTCTCGGCGCTGATGGTCCGCGAGATGGGCAAGACCATCACCGGGGCGGCGGCGGAAATCGAAAAATGCGCCGGAGGCTGCGAGTATTTTGCGGATCATGCGCAGGAATATCTCGCGCCGCAGCCGATTGCCGCCGATGCTCGCGAGAGTTTCGTTCGGTTTGATCCGCTGGGTGCCGTGCTGGCGATTATGCCCTGGAATTTCCCCTTCTGGCAGGTGATCCGTTTTGCCGCCCCGGCGCTGATGGCAGGAAATGTCGGCCTGCTCAAGCATGCGCCTAATGTTCCCGGTTGCGCGATCGCGTTGGAACAGGTCTTCACCGAGGCCGGGTTTCCCAAAGGTGTGTTTGCGTCGCTGCTGATCCAGGCGGACGCCGTCGGTGCGATCATAGAAGATCCAACCATTGCCGCCGTCACTTTGACGGGAAGCGATCGGGCCGGATCGGCGGTGGCGGCGCAGGCGGGACGGGCGCTCAAGAAAACGGTGTTGGAGCTCGGAGGATCCAACCCCTTCATCGTGCTGGCGGACGCGGACATCGCGGCCACCGCCAAAGCCGCGGCGGCGGCGCGCTGTGTCAACACCGGCCAAAGCTGCATTGCCGCCAAGCGATTTATTGTTGTGGGAGACGTGCGGGCGTTCGAGAAACATTTTGCCGAGGCGCTGTCGGCGCTCAAGGTGGGTGATCCTGCCGACGGCGGCACGCAGATTGGCCCGCTGGCGCGGCTCGATCTTCTGGAAAATCTGCATCGCCAGGTCGAGCAATCGATCGACGCCGGCGCGCGGCTTGTGACGGGCGGCAAGCGCCTGCCACGTAAGGGATACTTCTATCCGCCAACGCTTCTGGCCGGCGTGCGGCCAGGGATGCCGGCGTTCGATGAAGAAACTTTCGGCCCCGTGGCGGCACTCATCGAAGCACGTGATATCGACGATGCGATCGCTCTGGCGAATCAATCGCGCTACGGCCTTGGCGCGAGTATTTGGACCAAAGATGTTTCCGCCGCCAAAGCACTGGCCGCCCGCATCGAGGCGGGTTGCGTCTTCATTAATGCCGCCGAGAAATCCGATTCGCGTCTGCCATTTGGGGGTATCAAGCGAAGCGGGTACGGGCGGGAACTGTCGGCGTTTGGCATTCATGAATTTGTGAATGTGAAGACGGTGTTTCATCAGTAGGCAGAAGGCAGTGGGCAGAAGGCAGAAGGCAGAAATGCGGATCCGTTCCCCTCTGCCTTCTGCCTTCTGCCTTCTGACTACTTATTGTGATGGAATAAACTGAAGCTCTCGCGCTACTACACCCTCCGTGCCTCAAGCATCCAAACGAGCTCGCCGGCTTGCGCTGCTTTTGACTATTCTGTTGGTGTTCTTCGCAGGGGCCATCGTGCTTTGGGTTCGCGAGGATTGGCGGCAGGGACTGCAATCCTGGGCGCGCGGCGTGCCGCCCTTGAGCGCGGCGGACCGCGTCGTCGCGCTGCCTCGGCGCGATGACACCATGGCGCGATCCCTGCTGCCGCCGGAAGCGACCGCGCGAATTTTGAGCGTATTGCGCGCGCGGCGGGTCGTTTCGATTGGTAACGTCTGCGCCATTAGCCGCGCCGATGGAAAGGATTGCCTGGGGGTGGCGATTTCGGTCGAGGTGAGCTGGTCGCCGGTCGAGCAGGTCTTTCACACAAATCTGGTCCTCTGCCGCAATCGTGGCGAAGGGTGGAACAGAGCCGACATCTATCGCCCCGCGCGGCCCTTCGATGAGTTGTTTACCGAAAAAAGCCCCGACTTTGAAAGGGATCTGGGGCCACCGGTGTTGACGGCGCCACCGGCGTTTCGGGAGAAGTCGCGGACGGATGTGTGGTGGGTTGTGGCGCCGCCCCGCTTGCAGGGCGTGTCCGGTTGATGCGATTCGTCGGGCGACGCTGCCCCCGCGCGACTGCGCCGCCGGACGCGCCTTGCTTGCAAGGCGGCTAGTGTAAAACAGACGGTGGGACAGTGAAAACACCACGCGGCAGATTATTGAATTACCGTGGGCGAACTGAACAAGGCGCTAAGATTTTCACATTGCGCCGATTGATTTGGGCATTATTGGTGTGTCCATTTCTCGCTATCGCTTTTTTGTGGCTGATTGCACCGAAGTTCGATGAGCATGCTCATGATGCTCGGATGGCCGCAGCGCTCCAAGACAGATCGTCACTGACCACGGCGCTTGATCAATTTGCGGAGGACACGGGTCGATATCCGTCCTCCTCGGAGGGCCTGAGCGCATTAGTCATTGCCCCGTCGAATTGCGCATGTTGGAAAGGACCGTACCTGCCCACGCCAATGGCATCGGATCCGTGGGGCCACCCTTACGTATACTGCTCGCCGGGCAAACATAATCCGAGCGGATTTGACCTATCCAGCGCGGGTGCTGACGGACTAATGGGAACGTGGGACGACATGGATAATTGGAGCCTTCGGTAGGAGTACGTTCTCACGGGCATTCGTCCGCTTCGTCCGCAACTATCAAAAAAATGTACCATTCGGTTATGATCCCTGCGGAGACACATAACCACTTGCTATAAATTAACTTACAGATCGCGGCACGGTTGAGCGGTGAAAATATTGCATGACAATGAAATGTGCGGAATCGCAAACCGGAAAACCGGCAACAGAAACGCAAAACCCGCGGTTCTTATGTCGCGCCCTTGTGCCAGACCTTCTTGCGGCTTCTGACTTCCGGCTTCTCCGGGCTCCTGCCTCCTTCCCGCCACCCCTCACACCTCCCGATCCACTGCCGCGGCGATCCTGCGGATCGATGCCATCATCTCCCTGAACATCGGCGGCGTGATTGATTGCGCACCATCGGTCAACGCATGCTCGGGGTCGTTGTGGACTTCGATGATCAGGCCATCCGCTCCCGCCGCCACTGCGGCGCGGCACATGCTATCTACCAGATAGCTCTTGCCTGTCCCCTGGCTTGGATCGACGACTACCGGCAGATGGCTCACCCGCTGCAGCGCGGGGACGGCGGCAAGCGCCAGCGTGTTGCGGACGTATTCTTCGTACGTGCGGATGCCGCGCTCGCAGAGCATCACGTTCTTGTTGCCGCGCGCCAGGATGTACTCGGCGGCCAGCAGGAATTCTTCGAGCGTGGCGCTTAAGCCGCGCTTGAGCAGAACCGGTTTGCTTTGCTCACCGACGGCGTTGAGCAGGTTGAAGTTCTGCATGTTACGCGCGCCGACCTGCAGCACATCGGCATACCGTTCGACGAGTTGCACCTGCTCAACCGCCATGACTTCAGTGACGACGGCAAGGCCGGTTTCTTCACGCGCCAGCGCGAGAAGTTCCAGGCCTTTTTCGGCCAACCCTTGGAACGCATACGGACTCGTGCGCGGCTTGAATGCTCCGCCGCGCAGGCCGGCGGCGCCGGCTTCTTTCACCGCGTGGGCCGTTTCCAGCAGTTGTGATTTGCTTTCGACGCTGCATGGCCCGCCGATGATCGCCACCTTCTTCCCCCCCACCGTCGGCGAGTCAGCCTTGCCAACAAATAGCGGAATGACCGATCGTTCCTTCTTTACTTCCTTCGACGCGATCTTATACGGAGCGAGAATCGGCACGACTTTCTCAACGCCATCGACGGTTTCGAAAACCGAGCGGTCTTTGTTGCGATCGTCGCCGATGACGGCTACCACGGTCCGTTCCGTGCCTTGAATCACGTTGTCCTTCATTCCCATTTCCCTTACCAGGTGGCATACGTGGTCGATCTGTTTCTGGGACGATCCGGGCTTCATGACGACGATCATTGCGGGCCTCCACAAACGCGGAACGCGAATTTCCGCCAAAAGAAAAAGCCCCAGGACCGCGTCCTGAGGCTCGAATCGTTTCCAACCGTAGTCGGCTCGCTCAGAACGCGCAGGATCGTGGCGGATAAAAGTACCAGCCAAACCAAAACCCAAAAATGGCGTTCAAGCGAGACATCTGCCGCCTACAATACCGGATCGCCCAAGGCGATGTCAAAACGAAGTTGGCCTGTTGGCAACAGATTTCGCGAATGGTTGACAATCCAGGCAGAACAAATGACAAATGAGGGCGCGAGAGTCCGGGGCGTAGCTCAGCTTGGCTAGAGCGTCGGTTTTGGGAGCCGAAGGTCGCAGGTTCAAATCCTGTCGCCCCGATTCGCGCGGGCAACCGCGCATGTCTCGATAAATCAGCCACGGGTGGATTCCCGGTCCGGTCCCGCGTTGGGATCGTGCGGCACTGCGAAAAGAACCAGCTCGTCTGCCAAAGCAGACTTGCGCCACCTTTTCCACCGCACTCCCATGGCAAAACCCAACGCGCGTGAGCCGGGCTACCGGCTTCATAAACATTCAAAACAGGCTTATGTCTACCTCGGCGGCCGCCAGCATCGGCTTGGCCCCTACGGCACCGAGGCGAGCAAGCAGAAGTTCCATCGGCTGATAGCCGAGTGGCACGCCGGCGGCCGGCGCCTTCCCGATCTGGATGACGGCCCAACCGTCACAATGGTCCTGGAAGCCTTCTGGGAACATGCAAAGAAGCACTACAGCAAGAAGGAGCGCGACAACTTCCGCTCCGTTGTCCGATACCTCCGCCGCCTCTATGGCCTGACGCCGGCGAAGGAATTCGGGCCGGTGGCGCTGATGGCCTGGCGTGATTCCCTCATCTCGCCGGCGACGATCGGCACGGCCGCACACAAGGGCTGGTGCCGCACCTTCGCCAACAAGCAGGCGAACCGGGTAAAGCGCATTTTCAAATGGGCCTGTTCGCGCCAGCTCCTGCCGATCACGGTCCATCAAGCCCTCACGGTCATCGAGCCGCTTCGGCGCGGTAGGACCGAAGCGCGGGAAGCGCCGGCGGTGCTGCCGGCCGACGAGGAATTGATCCTTGCGGCGATCGGCAATCTCCCCTCGCCCCTGCGCGCGATGGTGGAGCTGCAGGAGCTGACCGGCATTCGCGGCGGCGAGCTGACGATCATGCGAGCGATCGATATCGATCGATCCGATCCGGAGGCGTGGATCTACCGGCCGTCAGAACACAAAAACAAATGGCGCGGCGACGATCTCGATTATGTGCTTCCTCCGGACGCCCAGGCGATCCTCGCCCCCTTCCTGAAAGACCGCATGCCGGCCGCGTATCTTTTCAGCCCGCGCGATGCGCAGGCTGAGCGCCACGCAAAGCGCCACGCTGAGCGCAAGACGCCGGCCGGCCAGGGGAACGGGCCCGGCACCAACCGCGCGAAGAATCCGACGCGCCCGCCCGGTGATCATTACACACCCGACAGCTATCGCCGGGCGATTCATTACGCACTGACCAAAGCATTTCCTCCACCGAAGCATCTGGCGCGATCGCGCATCGAATCGAAGAAAAAGGGCGGACGTTGGGAGAGCGACCAGGAGAGACGCCAGCGCCTCGGGCAGACGGTCAGTGAGCTGGCGCAATGGATCAAGCGCCATCGCTTTTCGCCGCATGCGCTCCGTCACAACGCGGCAACCCGCACTGAGAAAGAGCACGGCCACGAAGGGTCATCGGCCTTCATCCGCCACAAGACCCCCGACACAACGAAGATCTACATCGAGCGCAATCTGGTGCGCGCCAAGAAGATCGCCGCCCAGCAACACCGCATCACTTCGCGTCCGTCATCCCCCACTCACAAACTTGCCTGAAAGGAGAATCGAACATGGGACAAAGCACACTCATCGCATGGACCGACCATAGCTTTAACATCGCCTGGGGCTGCGTGAAGATCTCGCCCGGCTGCAAGAACTGCTACGCCGATGCGCAGTCGGCTCGCTTTGGTTTCGACATCTGGGGCGCTAAGAAACCCCGCCGGACGTTCGGGGACTATCACTGGCGCGAGCCGCTCCGATGGAACGAGCAGGCGATCGAGGCTGGCCAGCGTCGTCGCGTCTTCTGTTCGTCGATGTGCGATGTGTTCGAGGATCATCCGACCATCGCTGGCGAGCTGGCTAGGCTCTGGCCTCTGATCCGAGCCACGCCCGCGCTGGATTGGCAGCTCCTCACGAAACGCGCGGATCGCATCGCGGCGAATCTGCCGGCCGACTGGGGCGACGGCTGGCCCAACGTCTGGCTGGGCGTCTCGATTGAGAACAATGATTTCGTCGGCCGCGCCGATCATCTGCGGCGCATTCCAGCAACCGTGCGCTTCATCAGCTATGAGCCGGCCCTGGGCCCGCTGGATCGGCTGAACCTTTACCGGATTGATTGGCTGATCTACGGCGGAGAATCCGGGCGCGGCTTCCGCGCTGAGGACAAGAAATGGGCACGCGACATCCGGGCGCGATGCGACGCCGGCGGCGTCGCCTTCTTCCACAAGCAATCGTCAGGCATGCGCACCGAGAGCGGCATCGAGCTGGATGGGCAGATCGTTCGCGACTATCCGCGGCCGCGGCTGCCAACGTTGATGCCGGCGACGGAGGCTCAGGGGCTGTTCGCATCGGCACCCGGGGGTCCGCCGGCGGACCGGGTGAGCGGAGGTGGGCCATGGTGAATAACCCGACCCACAACAAGCCCAGGCGAACGCGTGGCCGCAATTGGGCGCGCGGCAGAACGAATGCCGAAATCGAGGGACGCATTCAGGGCTTGTGGTGGCTCACTGACCGCTGGCTC
>DATBDZ010000305.1:0-5721 GCA_036276235.1 Humisphaera sp. | reverse complement strand
AACAGTCCTGGTTCTGCCAATCAGCATTCAGCATACAGCATTCAGCATTCCCCCTCCCCCCTGAACCCTGAACCCCGAACCCTGAACCCTACTACAGGCATGATCCCCTACGGCAAAGCCGACCTGCTGCTTGGCATCGACATCCTGGAAGCCGCGCGGGCGATTGATCCGCGCGACAGCTTCCGCGTCGCCGCGTCGGATCGCACCTGTGCCGTGCTTAATACATATCGCCAGCCGACCGTTTACACGCTGCTGGGCAAGGATGATTTTGACCCTGAGGCACTGCGCGAGGAAATCTTCGACCATTGCCGGCCGGAGCATTCGTTCGCGCAAAATCTTTCCGAGCTGTGCGAGCAGCGTCTGGGCAGCAAGCTGTACGCCAACCTGATGATGCTCGGAGTCGCGTATCAGCTTGGGTTGATCCCGGTATCGGCACACAGCATCGCGTGGGCGATCAAGGATTCGATCCGCCGCGATCACCGCAAGAATCTGAAGGCGTTCAACATCGGCCGCAAGCTGGCTTTGGAGCCGCGGGCGTTGCCGCGCAAGCCGGAGCCGCAGACGTGGGACCAGCTTGTGACCAACAAGGTGCGCATCCTCCGCAAGACGCGCCTCTTCGGCCGCGCGATGGCCATTCGCTTCGAGCGCATGGTGCAGGGCGCGATGAAGCAGATGCGCGATCTTCCCGAAGCCGCCAAGTTTGATCTGGCGCTGCGCATTTACGATCTGATGCAATATCAGGATTACGCGTATGCCAAGAGCTACGCCGACCGCGTGCGATCTGTCTATCGCCGCGACTCCGGCGAGCGCGGCTTCGCCGCCACGATCGCGGCAATCTGGAATCTCGCAAAAGTCATGCTCATCAAGGACGAGATGTACGTCTCATACCTGCTGACGCGCTACGAGAAAAAGCATCGCGACATCATCAAGTATGGAGTCGATGTCTCCAACGGCGACCGCATCGTCTACCGCCATCACACCAAGCCCGAGCTCAACCTCGGCCGCTTCCGCGTCCGCTTGAACATCACCACCCGCGACTGGCAACTAAAGCTGATGAGCCACGCGAAGGTCTTACGCAAACTCCCCCGCTGGCACGAGCGCGAGACTGCCTTCCGCGACTGGTACGCGGCGCTGCTCGATCGAGTCAACCTCAGCACAGATACCGGTTATCAGCAGGCGCTCGCAGCACTGAATTCCCCGCAACAAGTGACCGGCTACCGCGAAGTGCGCTATCCCAAACAGGATCGAGCCCGCGAGCAGGTGGAAGCGGAATTAGGAAGACTCGCTAAACCGGGCGAGGCGGATGCGAAGAGCAGCGTATTGGATGCGCTGCGATCGCCGACGCATGTGTAGATCGATCGCACGAACAGGTGGCCGGTTGTCCGATGCCTTCGCTCGATTACAAAACGTGGTTTGAACAGTTTTCCACCACCGGAAACATTTCCCCAATCCGATTGGGCATGACGCGGTCGCAGGTCCGCAGTATCTTCGGCGAGCCGCATGATGTATCGGTCGATCGCGTACCCGATGAACCAAGCGTCTGGAAGTACGGAGATCTTGAGTTCCACTTTGACTGGGGAGCCGACGGTACCCTGTGTCTCATCTACATGGACACGCCGGAAGCTGTCATCATAAGCATCCCGCGGCTTGCACTAACGCGAAGTTCGCCAGTTGCTTTGCTGCAAAGCATGCAGGGTGGTCCACATGTTGACCCCGCGGCATTTGATGAACTGGAAAAGTCCATCGAAGATGGCTCTCTTCCCGTGCGCGACGATCGTAAAGGTGAACCTGAGCTACCTGCGTAGTTCGCAAACGGCTGCACATTGGCGACATATCCGGCTACAATACGCTTGGAGCCTGCATATGCAGCTAGACGATTATTTCGCGTTCCTGAGCCCCGATGACATCCGCATCAAGGGTCATCGGATCGGCATCGAGAGCGTCTTGTACGAGTACATCCATCGCGGGCAAACTGCCGAGCAAATTGCTGAGCGGTTCCCGACGATTACCCTCGAACAGGTTTACGCCACCATTCTTTATTACCTGCACAATAAAAAGCAAGTATCGAAATATGTCGCAGTTTGGCTGGAAGACGCACGTCAAAAGCGCGAAGAGCAGAGCAAACGGAACTCGCCTTTTATTGAGCGCGTTCGCCGGCTCAAGGCTGAGCGGGCAGCCTCCGAATGAGGCCGGGCGTGACCTACATCTCCTGACAAATCCCCTCAATCGCCCGGGCGATCTTTTCCGGGTTTGGATTGACGATCGGTCGAAACGTGCTCGCCTTTCCATCTTGCGCGAGGCGGAACAGCCAGCCTCCCGCGGTGTAAGCCGATAGCTCGATCCCGATCTCCGCCGCGCGGTCTCGGGCGGCTGTCCAGGTTTGCGGCCAATCCACCGTTCCCAGCGTCCCTTGCTCGGGCATGAGGAAGATGCAGCGCTCGATTGGGCCTTGCTGCTTGATCAGCCGCAGGCGGGCGAAGACGCGCTCCTTATCCGTCGGCACCAGCCAGAGCAATCGGGCGGCGTTGGCCAGCTCCAGCAGCGATTCATCGGGCAGCAGCGCCGATGGGCCCGATTCCTCCAGCGTCAGCACCGGCAGCGGATGGATCGCCCGACGCATTTGGTCTTCGATTGATCCAGTCGGGCCGGCGATGGGCCGCAGATACAGGCAATAATCCGGCCAGCCGTGGCGGGCTTGCTCCAGCAGCGAGAGCGGCGTCAGCTCCACGGGCGCGATGGAGCTGGCGCCCTGCCCGCGCAGCTTGCGTGCGATTCGTCCGAAAAATCCGCTTCCCGCCTCAAGGCCGGCCATGGGCGGTTAGTGTACCCGCAATCGGCCGATGACAAACGCCGTTGGACTCCTATACTCAGGGCTGATGTTGAAGAAACGAAAGACGCGCGAGCTGGCGATGCAGGTGATGTTTCTCTGGGACAGCGCCGCACAGCGCGATATGGACACCGCGCGCGAATACGCGAATAACAATACCGAAGATCCGGACGTGCGCGCCGCCGCGCTGCAGATGGCTGAATCTGCGTGGGACCAGCGGCAGGCGATCGACCAGCGCGTCGAGAAGATCGCCCCGCAGTGGCCCCCCCGCCGCCAGCCGGGGGTCGACCGCAATCTGATCCGCCTGGCCGTCTGGGAACTGACCAACACCGCCACCCCGCCCAAAGTCGTCATCGACGAGGCCATCGAGCTCTCAAGAGAATTCTCCACAGAGCAAAGCCCGGCGTTTGTGAATGGGGTGTTGGATGCTGTTTTGAAAGAGAATGTGGCGCTGGTTAGCGAAGGGACCGTAGAAAAGGAATAAGTTGCCAGTTGCCAGTTGTCAGTTGCCAGGAAAACGCGTGTGTCTTCCTGCTTTACTGGCAACTGGCAACTGGCAACTGGCAACTGTTCCATGAGCTTCTTCTCCAAAAGTCTCGACAAACTAAAAACCGCCTTGCGGAAAACGCGCGAGGTGATGCTGACCGACGTGCGCACGCTTTTCGTGCCGGGGCGGCAGATCAACGACGCGTTCCTCGCCGAGCTCGAGGAGAAATTCCTGCAGGCGGACATGGGCGTCGCCAACGTCGAGAAAATCATCGGCGAAATCCGCGATCGCTGGCGGCTGGGCAAAATCAAAAACGCCCAGGACGCCGAAGGCGTCATCCGTGAGCAGATGTCGGCCAACTGGCCGACCGCCGATCGCGAGCTTCGCCTCAGCCCCACGCCGCCCACGGTGATTCTCGTCGCCGGCGTTAACGGCGCCGGCAAAACCACCAGCATCGCCAAGATCGCATGGCTGCTCAAAGAGCAGATGAACAAGAAGGTGATGCTCTGCGCCAGCGACACGTTCCGCGCCGGCGCGGTCAATCAACTGTCGATCTGGGCCGATCGGCTGGGCGTCGAGATCATCAAACACAAGCAAGGCGCCGACCCGGCGGCAGTTGCGTACGACGCCTGCGAAGCCGCCAAATCGCGCGGGATGGATGTGCTCATCGTCGATACCGCCGGGCGTTTGCCGACGCAGGAGCCGCTCATCCGCGAGCTGGTGAAAATCCGCGATGTCGTCTCGCGACGAATCGAAGGCGCCCCGCACGAAAGCCTGCTGGTGCTCGACGCCACCACCGGCCAAAACGCCATCCAGCAGGCCAAAGTTTTCGGCAACGCCATCAGCATCACCGGCATCATGCTCGCCAAGCTCGATGGCACCGCCAAAGGCGGCGTCGTCATGTCGATCAAGCAACAGCTCAACATCCCGGTCAAATTCATCGGCCTGGGAGAAACGCCGCAGGATATCGAAACGTTCGATCCGCAGCGGTTTGTGGATGCGCTGTTTGGAGGGTAGGGGAAATGCTGATTGCTGAATGCTGAGTGCTGAGTGCTGAATGCTGAATGCTGAATGCTGAATGTGAAGGCCCGGAGCGTCCCAATGAAATCGATCCCGGATTCACGCGATGCAATGGTTTTGCGGACCGACTTTTCCGATGATGCCGCATGGGAAGTCGTTTGTCAGGAAATCGAGGAGCCCGTCGGCGAATTCCGCGCATATGTCGACTTTTTGAGCGATAAGAGTTTAAAGGATTTGAAGCCCAATGAGCTTCTCTCGATGGTTCCAAAGAACTACCGGCACACGTTTATCTTCGTCGTCGACCAATTTACGCTGTCTCACCCGGAACATCCGATTTTGGTGATCGACCTGCATGACAACCCGGGCGATGAGTTCCGCGTCATCCCAAGCGAAATGTGGGGCATCGAAAACAACCTCTCGACCGCGAACATGAGCTTCGAAGAATTTGCCGACGAGGTCAACGACGACGGCATCTTCCGCGGGATTCCGCAGTGATGCACTTCCGAGCTGCACGTGGGGCCGTTTCCATTCCGGGCGCTTTGCGGAACTACTCGAAATCAACTTACATCGATTTACTCGCGGCTTTCGCCGCGCGACTGTCGCGCGACCGATCCCGTGTTTTGAGCAGCCATCGGGGTACCGCGCGACTGGGCGCGACTCCTGAAGTGATTTCCGCCCAGTCGCGCCGCGGGCGGAAATCGCCGTAAGTCCAAGTTGTCATCGATGTCATCGGTCTTCCTGGCGTCTTGGCGCAAAGCATGCATCCGATCCTCCGTGCAACCTTTCGCACCGGATTTCGCACCAATCGGTTGCATCCACAAGGGTTGCACGTTGCATCGCGACAAGGACTGCTCCTCATTTCGAGGACCGTGTCCGGCCGCTTTGCCCGCCGATGAAACAAAGTGAATCAAATTTTAAATCATTTCGTTTCGTCTCTTGTTGCATGTTGCATCGCACCTGCGGAATCCTCCCGATTTTGCGCGGCTCTTCTCCTGCTCCTCACAAGCTGTCCAGGACATCCGCCGGCAGTTCGGAGAGATGGAGCGATTTGCGCCGGCGTCTGCGAGGCTTGGTCGGCCAAACGGGCCGGCAGGCCAGCCGCGGATATCCCAGGCGGACATGGGCGCGCTGCAGCAGTTCGCAGACGGATTGGCGTGTGGTTCCCATCCGCATCGCGATGCGCGCCAGCCGCCAGCAGTAGGTATAGCGCATCAAGATGACCTGGCGCTGTTTTTCAGTCAGCTGTGTGGTGTCCATAAGTGTGTGGAGAGTAGCGCGGGGGAATTTCACCCCCACGCCCTCGCAGAACCGGACTTGAGACTCTCGCCTCATCCGGCTCCCAGCGGTCCCCGTCAGATGACGGGTGGTTTTGGTCCATAGGCTCCTC
>DATBDZ010000304.1:0-19997 GCA_036276235.1 Humisphaera sp. | reverse complement strand
ACTCGACTGAGCTCGTCGAAGTCAGGGGAGAGGGAGCTAGGCATTTTCGTTGCATTCCCTCGGGCGTCTTGCAATAACGCTGCTCATGAAACCCGTGCAAATTCGGACCCGCGTGCTGATGGCGTTTCTATGTCTCGGCCTTTCTCTCACGTCATCCCGTGCGCAGACGACGCGGCCGTCCTCCGACATCGATCAGAACTATCTCCGCGAGAACTATACCAAATACGAATACCGCATCCCGATGCGCGATGGCGTGAAACTCTTCACCGCCGTTTATGCACCCAAGGATGACTCGACGCCTTATCCGCTTTTGCTCACGCGGACGCCTTACGGGCTGAAGCCGTATGGCGTTGATCGACATCCGGATCCGAGCGGGCCGATGCTGCATTACGCGCGCGACAAGTTCATCTTTGTCATACAGGATGTGCGCGGGCGATATGGATCGGAAGGCACCTACGTTCACATGCGGCCGCAGAAGGATGTGAAGTCCGGGCCGGCGGATATCGACGAAAGCACCGACGCCTACGACACGATCGACTGGCTCGTGAAGAATATCCCCAACAACAACGGCAAGGTCGGGATGATGGGGATCTCATATCCCGGCTTCTACACGTCGGCGGGAATGATCGATTCGCATCCGGCGCTCAAATGCGCATCGCCGCAGGCGCCGATCGCCGACTGGTTTATTGGCGATGATTTTCATCACAACGGAACGTTCTATCTGCCTCACGCGTTCCGCTTTTTCTCGGGCTTCGGGCAGACGCTGGAGGATCCGACGCGCGAATTGCCAAAACCTTTCGACTTTAAGACGCCGGATGGCTACGAGTTTTATTTGAACATGGGCCCGCTGGCGAATTCCGACAAGACCTACTTCAAGGGCAAGATTGAGTTTTGGGACGATCTGATGTCCCACGGCACATACGATGAGTTCTGGCAATCGCGCAATCTTCGGCCGCACCTGAAAAACGTGAAGACGGCGGTGATGACAGTCGGCGGCTGGTTTGACGCCGAGGATCTTTTCGGCGCGCTCAACACTTACAAGGAAGTCGGCCGCAATAATCCGGACATCTTCAACATGCTGGTGATGGGCCCCTGGTTTCACGGTGGCTGGTCGCGCGGCGACGGCGATCGCCTTGGCAACGTCAACTTCCGCAGCAAGACCGGCGATTTCTATCGGCAAAGTATCGAGCTGCCCTTCCTGAATCATTTCCTCAAGGACGATGGGAAGTTCAACCATCCAAAGGCATGGGTGTTCGAAACCGGCACCAACCAATGGCGGCGCTATGACGCCTGGCCGCCAAAGGCCGCGCGCGAAAGATCACTTTACTTCCACGCTAACGGCAAACTGTCCTTCGACCCGCCGGCTAATGAGGCGGGTGAATTCGATGAATACGTGAGCGATCCGAATCGGCCGGTGCCTTGCATTCCAAATATCGCAATCGGCATGACGCGCGAGCATATGCTCGACGATCAGCGTTTTGCCTCCGCGCGGCCGGATGTGCTGGTCTATCGGAGCGATGTGCTGCAGGAGGACGTCACGCTCGCCGGCCCGCTGACGGCACAGCTCCAGGTTTCCACCAGCGGCACCGATTCGGATTGGATCGTCAAGCTGATCGACGTCTATTCGGGCGATTTTCCAAACCCGGATCCCAACCCCGCCGGCATCGAAATGGGCGGCTATCAACAGCTCGTCCGCGGCGAAGCCATGCGCGGCAAATTCCGCGACAGCTTCGAGAAACCCAAACCCTTCGAGCCGGGCAAGATGGCCGCCGTGCAGTACGTGATGCCGGATGTCTATCACACCTTCCGGCGTGGGCACCGCATTATGGTGCAGGTGCAGAGCACCTGGTTCCCGCTGGTCGATCGCAACCCGCAAACGTTTTGCGACATCTACCACGCCAGGCCGGAAGATTTCCAAAAGGCGACGCAACGGGTGTATCGGTCCAGCCAGGCGGCGTCGCAAATCAAGGTAACGATGTTCCAGCCTCAATCCAACTGACTCCGCGGCGCTTGCGATGAGCAGCCTTTACGGCTTTCCGCCGCCGGCCAGTGTTTGGTTTTGGAATTGGCTGTCGTTTCGGAATGGCGTTCCATGCACCTGCTCAATGATTAACTGGCAGACCGGCGCGCCGGGATAAAGCAAAATCGGGATGCTTCCTAAATTGATGAGCTCCAGCGTGATCGTTCCACTAAAGCCGGCGTGAATCGTCGGCGCGGTAAAGTGCACCAATAATCCTGCGCGAGCATAGGAGCTTCGTCCCTCAATCCTTGCCGCGAAGCACGGCTGCCCTTCGACTATCGGGAATTCGACTCGCTCGAGTGTCTTACCAAGTACGAGCTTGCCGGGCATCAGCGCGTACGGCTGATCGTTAGTGATTGTCCGTCGCTCTGAATTGGTTCCAAATAGGTCGGCGAAATTCCCGCGACGAAGATCAATACTGATTGCCAAACCTTCGCGGAAGTAAGAGATCTCATTTCCGAGGTGAAGATCAACGGAGCTGGTTTGATAGGGGCATTCCTGCCCCGGCGTTTTGTGGCGCGGCGCCGGCTCTGGGGCAATCTTAATCCACCCCTTGTCGATCGCTTCGTGGATGCTGACATTCGCTAAGATCATGGTGCGGTTAAATCCGCTTCATCGATCTCAATGATCGTCTGATTCTCATTCGGCACGACGGCCCAGGTTGTCTGACCTTCACGAAAGACCAGCACCCGTAACATTCCTGTGGTTTCTCGTCCTGATAAGTCAGCCACCACTCGATCCTTCGGAACGAAATAGGAGGAAACGGAGGTTCGCCCAGCGTTCGGCCGATAGGCGATGGCAACTTCATCGCTGAACATCCCAGGATAGACCTTGCAGGTCAAAAACTGCTCATTCATTTGCTGCGTTCTTCCGGATGTTGCGACCATGGAGATGATCCTTTCTCTCTAATCCAAAGATAAGCGTCCGGCAACGGATTATCAAACAAATGCAGGATGTATCCACGTGTCCGATCGTGGCCGGGTGACAGAAGCGAGAGAAAAAATACAGACACCCCGCCAACCGTTGGCAGGGTGTCTGAGGCGTCGATTGATTCTCGGTATTCTGCTGCTACTTGTTCAGGATCGGCCGGCGGTCGGTTTCGACGGTCGCGTCCTTGTTCATCTCTGGCTTGGGAGATGAACGGCGCGGGGCGCTGATGTTCGCGACGCCCGGCGATGTGCTTCGCACGGTCGTCGGGAGGATCAGCACCTCGACGCGGCGGTTCTGTTGCTTGCCGGCGGCGGTCGCGTTGCTGGCGACCGGACGCTGATCGGCGAAGCCCGCCACTTCCATGCGGCTGGCGGACGTGCCGCTGTGCATCAGCTCTTCGCCGACCGAAATCGCGCGGTGAGCCGACAGATACCAGTTGTCCTTGTGGCCGGCGGCGATGGTCGCCTGATGCTGTACCTTGGTGTCGTCCGTGTGGCCGACGACCATGAACTCATAGGCCATGGCGGCGGGCGAATTGAGGATCGACGCGAAGCGGTCGATCGCGCCCTTGGCGCTGCTGGCCAGTTCGGCCGAGCCGGTGTTGAAGGTGACGTCGCTTTTGAACTTGACGACGCCGCGCGTCGAATCGAATTCGACCAGGTCCGGGTTTTGTGCCGCGAACTGCGTCAATGCGTTGTTTAGGACCGGATCAAGCGCCACGGCTTGGCCGACGCGGTTCATCGCGCCTTCATAGCGGCGGTTGAGCTCGTCCACCTGATGCTGAAGCTCGGTGATCTGGTTGGCCTGATTGACCACCAGCGCGTCCTTGGAGCCGCCGTTCATCATGACGGCGTCAAGCTGCTGCTTGTAGGCGGCCGACTGGGCCTGCAGCTCGCCCTTTTCACGCTCGGCAGCGGCAAGACGCTGAGCGTATTGCTCGCTATCAAGCCGTGCGGCGTTGTATTTTTCCAGCGGGACGCAACCGAACGCGACAAAACTCAGAAGTGAAATACCAATCCAGCGAGGCATCCGTGCCATAGAATCTCCTTGTTCTTCAGTTGACTAGGCATGATAGTTTGCGTGAGCGCCGGGCAATTTGCAAGGGACGGGAGCAGAAAAAATACGGGAAATTGATGGTACCCGTTTTGTTCCCGATACCTGGCCGCGGGATGTGAAACGTGAAACGTGACGATCGCCTGTCGTTTTGTCACGTTTCACGTTTTCACGTTTCACATCCCCGTCTTCACGTTTCAACGACTGTTTCAACTGTTGCCCCCGTCCAATTCAGCGTCTAGGCTGTTACACAAGGAGCGGCGACATGGGCGTGCCAGATTTCGCATCACTTGTGCTTGCCATCGTCATGTCAATGGCGGGCGGTGGGCCTAACGATCTCCTGGGCTATATCTCTTCCTCCGCCTACTGGAAAACCAAAGCGGTTGAGCCGACCGTCGATCGCATGCTTGGGGAGCTGACCGATTCCACGAATGTCCGAAAGTTGATTGACGAGCTCTCGGCGGCTGATCCGCAGGCCCGCGAACGGGCCGCGCGGGGGATTTTGGCCGCTGGTCGGGAGGCGATCCCGCAACTGGAGGCGGCGGCACGCGACGGCGATGCCGAAATGGCCGCTCAATCCCGCGCCCTCATCGGACAGATTCAACTCTCGCAAAAATCGCGATCGGTTCGACGACTCATGGCGATCCGCACGCTCGGAGAATTGAAAAACCGTGACGCATTGGCGGCGCTGCAAGCCTTGGCCGATTCGAAGGAGCAATTCGTCGGCGACTACGCGCGGCAGGCGATCGCGGCGATCGAAGGAAAGCCGGCGACATTGCCAACACGTCCGCCGGCCGATCGGATGGCGGACGTCAATTTGCTGCCGCAGAAGCAGGACATGGTCTGCCAGCTTGTTCCCACCGGCGGCGCGGCGCTTCCTTTGGAAAAGATCTTCGACGGCTTTCCGATGACCGTGCCGGGCGACGATCGCGAGGCGATGATTCAGCGGATCAATGCCCGGGTTATCGGCGGCATCGAAGCGATCGGCAATGTGCGGCTCGATAGCATCACCCTCGGCTGGTACACCGCGCCGCTGGGCCAGCCGGGCGATGCGATCATCATCGCGCGCGGCGAGTTTGATATGCCGACTATCGTCGATTTTCTGCAACGCAATCAGGTCGCCAAAAAGGTCTTCAGCGGGACCGACGCCTATCTCTTCGACGAGTCCACGGCGCTGCTCTTTCCCCGGCCCGGCATGGCGGTCCTCGTAGCCGCCGAGGCAAAGGGGGAAATGCGGGTCGATGAAGTGCTAACGGCGATCTCCAAAGGCGCGGGCACCTTTTCCGCCAACGCGGAGCTGGGCAAGCTGATTCAATCGATCGATACGCAAAAGCCGTTTTGGTTGGTGACCAAAGTGTTGGACCTCAAGCAGATCGGCCTTTTCTCCGACACGTTTCTGGGGCCGATGGACACGGTAACGCTCGTCGCCGCACAGAAGCGGTCGGCAAATCCGCCGGCTGTTACGGTTCAAGTCTCCGCCACCGGCACCGATCCAGTGGAAATCTCCCAAGCCCTCGTGGTGGCCAGGGCGGAGTTGCGCGAAACGGCCAACGCGCTGGCCGCGCAGGCGGCGCTGGTCCCCGCATTCAAGGCGATGAGCGACATGGCGCAAAGCGTGCGAATCAAAACCGAAGGTGTCAAAGTCACCGCCGATGGAGAAGTTACGCTGGGCGCATTGGTTCCGCTGGTCCTGGAAAGCGGCGTGTCGCTCGACCATGGCGAGCCGGATGTCGGAAAATGAGTAGGCAGAGGGAATGAGTAGTGAGAGGGAATAAGTAGTCAGAGGGAATGAGTAGGCAGAGTGAATGAGTAGGCAGAGTGAATGAGTAGGCGGAAACCAGTAGGCAGTAGGCAGAGGAAGCGGAGTGGCGGCAATTTCTGACTACTGCCTACTTATTCCCTCTGACTACTTATTCCAACAACAGGAGACCCCGTGTCCAGCAACGTGAACATCACCGTGACAGATCGATTCGGTCGGCGTTGTGCGAGTTCCGGATCGAAATGGGAGCCGCGGATGGGTTACTCGCGCGCGGTGCGCAGCGGGAATTTTATTGCCGTCACGGGAACGGTGGGAATCAATGCGGATGGAACGTATTCGCCGCTGCTTGCGGATCAGACTCGCCGCTCGCTGCAGATCATTACCGCCGCCATCGAAGCGCTTGGCGGAACGCTCGAGCAGGTCATCCGCACGCGGATGTTCGTGACCGATGTTTCCAAATGGGAACAGGTGGCGATGGTGCACGGAGAAGTCTTCGGCGAAATCCGCCCCGCCACCACGATCGTCGAAGTCCCGCGGCTGATTGACGGAGATGCGCAGATCGAGATCGAGGCGGATGTGGTGATTCCGTGATCCGCGCGAGGGACGAATACGAGGATAGAGGATGGATAATTGAGGATGGCGCGGGACTTGAGCCGACCGCGCCATCCTCCATCCTCTATTCTCCATCCTCGTATTCAGGCCATACGGGTGTCGGTGGCGGCAAATATCATTGGCGTCCCCACGCCCCGATGGTATAAGGCTTTTGCACCGGACGTTGCCTTTTAGCACAGTGGGAACCATCGGGCTGATGTTAAATTGCTTCACAGGGAATCGGAGGCCTGGCGATGACGGGATTGGCGGCGCGCGACGTGTATCAACTGCGCAGATCGCGCGCGTATTGTGAAACCCTCACGCGCACCCAGGCGCGCAATTTCTACTATGGCCTGAAGCTGCTCCCCGAGCCCAAACGCTCGGCGATGTTCGCCCTCTATTCGTACATGCGGCTGGTGGACGACATCGCCGACGACGAAGACGGCCGCACCCCCGAGCAGCGCCTTGCAGATCTGGATGCTTGGCAAACCCGCACCCATGCCGTCCTCGGCGGCGATCTTGCGGCGCAAGCCACTCATCCCCTCTGGCCGGCCCTTGCTGATATGGTGCGCCAGTACGGCGTGCCCACCAGCATTTTTGACGACGCGATCGCCGGCCAGCAGCAGGATCTTTCCGATGCGCGCTTCGCCACCTTCACCGAACTGCGCGAATACTGCATTCAGGTGGCCGGCGTCGTGGGTCTGGCCAGCATCTATATCTGGGGCTTTGAAGGCGGCGAAGCGACGGCGCAGTTGGCGCTGGATCGCGGCATCGCTTTTCAACTCACGAATATTTTGCGCGATCTTCGCGAAGATGCGCAGCGCGGTCGGGTCTATCTCCCTGAGCAGGAATTGCGCGAATCAGGTGTTACCGAGGAAGACCTTCGTGCCGGTGGGCCGCGCTTTGCGGCGATGATGAAGGCGCAAATTGCCCGCGCCCGCTCCTATTATGAAAAGTCGGCGGAGCTGGATCGGCTGATCAGCCGCGATAGCCGCCCCACGTTGCAGGCGATGACCGATATTTATCGCCGCCTGCTTGATAAAATTGCCCAGGACCCGCAGCGCGTGCTCTGCGAGCGCGTGTCGCTGTCGGTCTTCTCGAAACTGTGGATTGGCTGGCGCGCGGTGCGTGCCGGTTAAAAGTGAATGATGGCCGAGACGCGTAACACAAAGGTCGTGATCCAAACACAGGGAGCAGCCTGATGTGGTTCCGCGCAATTCGCTCCGCAAATCCGATGTCGGCGGGGGCATCGTCGCTTCTGGGCGATGCCATGCTGGCCCACCGCCCGCGTCCGCGCCATCCGCGGACGGTGCTGATCACCGGCGCCTCCAGCGGCATCGGGCTGGAATTCGCCCGCATCTTCGCCGATCGAATGCACAATCTGGTGCTGGTTTCGCGCGATCCTAAAACGCTTCTGGGCATCTCGGCGGAATTGGAACGCCAGCACGGCGTCACAGTCACTCCGTTGTCGGCCGACCTCTCCACCGCCGATAGCCCCGATCAAATCCTTGCAGAATTGAACGACCGGTCAATCCATGTAGACATGCTCGTCAACAACGCGGGCTTCGCAATGAGCGGGCCGTTCGCGCAGTGCGACGTGGCGACCTGCATG
Organism: Humisphaera sp.; assembly: GCA_036276235.1. Taxonomy (GTDB): domain Bacteria; phylum Planctomycetota; class Phycisphaerae; order Tepidisphaerales; family Tepidisphaeraceae; genus JANWHF01. Next base: position 12,032 of record DATBDZ010000304.1, on the reverse strand, counting down.
CAGCTTTTGCAGGTGAATATTGTCTCACTGACCCACCTGACGCGGCTGCTGTTGCCGCCAATGGTGCAGCGCGGGTTTGGCAGGATCTTGAACATGGCGTCAATCGCGGCCTTCGTCCCCGGCCCGCTGACGGTTTGTTACAACGCCAGCAAGGCATTTGTGGTTTCACTTTCAACGGCGCTCTCGCACGAGTTGCGCGACACCGGCGTAACGGTGACGGCACTCTGCCCCGGCCCCACGCAGACGCGCTTTGCCGAGCGCGCGGGATTGACCGGCACGAAAGCGTTCAGCGAAAACGTGATGGATCCGGCAGACGTCGCACGCTGCGGGTTTGATGCGATGATGCTCGGCAAGCCGCTGGAAGTCCCCGGCCTCCGCAACAAGATGCGGATGCTCCCGCTCCCCTGGGTCCCGCGCCGGGTCCTGGCTCATTTCTCCAAGAAATATCACGAGAAGCTGCCGACGGTGTACTTGGATGAGTAGCGGGCGGGCAAAATAAGTAGTCAGTAGTCAGAGGAAATAAGTAGTCAGAAAGCAAATGCGCATGCGCATTTCTGATCTCTGACTACTCATTTCCTCTGACTACTTATTCAATCTGACTACTCATTCCCCCTGCCTTCCTGCTTTGGCGCTTCCATGGAATGCCCGCCCAGATCCTTGATCGCCTTCTTTGTCTTTGTGATGTCGTTCGCGAAAGGCTTGTTGTCCGGCTGTGCCCTGATCCTTCTGATTCCGCGCACGGTGACGTTATCCGCATCGCTTACCGTTACCGGCGTTTGCCCCGTCCGGAAATCGCAATCGAGCACCTGGACATCCTTGCAAAACCGTACGTTCACCGGGCCATCCATGAAGTGGCAATGATCGAAGATAATGTCGCCGCATGCTTCGAGCGGCTGCGGCAGGCCTGAGCCCAGGAATGTCGGGTACTGTCCCCAGAATGTGCAATCGACCAGCTTGGCCCCGTGGCCGGCGCGGAAGCCGAAGGCCTCCTTGCCGTTGGTATTGCGGAAGCTGACGCCGTGGCATTCCAGGTTGGAAAATCCCGGCGTCGAGCAGCGGATGTTCTGTTCCTGCTGACTGTTGCCGACGGATCCGCCGACCCAAAGCACATCGCCGCGCGGGGGTTTTTCATCCCCGCCGCCGCAGTACAGCGCATTGCCGCGCAGTTCGTCGGTGAAAGTCGGGTCTACCAGCGTCAGATAGCGCTGGCCGGGGAAAAGCTGAATGCCGTTATCGATGTTCCGCCAGGTGGCTTTGACGATCCAGACATCGGTCGCCGCCACGATGACGCCTTGCACGCCGACCTTCGGGTTCCTCCCCTGCGGCAGCGTCGCGGGCCGATCGCTGTTGAAGGTCGGCCCGATAAGATGAATCCCCGACCCGCGAATCCAGATCAGCGTTCCCTTACGCCCGCGCAGCTCAACGCCGGTCATGTCATAAGTGCCGGCGAGCGTGAGAACGATCGTGTTGTTGATCGCGTAAATACCCGGATTGAATTTGACGGAGCCGCGCGCGCGGAAGGTGCTCAGCTGGCTGAGGAATTCGGCTTCGGTGAAGGTGGGGTCGGGTTGGGTGGTGGGAATCGTGGCAGGTTGCCCGCTTACTTCGCTCACGAACAACAGCATCAAAGCGCCGATTAATACCGTCTTCACGGACGCCTCCTTATCGCGAGCACTGACCTTAAAATGCCAGGGTGAATGTACCTGCCTGGCCATCGTACACGAAGAGACATTTTCCCAGTATATCGCGGCCAATGAGCGCGTGAATTCCCTGAGCGGCCAGGTTCGATTCCATGACCGCCACAGTATCAAAGTGCAATCGATGGTCAGCGTGAAGCAGCGTTAAGCTCACATCGAACTGATTGCAAAAGTGTGGAAGGTTTCCGGTCGAAGGCGTGAGGATCGGCACCACTCCTGTTGGCGAAAGTCCAAGGCTCTTGAGTGACGCCGGGTCAATGCACGTACCGCTTGCGCCCGTGTCGATCAATCCTCGAATCTGCACGGCAGGAGGAATGGGCTGAGCCGCCGCTTGCAAGGCTGCGGCGCGCGCTCCGCTGACCCCCAACAATACATCCACGATGGGTCCGAATGGCGAGATCTGAAGCGTTACGTGGGGCACGGGGATATCGGCCGCATGAAGTATTGAACTTGTTCGACAGCGTGAATCTGCTTGACGAGGAAGGTTTTCAATCCGTACCTGGTGTAGCCGGCACGAATCGCATCTTCGTAAGTTCCAAAGCAGCCCGCAACCTCGCTCTCATGGATGAGAACGAATTTCCCTTCGTCTGCAAGAAGTTCGGGCAGCTTCTGCTCGTAGGTTTTCAATTCGTGTTCTAGAACCATTTTGCCTCGGTTTGAGACACACTGAGTGTAGTGCCGCATACACCGGTCTTCAAGAATTGTGCTTCGCCGGCGGCAAACGGCCGGAGGCGCTGGCACCTGGGTCTGTTGCCTCACCGTTAATTGATCGCTCCGCCCGCATCTCCTCAATCACAATCTTCCCCACCGCTATCACCGGGATCGCGATCAGCACGCCTAGCGGGCCGTACATCGCGCCGCCGGCGAGGAACGCGAAGATGATCAGCGGCGGCGGCAAATCGGTCGCCTTCCCGAGCACGATTGGGCCGATGAATTGATCGATCGAAAGCCGCAGGAATGTGGCGAAGATTGAGACCCCCACGATCATCCCGAAGGTAATCTGCTCAATGGCGATCAGCGCGATCATCCCCACCGAAAGCGCCGGGCCGGCGATGGGAATCATCTCGAGCAACCCGACGGCGATCGCCAGCAGCTCGGCATGCGGCAAGTGCAGCCAGAAGCGCGCGAAAATCCAGGTGGCGAGGATCGTGTAGGAGACCACGACGAGGATTCCGATGACATATCGATATAGCACCGGCGCGGCACGGCGCGCGATCCTGAGGATGCGCTCGCGCTGCGCGGGCGGCGTGAGCCAAATCGCGCCGCGCGCGAGCCTGGGTGATTCAACCAGGAAATAGAGAAGCAGGACGAGCGTCAGAAGCGCGCCCATCGCAATGGCGACGCCGATGCCGGCCGCGCTGACCAACTCGCGCGGATCAACGGCGGCATCTTTGCCAGATAACCCGCTGCTCAGCCGCCGCGAAAGTTCGGCGGCGTCGAGATTCATCCCCAGCACGGTCGTTGTCTGGCCGCGAAAGAGCGTCGCAAGGAAACGGTGAAGCGTGCTCGGCAGATCATGCATCACCGCCGTCATTTGCGGCATCGCGAATTTGGCGATCACCCAGCCAGTCAGCGCGAATACCAACGCATACCCGCAGAAGACACAGACGGCTCCAAGCCATCGCGGCCAACGCCATCCTTCATGCGCTCTACGAATCAACGGCATCGCGACAAATGCCAGCGCGCCGGCGATGACGAAGGGCAAAAGCACGAATCGCAATAAATAGACAGCGAACATTGCCAGCGCGATCAAGAGGATCGCCGGCACGAGGCGATGTGAACCGCGATCATTGGGTGAGGGGCTGGTCATTTCAGCGAAGAGAAGCGCATTCTCCCTCTCCCCTGTAGGCTGGGGTGAGGGGCTGGGTGCGCGCATTCGTAGGGTGCGCTTGCGCACGCGGAGGGTCCTGGCCGGTCCAATGCTCCGCGTGTGCTAAAGCACACCCTACGGAAGCTGAGGCACTGGCAAGCTCTTTGCCCATTCGCGCGAGTAAGCCAGATGCTTCGGAGTACCTCAGCATGACGATTAACGCTATCGACACGGTTGAAACGTCCGTTATGTCGATGGGTAAGACCGTCCCTTCCACAATATCCCGCTGCTTCTCAGCGCCATCACACTGCGCAATAAAATGCCAGCGCCAACAGTGTATCCGAGTGGGAACAGAAATCCGTACCAAAATGGGATGCGAAAGTAGGTGGCGGTTCCAATCTGTGTTCCCAGGAGTGCCAGCGAAGTCAAAGTCGATAGAACCAGCGCGACGATATAAACCGCGCTCGCGTCATGCGCGACAGCAAATCCACATATTATTGGCAAGGCGAGTGAGCAAATCGCCAGCGCGAGTGCCACCATCGTAAAGATCATCGCCCGCCCGCCGCTTCCCAGAAGCTGCCCGGCCTGGCGGGATAGGCTTTGCCAAAGCGAGCGGAAATCCGCGAACATCCGCACCGAAATCAGCGCCGTTGCTCCAAGGACCGCGATCTTCCCGCCCGTTCGCTTGATGGCGCGGGCCATCGCGCTGTCTTCGGCCATTTGATCCCGCACGGCGGCGAAGGTGCCCGCCGCTTCGTAAGCCTGCCGGCGGATCAGCAGGAACTGCCCGTTCGCGTGGCAATTCGGATCGTTCGGATCCTCAGCGCGGCGAACATCCTGCGTAAACGCGATGAAGAAAAATCCACACGGCAAGACAACTCTTTCCCAAAACGCCCGCAGCTCGACAAACGGCTCGAGCGACAGCAACGCTAGATCGCGCTGCCGCGCCGTTTGAATGGCGCTGTTTAGCAGCAGCGGCCTGGCGGCGGTGTCGGCGTCGCAGAAGCAGAGCCATTCGACATGCCCAGCCGCCTGCGCGCCGGCCCAGCAGGCGTGCGGCTTGCCCAGCCAACCCGGAGGCGGCGGCGCGCCTCGCAGCAAGCGCACGCGCGAATCGCGCCGTGAGATCTCGCTGACGATCGCCGCCGTCGAATCTTCGGAGTTGTCGTCCACCACGATGATCGACATGCGATCGTACGGATATTGCTGCGACAGCAGGCCTTCGACGCAGCGGGCGATGTTGGCCTGCTCATTTCGCGCGGGAACGATCACGCTAATCGTCGGCGCATTATCCACCGGCTGCTCGATCGGATTGGCGTTTTGATAATGTCGATATTGCCGGATGGCGCGGATGAGCAACAGCGCGACCGTCGCGAGCCAGGCGCTTGAAAGCAACAGGAGGATCATGGCGCGAGTGGTGCCCGCCGGTTTATGTGGATTTCATACGGACGCGCGTCCTGCGTCCGCGGAATTCGGTGGCGTCGCGGCTGGTTTGCTCGCCATACCGTCGCAACAATTCGCTTCGCGAGATCCATAGTTCGGTGCGCATCCGCATCAACTTTCCGTTGCGAAGAGCGCCGGGGTTGAAAGTCCAGATCAGCAACCAGATCAGCACATTCTCGCCGATGCGATGCAGGCGGGAAAGCAGCCCGGCGGGCGCAGGGGGTTCGACCGTTTCAAAATGAATGCGGCGCGCGAAGCGTTTGACCTGATGGCGCCCGCCGCGCGGCGTCAGCGAGAAATTGATTTTGAAGGCATCCAGATCGATTAGCCGCCCGTCACTGCGCACCACCCGGGCCAGCTCGCGAAGTGAATGATCCAGATGCTCTTCGGCTTGCCGCGCCCAGGCCAGGCTCGCGCCGTCAAGCTGCATTTTGGGCATCTGATCATTCCAAATATGCAACTCGCCGATCGGCATGCCGGGCGAGAGGGTTTGATGCGATAGCTCAATCGGCCGTGTGCAAACCGATCGGGAGATACGCAGCATGCAGGCGGTCGATTGAGTGAACTCGAAAATGTTCTGGCGACGCCGCAGAAGCGCATCGAGCCATCGCACCGCGGCGCGGAGCGGGCCGCCCGTCTTGGGAATGGTCCGGAGCAATTGCCCATTGCGCGCCAACCCGAATTCCTGCCCGCGCCAGTAGACCTTGCGGCCAATCAGCCCGCCGCACCAGATCGTGAAGCTGAGCAGTTCGCGGAGAGGAAGCAGCAGAGCCGACGTGGCGACGGCAGAAGGCGGCGATCCGCCAGCCGGAAGCAGCCGGCCAATGTCCCACGCGATGACCGCTCGGCATACGACCGTCACACCAAGCGCAACCCACGTCCACATCACCAGCGGATAAAGTGCAACGAGCATCGCGCTCAGGGCGATCGGATACGTCAGAAAGATGCCCAAATATTTAGTCGGCGATGTGATCCGGATGCCGCGCGCCCAGCGGAGTTCCCGCCGCCATTGGTCAATAAATTGCGTATTGCCCAAAATGTTTTCGACAACGCAGTTGGCCAGTTGCGATTCCAGCCCGATTTTTCTGATGCGGTCGACGAGCTGAAAATCATCCATGAGCAAATCGCCGAACGCGCTGTATCCGCCGATGCGCTGGAAATCTGATTTGCGAAGTGCGAGTGTCGCGCCCATGCCGACGACCTGGCCAAGGCATTCGTGCGCGAGGATGACCGAGGGCAGAAACATCTGGCCGGCGTGCAGCCCTTCGAGCCGGGCGGCCAGCGTGCGGGCGTGGGTGCCGTGATACAGGCAGGTGACGATGCCCACCTTCGGGTCGGCCAGTGGCGCCACGACGGTTGAGAGGTAATCAGAGCCGACGCGCATGTCGGCGTCGCTGATAACCAGGACCTCCCCGCTCGCCTCGCGGCCCAGGGCCTCAAGCGTGGAGGATTTGGGATTGAGCGTCATCGTCGGCGCGACGATCAGCGCGATGCGCCGATCTGGAAACTCTTTTTGCAACTGCTCAACCAGCGCCACCGCCGGATCGTTTCCATCGGCAACGCCGAACAGCAATTCATAGTCGTCAAAATCCTGCTGACAAAAGCTCGCAAAGTTCTTGAACGCCTGCGCATCGACCCCTTTGACAGGCTTAAGAATTGAGACGGTTGGTTTGAACTCGGAGCATTCCCCGCGATTTCTACGGAAGAAGCGGCGCGTCGCCATCCATGCGCAGAGCCAATAGAGCCAGCTCAAACACAAGGCTCCGATCAGTACTGCGGCAAAAGGCGCTCGCGTCATAAGCAATTGTAAGGCTAGCTCGACAGCGTGATGCAATACTCATGCCCGCGCCGCTTGCGGGGGTGAGTACGCGACACCCTACCGAGCCTGACGCGAATCCGCCAACGGATGTCGTTGGGGCGACATCCCACGGGCAGATATCATCCGCAGAACCGCCGGATTGAGCAACGTGCGAAAATCCCCTGGATTCGGACCCCACGCATCGGTGCGATCGCCGATCGTGGGATGAAAGTAGATTTCCGCCAGCCGATGGTCGCGCGGGTTGCCGATTTGTTGCAGCAGGTCCAGCACATAGTTATCGGACATTCGCCCAGACTGCAGAAGCCCGTAGACCCGGTCAGCCGCGGCCAGGTCCGTCCTCCGCAAACGCCGCCGGGCCAGGCGGCCCAGCCACGCAAAACTGGCGGCCCAGATGCAGCGCGTCAGCAGTTTCGTCCGGTCATGTCGCAGCGACAGCCCAAGATCATCATGGACGATCCGCACGCGCTTGGCGCCATATCGCGCGGCCAGCGGAACGATCATCGGAAAGACCGCCGGATGCAGATGCATGTGCTGATGCCCATCCACATGCGACAGCGGCAAGCCCGATTCGGCAAACCGCGCAAACTGCGCCTCGATCTCGCGCTTCAATTGCCGGCGCGCTTCGCGCGAGAGCGCATAGCGAATGCCCAATCCCGCCGGCGCATTGGGAAATCTTCCGGATCGATCGACCAGTGCTGGAATCTGATCCGCCGACAAAACCGCCGGCCCATCCACCGCAACCAGATGCAAACCGATGGCCAGCTTCGGATTCTCCCGAGCAATCACAATTGCCTCGTCGGCGGCGCTACCCGCCACCATCAAGCTCGCGGCGGTTAACGTCCCTGCGCGATGAGCGCGCACGACCGCCTGATTGATCTCATGAGATCGCCCAAAATCATCGGCGGTGAGGATGAGGTTCACGAGGGATTCTTTGTGATAGGAGCAAGTCTATCGTGGCACGGCTTTGAAAGCCGTGCAAGGGACGTATAAAGGAAGGAGTGTTCAATACTGGCGCGACAGTTTCACCGCCAAGTCTTGTCCCCTCCTCCGGTACTCCGGGGGAGGGTTAGGGTGGGGGCCAACTGTCGAGCGCCGCGAAGACAAGCCCCCCACCCCAGCCCTCTCCCGGAGTACCGGCAGAGTATTGCCCGCGTCGCGCATCGGTGTTCAAGACGCAGAGAAGTTTTGACCGATCGGTGTCGCTCACATGGGTTGAAAACCCATGCCACGGAACAGGTTCAGTCTTTATACGGCACCAACTCATTGAGCCGCGATTTTCTCTTCCCGCACCCGCAATCGTGGCCGCTTATGTGCTCATACATCTTTGCTGCCTTGTTTGCGCCAATCGCGTTGGCAATTCTCGCCACCGTATCCCCTAACCCACGCGAAGGCGGCGTCGAATGCTTTCCCATCGGACATGCGCCTTCTTCTGCCAGCGCGATGATATCACGACCATCGCGCGTACAGGCGCACGCGCCGCGGCAAATCTCCTGCCGCAACGGGCAACGATGACACGCCGCAAGGTTTTGCCCGACGATTTGGTTCCAGCGGCTCAACATGTTCGGACTCCGTATCAGTTACTAGCAGTTAGTTGCTAGTTGCGCTTGGAGTAAGAGCTGTTTCTCTCCAAGCGCAACTAACAACTAGCAACCAGCAACTCATCCCCTAGCATGGCGTTACCGTCGCGCTTCCTCCGACGCCGAGAATGATCGTGTCGCCACAGGAGCATGACGTGTTTTCGTTGCTGACCGTATAGCTGGCGCAGCATTTTTCCGTTGTCACCGTCGCGCTAAACACCAGGATGCTGTTTCCTTCGTCGGTGATCTGCAGGAGGAAAGTGTTCGCGTCGATGCGCTGTTGCTCGATCGCCAGCTTGAGTGGCACGGCGGTGCCGCTGCAATCGGCGCCGCTGTAGACGGTGAGCGTGCAGGGGATGTCATCCGATTCGGTGACCCAGCCGCACGGGCCGTCTTTGGCCATGAGGTAGGTGCCGTTGATGCTCGAGCCGCCGTCGATCTTCGCTGAGCTTCCATCGTCGCAGTTCACGCAATCGGTGCAGAGCGTGATGCCGCTGAACGTCACATGAAACTGCGAAGGCGTCGCATCCGGGCAATAGACGCACATATTGAGAAGGTCCGCGCAGCCGCAGCCGGAGCAGCGCCGGGAAAGATGCCCGTGCGGACCGTGAATGAGGTGGCCGGAGGAGGAGCGGTGTTTGAGGTGCATGGGAGAAGTGAAGGCGTCTGGAGAAGAGGAATTAGGAGCCAGGAGCGAGGAGCCAGGAGCCAGGAGCTAGGACAAGAGGGGATGCCGAATTGCACGCATGAAGCGCGGCACAAGAGAAAGCTGCTTCCGCGCATTTCTCCTGACTCCCGGCTCCTGACTCCCGGCTCCTTCCCCCAATCACGGACACGGCTCCGTCACATCAATCGTCACCCGCGTCTCCCCGCTCACGCTCACCAGCAGTCCGCGCGCGTCGAGGCTCAATTGCCGCACGAATTGATACAGCGTTTGATCCCCGGATTCGTTGTAGACCATGCGGCTGACGACATACAGATTCAGCGGCGTCGCGGTACTGGCGCGGCTCCAGTTTGAGGTGTCGGCGGTTTCAGAACCTTCACTCGTGTCGCCGAGCGTTGTCGGCGAATCCATCCGTCCGACGCCGCCGCGGATGACGACGATCTTTCTGGCTGGGCTTTCGTCGATCATTCCGCGCGTCACGCCGACCGCGTATGTGCCGCTCGCGAGGCGATGGCCGGTTTCGCTGTCTTCTTCGGCGTTGAGGATCAGCGCGTCGGCCGCGCCATCATCCATTCCCGCCGGCATGACAAGATCGCTGCCCGCAGCGGCATCGCTCGACCCGGTGAGAATCGCGCCGTTGTATTCCCCCGCGCCGGCAGCATTGGAGTCGATCCGCACGACAACGCCCAACGAGCGAGAAGGTTGGCTAAAGACATGCAGCTTGCTGTTGCCGCCGCCGCGCGCGTAGATCGAAAAGACCTGCACGATCGTTCCGGGCGAAAGCGAATGTGAGTTGTCCGCCAGTTCCGCGAGATTCGTCGCAGTGAGGCATTGCTTCACTCCAGGGAACGTGTCGCTCGTTGCCGAAAGCAAATCGCCCGGCTGTGCCGATGCGCCAACAATCGCGCGATCGATGTAATAGCGGGCATCGGTGTAATCAGCCCCGGCGCCCGCGCACGGCCCGCCGCGAATGATCCCGACAAATTGCTCGACCGCCGCCGGCGAAAACCGCGCGGCGGGCGCGCCGGTATTCCCCGAAGCCCCCGCCGGCTCGCGCGGCTCGGGCAACGCGGGCGCGGAGAGGTCGGTCTGATTCAGAGGATCTGTTTCCACGGTAAATCTTTCGTATTTCTTGTAGGGTGGGCGTACTCGCCCACCGGGACCGAGAGATGGTGGTCGGGTACGCCCACCCTACAAGATGCCCTGACTCCGAGTAGCGGTCGGACCGAAGGTCCACCCCTCCCCATCCCAGATGGAAGCTAGTACGCAGTTGTTTTTCGTCGTCGGCGTGTGGTACGCCGCGGACGGTCCCGAACGGGCTGCTCATTCGCTGCCGGCTGATTCCGCGCGGCGGACGTTGCCGGATCATGCCGCGCGCCCGCCGGATCTTGCGTATCAGGCCGCCCGAACACTTCAGTGAAGGCTCGGATGAGAAAGGCTTCAAATGGATCGATATATCTAGTAGGCATTTGGTAATCCCAACTGCGCATAATCGCGCAATGCGTAAGGTTGAATCTTTGCGATCCCCTTGTCGTTCCCGTCGCTGAACTGCACGTCGTCGGGGATTTTTCCGGTGTAGCGATCGACGAAATATTCGATGCGTTCCCAGCCATCCGGGTCGTATTCGAAGAGATAGCGGACTTCATACGTCGCGCGGCTCGCCAGGCTCCGCCCATCAATCGCGCGGCAGAGCCATGTTTTCGCGGCGCCGCCCTGCCACGCATTGCTGTTGAGCGTGCGGCGATATTGGGCCGACTTGGTCAGCGGGCTGGCCGGCTCTTGCCGCGTGAATTCCAGCACGGTGTTCGGCGAGAGAATCGGAATCTGCACGCGATCCTGCAGCAGATTGCCGGCCGGGTCCGTGTATTTCACAACAATGAGCGAACCATCCGGATTTCGGGCCAGCAGCTTGCGATTTTGCGCGCCGGTAATGCGAATGCTGACGGCTCCGGGAATCGCCGCCACCTCCGGCGGGCCATAGCGCACGGTGACCCGCGCGGCCGTCTGCGACCCGCGTATCGGCTCGGCGTCAATCTGATTGGCATACAACCCCGCCACCGCAGGATGCGGATCGCCATACCGCGGAATCCGCGCGCCGCTCGCCGAGTCAATCGCGCTGGCGGCCTGCGCGAGCGTATCGCGCCCGGGCACGAGTCCGCCGACGTCGAAGATGCGAAGGAGCGCGGTGCCAGTTAAGGAAGAGCGGAAGCGGGCGCCGAGGATGAGATCTTCTGTGATTTGCATTTTCTTTTGTCATTGGTCATTTGTCATTGGTCATTTGTTGGAATGGTTTGCAAATGACAAATGACCAATGACAAATGACATCCTTTTAGGAAGCCACGCCGTACTCAAAAACCACCGCCCATTCCCAAACATCATTCCCCGCCGCATCCTGCCGATGCAGCGTAGGAACGGCATCGCCAAGGCGAGTGACGGAATCATTCGTCGCGCCACCAGCGAGAGTGAGCAGCGCGCCATCGAAATGATCGATGAGAGTTTGCATCAGATTCCCGACGGCGTCATGACCGACGCCAAAGGCGCTGAACTTGATGCGCGTGTGAGCGCGTGAGCGGCTGCCATACGAAAGCTCGACGGCACTCTCGACCACGCGCGAGACGACGTACGGCATCGCCGCCCCTTCAGGCGCGCGGTCGCGGTGCAAGCCGCCGGGGAACGCGGCGGCGAGCGCCGAATCAGCAGAAAACTTTGCGAAGATGGCGTTGAGGAGTGGAAGCATAGGGGTTCTTTAGGGGCGACGGGCCAGATGATTTGACGGTACAATCCGCGGATAGCGGGCTTCTTCGTTTGTAAAGGTATCCGGGCACTTCCAATTAGAGGGACACGTTATGCCGCCCCGATCTGCCCCATTGGCAAAGCGCGATTTAGTCCTTAAACAAGCGTATCTCTCGGCGGCCTGAGGCCGGCGGCAATGGGCGCACCACCACCGTGGCTTCGGGTCAGAATCTTGTTGTGATTGTGTATCGTCTGGCCTCCGCCACAAGTCCATCGCGAACCGGAGCGT
>DATBDZ010000303.1:0-15334 GCA_036276235.1 Humisphaera sp. | reverse complement strand
CTTCGTCCCTCCGTCCCTCCGTCCCTACCTCCCTGCCTCCTGAACCCCGAACCCTGAACCCTGAACCCTAATAATGAGAATCGAGTTCAACAAAGTCTGGCAGCAGCTTGCCATCGCCACCAACTGGCCGGTGCTGGTGGCGGTCGCGGTGCTGTCGGCGATGGGACTCATTAGCATTCTCGCCGCCAATCCGGCCGATGCTTACAAGCAGTGCATCTTCCTGGCCGTCAGCGTCGGCTGCCTGGCGCTGTTTCAGGCCGTCAATTATCAGGTGCTGGGGCGGTTCGCCTGGAGTTTTTACATTCTGAGCATGGGCCTGATCGTCTACACGGTGATCGGCGGCATGGCCGCCAGCCATGGGCACGCGATTCCCGGCGTGCACAACACCAAGGGCGTTTACGCCTGGATCAACTTCGGCCAGTTCAGCCTCGAGCCGGCAGAGCTGATGAAGATCGCGTTCGTGATGGTGCTGGCCCGCTATCTGCGCTTCCGCTCCAACTACCGCACGCTTCGCGGCTTGGTCGCGCCGTTTGCCTTGGCATTTGTGCCGCTCGTGCTCATCCTCAAGCAGCCGGATCTTGGGATGGCGATGATCTTTCCGCCGGTGCTGTTCACGATGCTCTTCGTCGCGGGCGCGCGGGTGAAGCATCTGCTGCTGATCATCACGCTTGGCATTTTCCTGCTTCCGGCGGTTTGGTTTTCGGGCAGCAAAAACGTTCCGGTCCTCAAGCATGGCCCGGAGCTGGTGAAGAAATATCAGCGCGAGCGATTGCTCGCCTGGCTCGACGCCAACGATCCCAGCCAGCGGCAACGCAAAGCGTATCAGACTTATCGCGCGATGGTTGCCTTCGCTTCGGGATCGTTCGCCGGCAAAGGGTTCGGCAATATCCCGGTTGGCAAATCCGTCCCCGAATCGCACAACGACATGATCTTCGCCCTGATCGGCGAGCAGTTTGGCTTCTTCGGGGCGGCGGTCTTGCTCGTGTCGTATCTGGTTCTCTTTGCCGCCGGCGTGGAAATCTCCTCCGGTACGCGCGACCCGTTCGGCAGATTAGTCGCCATCGGGATCGTCGCGGCCTTGGCCTGTCAAACCTTCATCAACCTGATGGTCTGCACCGGCCTGATGCCCGTGACAGGCATCACCTTACCCTTCGTCAGCTACGGCGGCAGCAGCCTCGCAGCCAGCTTTATGGAAGCAGGCTTACTTCTGAACATCGGGCAAAATCGCCCGATCGTGATGGCGAAGGAATCGTTTGAGTACGGGTGAGTGCGGATTCTCTGACGGCGACGGAGTCATTGCTCCCTCCCCCGGAGTACCGGAGGAGGGAACAAACCCCGGAAATCATTGCGGTGAGGCCGTCTTACCCGTAAAAATAATCGAACCATGCTCACCGAAATCAACATCCAACGTCTAGGCGAATCCGTTCTGGCTGTTCCCCCGCTGGCGCGAACCGCGGATTTTTCGCTCGCGGAAGCGGCCAATGTGCAGCTCATCCGCCACATTGAAGCCGGCGGCGTCAGCACGCTGCTCTACGGCGGCAACGCGAACTTCTACCACATCGCCCTAAGCGAATACGATCAGGTGCTCGGTTTCCTCGCACAAGCTGCGGGGCCGAAAACGCTGGTCATTCCCTCCGCCGGTCCGGCTTATGGCACGATGATGGATCAGGCGAAGATCATTCGCCGCCATAAATTCCCGACGGTGATGGTGCTCCCGCAGACGGGCATCACCACCAGTGAAGGCGTTGAAGCGGGCGTGCGGCGGTTTGTCGATGCCGCCGGCATTCCGATCATCCTCTATATCAAGGCCGACGGGTTTATCGAGCCGGAAAATGTAAAGCGTCTTGCCGACGCCAAGGCACTCTGCGGCATCAAATACGCCACCGTTCGCAACGACACCGCGAAGGACGATTATCTTCGCAAACTCGTCGATATGGTCGATCGCCGCATCATCATCAGCGGCATCGGCGAGCAGCCGGCGATCACGCACGTCAAGGATTTTGACCTGGGCGGCTTCACCTCCGGCTGCGTCTGCGTGGCCCCTGCCCTCTCGCAGAAAATGCTCCTGGCCATCCGCGCCGGCGATTGGTCCAAGGCCGAGCAAATCCGCCAAACCTTCAAGCCGCTCGAAGACATCCGCAACGCGATCAACCCGATTCGAGTTTTGCATGAAGCGGTGAGACTGGCCGGCATCGCCGACACCGGGCCGCTGCTGCCGCTGCTCACCAATCTGCCGGCGTCGGATCATGCAAAAGTAAAGGAAACCGCGCGGCGGCTTTTGGACGCCGAGCGAAGCTCGAAGTAGCCAACGGTTTTCGCCCCGAATTCGGCGTCCGTGCTCTGACATCGTTGGATAATCCGCGCGCGGATGAAAAACTGACTTGCCAATCGCTCCATTTATCTATATAGTAATCTATGTGAATCTTCTGTTCTCCTGGAACGCCGCGAACGTTCGGCACATCGCGAAGCACGGCGTAACGGTGTCCGAGGCGGAATATGTCATTCGGAACGCAGGCCGCGGATTTCCCAGGAAGATGGGAGATGGAAAGTGGATCGTCAAAGGCCAGACGGATGTTGGGCGAAGGCTCCAAGTCATCTTCATTTTTCCCGAAGATGACGAACTTGATGTTGATTCCCTGAGCGTGGCTGATCTTATTGCCTATTCGGACGGAAGCGGGAAAGTCGTATACGTGATCCACTCGATGCCAATTTCATCGGGGAGAATAAGGTGACAAGCAAAAAATTACAGCGGAATCGCAAGTCCTTTACGCGGATGACGGCCGAGGAGCTGGGCGAGGCGACGAAGGAATATGATCGGGAGCTTCCAGACAAAATCGGCGCTCCAATGACTCCGCAAGAGCGCGCGCAGTGGAGCAACGGCCGGCGCGGGCCCGGGCGGCCGCGCAAGGGTCTGGGAGCAGTGAATGTGTTGATTTCATTTGAGCGCGGCTTGCTGGATCGCGCCGACGCATTTGCACGCGGCCGCGGTGTCGGCCGCTCGGCGCTCGTGGCAGAGGCACTGGAGTCGCTTATCGGCGCCAAGCCAGCACTGCGACGACGAACCGCCGGATGAGCAGCCCTCCACGACGTTGACCACGACGGTTGGCCGATCTTCTGGCCCAACCCCTTCCCCGCTACACTCCCGCCATGGCTCTTTTCTCGGTGGATACCAACGGCCAGCTTCAGCCGCATTTGAAGCAGGAATTTTTGCTGACCAATGGGCTGGGCGGCTTTGCCCACGGCACCGTCGTCGGGTGCAACACGCGGCGTTATCACGGCCTGCTGGTGGCGGCGACTCTGCCGCCCGTCGGGCGGATCATGGCGCTCAATCGCATCGGCGAATTGGTTTATCTCGATGGCTCTCAAGACAAAGTTCACGAGTTTTCCGTCAATCAGTTTCGCGAAAACTTTCATCCGCAAGGATGGAAATATCTTCGCCGCTTTGAGCTCGGCGAGGCGGCGCGCTGGGAATATCTCGTTGACGGCGTGCGGATCATCAAAGAGGTGCATCCGCTGTGGCTGCGAAATGTCGTGGGAATTCGTTACACGATCGAGCCGGACCGCCCGCGGAAGGTCAGCCTGAATTTGCAGCCGTTCGTGAGCCTGCGCGACTTTCATCAGGATCGCAAAGCCGGCGGAACCCACTTTGGCGTTAATGCCGGCGAGCGGCGCGTAACTGTTGCCGAAGGGCCTAATTCGCTGAATATCTGGTCAGATGCCGGCAGCTTCGTCGAGGCGCATGACTGGTGGTACAACCATTTCTACGCGATCGAAAACGAGCGGGGCCTGGGCGATAGCGAGGATCTTTTCACGCCGGGAAAGTTTGTTTTGGAAACAACTTCGCGCGCCACGATTACGATCTGGGCGTCGATGGAGCCGCGCGGCGCGATGATCGGCGAGGCGATCGATTGGGATCGGCAGATCGAAAATCGCAAGACCACCGTTGCCGCGGCGCGAACCAATCTGGAGAACATCTCCGCGGGGCACACTGTGCCCAAAGCCGCCGCCGAAGACTCCCCGACGATCCAGAAACTCTTGCGCGCGGCCAATGATTTTGTCGTCTATCGCAAGACACCCAAGGGGGCAGATGGCACCACGGTGATCGCCGGCTATCCCTGGTTTGCCGACTGGGGGCGCGACACCATGATCGCCCTGCCCGGATTGCTGCTCACCACCGGCCGCCATCAGCAGGCGCGGCAGGTGCTGGAAGTATTCGCCGATTACGTCAGTCAGGGGATGATTCCCAATGTCTTTGACGATTACAGCAATGAGCCGCACTACAACACTGTGGATGCGAGCCTCTGGTTCATTCACGCGGCTTACGAATATTTGCGGCATACGAACGATCGGCAGGAGTTCGACAGAATATTGCTACCCGCCTGCCGGCAGATCATCGACGGCTACCGCAACGGCACGCGATTTCAGATTCGGATGGATCCCAACGACGCCTTGATCAGCCAGGGCGATCCGACCACGCAGCTCACCTGGATGGACGCAAAAGACGGCGACGTCGTCTTCACGCCAAGGCAAGGGAAACCCGTCGAGATCAACGCGCTCTGGTATCACGCGCTGCGGTTGATGGGCGAAAACGCGCTGGCCGATCGCGTGGCCGATAGCTTTCGCAAGGCGTTTTGGATCAGCCCCTTCCGCGGATTGGCCGATGTCGTCGAAGGATCGCCCACCGCCAGCGGCTACCCGCGGCGAGATCCCTCGATCCGGCCGAATCAGATTTTTGCGGTGAGTCTGGCGCACAGTCCGCTAACCCATGAGCAGCAGGCGGCGGTGGTCGAAGTGGTGCGGCGGGAATTGCTTACGCCCATGGGTCTGCGAACGCTTAACAGAGCCGACCCGCGCTATCGCGGCACCTATCGCGGCAATCAATTCGAGCGCGACGGCTGCTATCACAACGGCGTCGTCTGGCCCTGGCTCATCGGCGGCTTCCTCGAGGCTTACCTGCGCGTCAACAAGTATTCCGCCGACGCCCGCAAACAGGCGCGCCTTTGGCTGACGCCGCTCATCGACCAGATGAGCAAAAACTGCATCGGCCAGATTCACGAAATCCACGAAGGAGACGACCCGCACCGGCCCGTAGGCTGCCCGGCCCAAGCCTGGAGCGTGGCGGAAGTGCTCCGGATGGCGGCGGAGCTGGAAATGTGAGAATGAAAAATGAAAAATGAAAAATGAAAAATGCGATATTTCCGCAGAGAAATTCCGAGATGCTTCCGTCGCAAAGGGTCGCGCAAAGCCATCCGAAGTGCCGCGTCTCTGACATTTTTCATTTTTCATTTTTCATTTTTCATTCAAGCGCAAGCGCAGCTTTCCTTCCCTCTCCAAGGCTACTATCGCCCCGGAAAATATATGCCGGTGCGGATTGAGGCGACCCAATTGCCTCGACATGGCCCGCTGACGCTCGAAGCGACGGGGGCATTGCCGACCGAGATCGCGATTTCCAACCAGTCTGATTTGATCGTTCCCTGGCTGGCGATCAGCGACTCGCTCGCTCAGCCACGGCTGACGATCGATGGCGCGGGTGGACCACCAATCGGGGCGAGGTTGCATCTACTGGAAGACGATCAACGCCTGATCGGGTTCGCCGGCGCTGACTCGGATGCACTGCGCCCTTTTTTCCAGAACCAGAAAATCGTCGGCGTTGCGCTCAATTTGGCGCAGCCCTTGGCTGGACCAATCTGTGCTTGGGAGACGCTGGATGGAATCGTGCTTGATTCATCCGCCGCCGCCCGTGTCACCGAGCGGCAACTCGCCGGGATTCTTTCCGCCGGCACCGCGGTGGCGATTCGATCTTCAACGAAGCCTGCCGGCCAATGGCCCTGGAAAAAAGTCGGCGACTACTGGATGTTGCACCACGCGGTCGCGGGGCCGGATACCGCGTATGAGCCCACCGTCTATCTGCCGACCTCCGCGTGGGCACGCGGCTGGCCCGCGTCCGTTCGGCGACAGATTTTGTTGGCAGCCGTCATCTTTTCGATCCTGTCGCTCGGCGCCGTTCTTCCACGATGGCGCGGCGCGGTGCTATTGGTGCTTCTGGTTTGCGGTCTCACGATCGGCGGCGCGGTTGCATGGCGACATCATCTATCGGCACGTCTTGAAACAGGCGGATCGATCATCGTCCGAAGGGACAACATCACGCAGCGGGATATGTGGACCTATCGTGGCGCGATCCGCCCGGCCGATGATCGTATGAACTGCCAGCAGCTCACACGGCCAGTTTTGGGATATCGCCGGCAAGTGGAAGAGACCCATCTGCGGCTGATCTGCCATTCGGATGGCTCGCCCTCACATTTTGAATATCACCTGGAGCCCGCGCAATCGCTGGCATTTTTGTCGCGAAAGGTCGTTATCGGACGCGACAAAACGCCGCCGCTGGCGACAATGACCTCTCCGCTGCGCGAGTTGGCCGACAAACTCTATGCGACGCGCGAGCTGCGGCTGGCCGGGGAAGCGCCGGCGTCTGATCCATCCGAAGATATTTGGCCGACTGTGATCGTCGATAATGTCCAATAGACATGGCAGCCTTGGGAAAAACTCTCCTCTTAACGGCGACGATCTCGCCGCCGGCCAATGCGGTAAAGCTGGCGCGCACCGATCCCAGGGCGCGGCTGCGCGATTACCTGCAGGCGCTGGAATTTTATCTGGCGTTGCCCGAGCAGGTCGTCGGCCGCATCGTCTTCGTCGAGAATTCAGCCAGCGATTTATCCGACCTGCGCCAGCTTGCCGCGCGGTTCCCCAATCGCGAGATCGATTTCATCAGCTTCAGCGGCCTGGACTACTCCCCAAAATTTGGCCGTGCCTATGGTGAATCTCGTCTGCTCGATTATGCGATGGCGCAGGCGGGCGGCATCCTTTCGCGCCTGCCGCCACATGAGCCGATCTGGAAAGTCACTGGCCGCCTGCGGCTGACGAATATCGGCCAGATGATGCGCGGCGCGCCGCCGATTTACGACATGTATTGCGACATGCGCAATCGACCCGCGCATTGGATGGAGATGCGCGTCTACGCATTCACGCGCCACGCCTATCGGCATATCCTGATGGGCATCGCTGAGCGGCTGCGCGAAGATCTGCACAATACGCTGGCCGCCGAGACGTTGATCTACGACCACATCATGGAGTACGCCGACAAGATGCGGATCGTCCCGCGCTTCCGCACGCAGCCGATCATCGCCGGCATTTCCGGCTTCGCCAACCACGACTATTCACACGGCCTGGCCAACAACCTGAAAACCGCGACAAGAATGGTTTTACGCAAGGTCGCGCCGAGGTTGTGGGTTTAGCTAAGAGCTTCTAAAAAAATGACCGGAACGTGAGCATCGACCGACCCGTTCCCCGTGCTTCGCTACAGCAAGATTTCATTTTTTTAGAAGCTCTAAATGAAAAATGAAAAATGAAAAATGAAAAATGGAAGAGATAGCTGGGGACTTTCCTCCTCCGTCCGTCCCTTCGTGCCTTCGTGCCTTGACCTCTCCCCTTTTTCACTTTTCCCTTTCCATTTTTCATTCATTACACTGCTGTTTTCATCCGGGAGTGACTTTTGCCTCAGCCTGTGTTGGCGGTCGTCAGCGTGCTCGGGAAGGACCAGAAGGGCGTGGTTGCGCAATTTGCCACGTACATGGCCGAGCGCGGCATCAATATCGAAGACATCGAGCAGCGCGTCGTTCGCGGTATCTTTGTCATGGATATGCTGGTCGATCTCAAGGATCTTGCCACCGATCTTTCAGAATTGATCACCGGCTTGCTCGATCTTGGCCGCAAGATGGAGATGGAAGTTCGCGTGCATCTGCACAGCGAGCGGAAAAAAAAGAAGGTCGCGATCCTGGTGAGCAAAGAGCCGCACTGCCTGCGGCAACTGATCGACGATTTTCAATCCAGCAAACTCCACGGCCAGATCGTCGGCATCTTTGCCAATCATCCTGATCTGGAGCTGGTCGCGAGCGAAGCCAGCATCCCCTTCACGTGGAAAACTCACGACGATCTGACGGCTCATTTCCGCTGGCTGCAAGGCGCGGTTCAATCCAGCGGTGCTGACCTGGTCGTCCTCGCTCGTTATATGCGGATATTGCCCAACGAGTTCATCGCTGCGTTTCGCAGTAAGATCATCAACATTCATCCGTCGCTGCTTCCCTATTTCCCGGGAGCGGCTCCGTATAAGCAGGCTTACGAAAGCGGCGTGCGCGTGCACGGCTGCACGGCGCATTTCGTCACCGAGCAGCTCGATGAAGGCCCGGTGATTCTGCAGGATGTCTTCCACATCAACGTCGGCGTTGATTCTCTGGAAGACGTGAAGCGGAAAGGGCTCGAGCTGGAGGCGCAGGTGCTCAGCAAATCGGTGCAACTTTATCTGGATGAAGAGCTGGTGGTGGTGGAGGGCAAGGTCATCTTCAAGCCGGGCATCAGCCGATTCTTTCGACCCGCTGAACAAGGCAGCGCCAGGAGCTAAGCGTGGCCAGCGACACGATTCATGTTGCCGCCGGTGCGCAGCCGCTGTTGCGCGAGCTGGGGATCGATGCGCAGTCGGTCTTCGATCATCCAAAGATCATCCCCTGGCGGACGCTGCCCGATCGCGAGAACTGCACGTTGGATGCGAAGCTCATTGATGGACGCGCGATTCGATGGCATGTGAAGCGATATGCGCCAGCGCGGCGCAAGTCGGCGGCCGCGCTGGATGAGATGCGCGGGCATCAGTTGCTGATCGATGAGCGAATCGCCACCGCACCGCTGGTGGCGTGGGGAGCTTTCGGCGACGGCCGAAGCTTCGTGATCTTCGAAGATCTCGCTGGATACGCGCCAGCCGACAAGCTCATCGCGCGCGGCACCCGCTTCGAATCGCTGCTGCGCCCCACCGCCGACCTGGCGGCGGCACTGCATCGCGCGGGCTTGCATCATCGCGATCTTTATCTCTGCCATTTCATGGCGAAAATCAGCGGCGATACGATCGATCTCAAACTGATCGATACCGCCCGCGTGCGAAAATTGCCGGGAATGCTCACGCGTCGGCGTTGGATCGTGAAGGATTTGGCGCAGTTCTGGTACAGCACCCTGCCGCTGGCGATTACGGATGAGCAGCGCCGCGCCTGGCTGGCGCGTTACGCCGAGCAGCGCGGGCTGGTCAGCGCGGTGAATCTGGGCCCGGCGATCCAACGCAAGGCAAAGCAGATCGGCCGCCATGATGTAAGATTGAATCGCCGGCAGCCCCGACGCAATATTTCGATATCATCATGAGGGGATTTGAAATTCGCGCGAAGGACAAACCATGGCGCTTGCACAATGTTCCGGCGTATCCGTAACTAACATCGCTCGAGAGTTTTCTCCCTCCCCCGGTATTCCGGGGGAGGGCAGGGGAGGGGGTTGTGTACAAGGCGCGCCGCTCGCAAGAACCCCCTCCCTAACCCTCCCCCGGAGTACCGGGGGAGGGAATATTTCCCGATGGCGCCTCGCCGCTGCATTCCTCATTATGATTCTTGCAGGGCCCACCTTTGCCGTGGACACAAAGCTCCAATACCCTCCCGCCCCCAAAGGCGATCAGGTTGACGACTACCACGGCACCAAGATCCCGGATCCCTATCGCTGGCTCGAAGACACCGATTCGCCGCAGACCGCGCAGTGGGTGAAGGCGGAAAACGACGTTACCAGCGCCTATCTCGCGAAGCTGCCGATGCGCGAGAAGTTGCGGGCGAAGCTGACCGCCATGTGGAATTATCCGAAGTATCGCGCGCCTTCGCGCGAGGGGAGCCGGTACTTTTTCTCAAAGAACGATGGCCTGCAGAATCAGGCGGTCCTTTACGTGCAGGAGAGTCTGACGGCTCCGCCGCGGGTTTTGCTTGATCCTAATACGCTCTCGAAGGACGGAACCGTCGCCCTCTCGTCGCTGGCGTTTTCCGATGATGGGAATTTGATGGCGTACGGCCTGGCTGCCGCCGGGTCGGATTGGCGTGAGTTCCGCGTCCGCAATGTCGCCGACGGGAAGGATCTTGCCGATCATATTCAGTGGGTGAAATTCTCCGGCGCGAGCTGGACGAAGGACAACAAGGGATTCTTCTACTCGCGCTTTCCGCAGCCCGATGAAAAGTCCGCCCTGCGCCAGGCCAATCAGAATCAGAAGATCTACTATCACACGCTGGGCACCGATCAATCGCAGGACAAGCTCATTTGTGAGCGCCCCGATCATCCCCAATGGCTCATCGGCGGCGACGTCACCGACGACGGGCGATATCTCCTCATCCGCACCGAAGAATCCGGCCGCAAGAATCGCCTCGCGTATATCGATCTGAAAGATCCGCTGCATCCAGATGCTTCAGGCAAGCCGATTGATCTGATTGATCGCTTCGAGGCATCGTACGATCCGATCGGCAACGACGGCGCGACCCTTTATGTCTACACCGATTCCAATGCGCCCAACGGCAAAATGATCGCCGTCGATCTGGCCCACCCTGAAGCGTCGGCATGGAAGACGCTCATTCCAGAAACCACCGAAGCACTTGAAGGCGTCGAGATGTGCGCCGATCAATTCGTCGCTCTCTATCTGCACAACGCCTACAGCCAGGTGCGCATCTTTAGTTTGACCGGCAAGCATCTGCGCGATTGGGATTTTGGCGAGCCGGGGACGATCAGTGGGATGACCGGCCGCCGCGAGTATAGAGAACTGTTTTTCGGCTTCACATCGTTCCTGCATCCGCCGACGATTTATCACTATCAGGCGGCTTCGGGCGCGACATCCGTCTTCCGCGAATCGGAAGCGAAATTTGATCCATCTCCCTACGAGACCAAGCAGATCTGGGTGAACAGCAAGGACGGCACGCGCGTTCCGGTCTTCGTGACGGCACGCAAGGGAATCAAGCTCGATGGCTCGCATCCCGCTTATCTAACCGGCTACGGCGGCTTCAAGATTTCGGAAACGCCCGGCTTCTCAATTCCCGCGGCAGTCTGGATCGAAAGCGGCGGCGTCTACGCGCTGGCCAACATGCGCGGCGGGGGAGAGTTCGGCGAGGCCTGGCACCAGGTGGGCACGAAGCTCAACAAACAAAATGTCTTTGATGACTTCATCGCCGCGGCACAGGGCCTGATCGATCAGGGCTACACATCGCCCAAAAAGCTGGCGATCAGCGGCGCCTCCAACGGCGGCTTGCTCATCGGCGCGGTGCTCAACCAGCGGCCCGATCTCTTCGGCTGTGCGGTGCCGATCGTCGGCGTAATGGACATGCTCCGCTTCCACAAATTCACCATCGGCCACGCCTGGACCGAAGATTACGGCTCCAGCGATGATCCGGCACAATTTAAGGCGCTGCTGGCGTACTCGCCGTTGCACAACATCAAGCCCGGCACGCATTATCCGCCGACGCTGATCATGACCGCCGACCATGACGATCGCGTGGTCCCTGGCCATTCCTTCAAATACGCCGCCACGCTCCAGGCCGCCCAGGCCGGCGACGCGCCGATCCTCATCCGAATAGAAACCAGCGCCGGCCACGGCGGCGGAAAGCCGATGAGCAAAATCATCGAAGATGAGGCGGATAAGTGGGCGTTTATTGAGCATTCGCTGTCTAATCCAAGCGCCGATCATTGACGGAAACGCTCCTATGAAGAGAAAGCGAAAAGAGCGATCTGATATCGACGAATTCATTGCATTGCCGAATTCGCAAAAGCAGCGGATTGCAACGGAACTGGATGAGGAGACGCCTGAGCAGTCTCTTGCCCGATCGCGGCCGCTCAATGCGCGAGAGCAACAACAATGGCGTCGATTCAAAGGCAATGCGAGCCGGCCACTAATGTAGGGCGGGATTTATCCCGCCGATCATTTGGCGCGCCGGCGCGCGCTCAGAACCCTCTCCCCTGTACTCAGGGGAGAGGGCAGGGTGAGGGGACGGCGTCCCGCGATTTGGCGCGGTTCGCAAGATTGACGCGTTCGTCCCCTCACCCCGACCCTCTCCCCTGAGTACAGGGGCGAGGGAGAAAAGGCGCGGGTTTTGCTTCTCCCTCCTTTGCACGCCGTCGGATCGGGATTCAACGGGATACGATCCAACACGACGAGCTAACTCGAACTTTTCCGGACTTTTTTGCCAGGGACGCGGCACATTGGCCGCGTCCTTGTTTTTTATTGTGAGCCTCGCGAAATACCATCAAAAACGACACTTTACCCGCACGCCGGAGCCGCGCGGGAACGTGGGGCAGCGCCAAGCGAGCGAGCTGAAATTCGTCGTGCAGAAGCACGATGCATCGCGGCTGCATTACGATTTTCGGCTGGAATTGGACGGCGTTCTCAAGAGTTGGGCGGTGCCCAAGGGGCCGTCGATGGATCCGGCGCGCAAATCATTGGCCGTGCAAGTCGAGGATCATCCCCTGGATTATGGCGATTTTGAAGGGACCATTCCCAAGGGTGAATACGGCGGCGGCACCGTCATGCTCTGGGACCGCGGAACGTGGACGCCGCTGCATGATGCGGCCGCGGGGCTGGCGGCGGGAAAACTCCATTTTGAGTTGCACGGCGAAAAGCTGAAGGGCGAATGGAGCCTCGTGCGGATGCACGGCAAGGCCGGCGGCGACGGGAAAAACTGGCTGCTGATGAAGCTCGCCGATCGCCACGCCACCGACACGGACATCTTGACCGACGCGCCGCAAAGCGTGAAGACCTCGCGCTCGCTCGACGAAATTGCCGGCAACGCGAGAAATAAATCAGCGGGCAAAAAATGGTCGCGGCTTCCGACATTCTCTCCGCAACTTGCCGTACTGGCAGAGAAGCCGCCGACGGGCGAGCAATGGATTCATGAGATCAAATTCGACGGCTACCGCATGCTCGCCGAGCTGCGCGATGGAAATGTCACGCTCATTTCCCGTAACGCAAAAGACTGGACCGCCAAATTTCCGCAGGTCGTGAAGGCCTTGGAAAAGTTGAAGGTCAAATCGGCGATTCTCGATGGCGAGATTGTCGTGTTGGATGAACAAGGCCGCAGCGACTTTCAGGCGCTGCAGAACTTGATGAAGCACAAGCGCAAGGCCGAGCCGGTCTACTATGCGTTTGATCTTCCGTTCTACGAAGGCCAGGACCTGCGCGACACGCCGCTGCTGCAGCGCAAGGAGCAGCTGGAAAAAATGTTCCGCGCCCACAATCCCGGCCCGCGGCTGAACTACAGCGAGCACTTTCACGGCAGCGGCGATTCGATCGCCGCCCGCGCCTGCAAGATGGGATTGGAAGGAATCGTCTCCAAGAAGATCGACGCGCCCTACGTTTCGCGGCGTGAGCCGACGTGGGTGAAGAGCAAATGCAATCAGCGCCAGGAATTTGTCGTGATCGGATTCACCGATCCGGAGGGGAAGAGAAAAGGATTTGGCGCGTTGCTGTTAGGGTATCACGACAGCGAGGGACAACTTGTCTACGCCGGCCGCGTTGGCACGGGATTCGATGATAGGATGCTCGTGCAGACCCACGAGCGGCTCAAAGCTTTGGAACAAGACCAACCGCCGACCGCAAAGACGCCGCCGGCGCGCGAGCGGCGAAACGCGCACTGGGTGAAGCCGTCGCTTGTCGCGGAAGTGCGGTTTACCGGATGGACAGAAGATGATCTGCTGCGGCATCCGGCGTTCATCGCGTTCCGCTCCGACAAGCCGGCGTCGCAGATTGTGCGGGAGATTCCGGTGAAGGCTGAGAAGATTGAAAAGGCCGCGAGCAAGGTGCGAGCAAAACCCGGTAAGCAGCTTCCGTTCCCTCCTCCGGTACTCCGGGGGAGGGTTAGGGTGGGGGCCATTCGCGCAGATGGCGATTCTTCCACACAACCCCCACCCCAGCCCTCCCCCGGAGTACCGGAGGAGGGAGTAAAGACCCGTCGCGCCGCTAACGTGCCAAAATCAGCCGCGCGCGCGGACACCTTTGCCGGCGTCAAGCTTTCTCACCCCGACAAGGTTCTCTATCCCGACAGTAATGTCACCAAGCGCGATGTCGCCGAGTTTTATGAGAGCGCTGCACAGTGGATGCTGCCGCACACGGCTGATCGTCCGCTGGCGTTGCTGCGGTGTCCAAACGGTCTGGCGGGCAAATGTTTCTTTCAGCGGAATTGGTCTGAGACGATGCCGCCGGCGGTGGGCAAGGTGAATGTCAGCGACGGGAAGAAAAGCGAGATACACGTTTGCGTGCACGATCTGGCGGGGATTATTTCGCTGGCGCAGATCGGCGTGCTGGAGATTCATACCTGGAATTGCCACGTCGATGACATCGAAGCGCCGGATCAATTGATCTTCGATCTTGATCCAGGTCCGGGAGTCACCTGGAAGCAAATGATCGAAGCGACCCGGCGTCTGAAGCGCGCGCTGGAGGCGATTCGCCTGCCGGCGTTCTTGAAAACATCGGGCGGCAAAGGCCTGCATGTGGCGGTTCCGATCGAGCCTAATGTTCCCTGGAAATCAGCCAAAGCATTTTGCCAAACACTTGCTCAATCACTCGTGCAGGAATCTGATATTTTCGTAGCCAACATGCGAAAAGATTTGCGGGGCGGGAAAGTCTACATTGACTATAACCGCAATGATCGCAGCGCCACCGCCGTCGCGCCGTATTCGACGCGCGCGCGGGCGGGCGCTGCGATAGCCATGCCGATCTCATGGGAAGAGCTCGGTAGACTGAAGTCGGCAAACCATTTCACGGTGGAGACGGCACGCCGGTACCTGGACAGGCGCAAGTCGGACCCCTGGAAAAGCTTTGCCAACTCACGAGTTGACCTTCGCAAGCTCCTGGGCGTCCGATCGGCTGCCTGAGGAGCACAGACATGTCGCGTCCGATCTGGCAGGGGTCGATTACATTCGGCCTGGTGAATATCCCCGTGCAGCTTCAGACGGCAGTGCGGGAGAAAAACGTTAACTTTCATCTTCTGTCCAAGGATGGGACATGCCGCCTGCGGCGAAAACTGTATTGCCCGGACACCGGCAAGGAAGTCGATTTCAGTGACACCGCGCGCGGAATCGAAATCGGCAAGGATGAATATGTGCTGGTGGATGAAAAGGAGCTGGAGCGCATCCGCCCTGAGAAGGGCCGCTCGATCGGCATCGAGCAATTCGTCGAGATCGGCGAGATCGATCCGCTGTACTTCGATCGGCCTTATTTTGTCACGCCCGCCGACGGAAGCGAGAAGGCGTACAAGCTTCTTCACGCGGCGATGAAGCAGAGCCAGCGCGTCGGATTGGCGCGGTTTGTCATGCGCGGGCGCGAAAATCTGGCAGCCATCCGCGTCATGGAAGACGGTTTGGTGCTTCACACCATGCATTATGCGGATGAAGTGCTTTCGCTGAACGATGCCTTGCCGGCGGCGCTGGCGCGGGCCAAGGAGCCGGGGAAGGA
>DATBDZ010000302.1:0-23658 GCA_036276235.1 Humisphaera sp. | reverse complement strand
CCCCCGGAGTACCGAGGGAGGGAGAACAGAATTACCTCCTCATGACAACCCGCGGCGGATTCTGAATAATCCTTCCCGCGCGCAAATCCTTCATCATCCCATTCAACGTCTGATCGATCCGCTGAATAATCTGTTCTCGATCCAGCCCCGCCAGTTCCATCGGCGGGCCGAACATCACGCGCACGGGAACAGCGCGGGGGAACTTCATCGACTTTCCCCAGGCGCGGTACGCGCCGTCGATCACCGCGGGCACCACCGGCACCTTCGCGCGGCGGATCACCAATCCCACGCCCTTTTCGATCGGCAGGATCTGCCCGTCTTCCGAGCGCGTGCCTTCGGGATAGATATTCAGCACGTGCCCTTCCTGCAGGCGATGAATCGTCTCCTTCACCGCACCGACATCTCCCGCGCCCTGCTCAACCGGAAAGGCGTTAAGCGAGCGGATGAGCCACGCGAACAGGGGATTGCGAAACAGCTCGCTTTTGGCCATGTAGCTGAGCGGCCGCTCCAGGCCGACCGCGAGCAAAACCGGGTCGAGATAACTCTGATGATTGGAAACCAGCAGCACGCCGCCGGATTTGGGAACATTGCGCGTGCCGTACAGGCGGATGTCAAAAAAGTACGTCGAGGCAACCCGCGCGATGACCTGAAGACTCCGCCAAATCCGCGAGCGTTCCATCAGGCCCCGGCCCCTTCCACTACCGCGACGATCTGATCGATCACCTGCTCCTGAGCGAGGTCGGTCGTATCGATCACCCGTGCGCCCTGCGGAACTTTCAGCGGCCCGATGCTGCGGTTGAGATCGCGATGATCGCGCTCGATGATCTCATTGAGCACATCGTTAAAATCATGAAACTCGCCGCGGGCGCGAAGCTGCACGATCCGCCGCCGGGCCCGCTCTTCGGGCGTGGCGTCGAGATAAAACTTGAACCGCGCCTCGGGGAAAACCACGCTGCCCTGGTCGCGGCCTTCGGTGACGATGTTGCCGCGCTCGCGGCCGATTTTTTGCTGCTGCTCGACGAGCACCTGCCGCACCGCGGGCACCGTTGCCACCAGCGACGCGACGCGCGAGGTTTCGCCATTGCGCAGCAGATGGCTGACCGGCTCGCCATTAAGAATCAGCGTGGGCGGCTGGCGCTCCCAGTCAAAATCGATGTTGACATGCTTCGCGATGAACGCGATGCCCCGCGCGTTTTCCAGATCGGCATTTCGCCGCAGCGCTTCGAGCGCCACCGCGCGATACATCGCACCGGTATCGAGAAATCCAAACCCCAGCCGCCGCGCGACGGCATTAGCCACCGTGGATTTTCCAGTCCCCGCCGGACCATCGATCGTGATCACCATGTTCGCGTCACTGTTCACGGCGGGATGATAATCAGGACTGCGAGAAGAATGAATAGAGGGGGTAAGTGGAGAATGAAGAGTGAAGGCGCTAGCGCCCTTGGCGCAGCCCCTCCTAAGCGCACACTACCGACGTGAACCCTCCGCCCGCAAATCCCAACATCGACCAGGCCTTCCGTACCGCTATGCAGCTTCACCAAAGCGGACGCCGACAGGAGGCCGAGGGCATCTATCGGCAGATTCTTGCTGTCGCACCGGGCCATGCCGATGCGCTTCATTTTTTGGGATTGCTCCTCTTCCAAAGCGGCCAACCCGCCGAGGGTTTGGAGCTCCTGCATCGCGCGGTCGCAGCAGCGCCACATGCCGTTCACTTTCGCGCTAATCTGGCGCATGCACTGAAGCAGTCAGGACAGCTCGACGCGGCAATCGACGCCTGGCGGCAGACGATCACGATGTCGCCCGGCTTTGCTCCGGCTTACGGCGAGCTTTCGTCCTGCTTGCAGGCGCGCGGGTTTCTTACCGAGGCGGTGAACGTCGCCCGCCGCGCGGTGGAGCTCAATCCCGATGATCCTTCGCCGCGGGTGGCGCTGGGGAGTTGTTTGCTGGCGATGGATCGCGCGGATGAAGCCGAGCCGGAATTGCGGATTGCGATTCGCCTGCGTCCGAATCTCATGGAGGCACACAACAACCTCGGAGCCGCCCTGCATTCGCAGGGTCGGCTCAGCGAAGCCGAAGCGACGCTTCGCCAGGCGATCGCCCTGGCGCCAAACAGCCCTGAGCCGTACACGAATCTGGGCTTGAGCCTGCATATGCAGGGGCGAAATACCGAAGGCGGCGCCGCCTTTCGCCGCGCGATCGAATTGAATGCGCAGTCGGCGGAGGTGCATAGCCGCCTGCTTTACACGCTGCATCACGATCCGTCGGTGGGACCGCAGGAAGCGTTCAACGAGCATGTGTTGTGGGCGAGGCGGCATGTCGAGCCGCTCACGCGCGAGCGACAGCCGCATCTGAATGTTGCCGATCCGATCAAGCGGCTGAAGATCGGATACGTGTCGATCGACTATCGCCGCCATTCGGTCGCATATTTTCTGGAGCCGATTCTGGCGGCACACGATCGGCGCGACGTTGAAATTTATTGCTATTCGAATGTCGTCGCCCCCGACGATGCGACGGCGCGAATGCGCGGCTACGCCGACCAATGGCGCGACATCATCGGGCTCAATGACGCCGAGGCGGCGCAGCTCGTGCGCCAGGATGGGATCGACATTCTGGTCGATCTGGTCGGCCACACTGCGGGCAAGCCGCTGCGGGTTTTCGCGCGCAAGCCCGCGCCGATTCAGATGACCTATCTCGGTTATCCTGGCACGACCGGACTGCCGACCATTGATTACCGCCTGACCGATGCGCTGGCTGATCCGCCGGGAATGACCGAGCGGTTTCATGCGGAGAAGCTTGTGCGGATGCCGGATTGTGCGTGGACGTATCGCCCGCCGCGCGAAGCCCCGCCGGTGGCGCCGCCGCCGTCGGCCAGCCGCGGCTACGTGACGTTCGGCTCCTTCAACATGCTCCCCAAGATCACGCCGGCGATGATCGAGCTCTGGGCGCAAATCCTGCTGAAGACGCCGGGCTCGAAGATGATCCTCAAGACGCGCAGCTTCGCGGATGAGCCGTCGAAGCAGCGCGTGGCGGCGCAATTTGCGAAAGCAGGCATCGACGCGAGTCGGGTGGAATTGCGTTCGCGCACGCCCGCCCAGACCGATCATCTCGCCGACTACGGCAACATCGACATCGAACTGGACACGCTCCCCTACAACGGCACCACGATCATCTGCGAATCGCTTTGGATGGGCGTCCCCGTGGTGAGCCTCGCCGGGCAGGTGCACGTATCGCGCGTCGGCATGAGTTTGCTGAGCAACGTCGGCCTTCGCGAGCTGGTGGCGACGACGCCGCAAGAATATGTGACGATCGCTACGGAGCTGTCCGCCAATCCCGCGCGTCTCGTCGAACTGCGCGCCACCATGCGCGACCGGATCGAGCGATCGTCGCTGCGCGATGAAACGAAGTTCGCTCGGGGGCTTGAGGCCATTTATCGGATGATCTGGCAGGTGTGGTGCCGGCCGCGAAGCGCGTGAGCGGACCACGACGATTTCCGAGCAATAGCCTGCGAATCCGACGAATGCGGCGGGCACTGCCCGCCGCCCTGACTAAAGTTTCGTACCCGTCCGCGCGATTGCTGCGGTCAATTCTCGCAGCGCCGCGGCCGCTTCGTTAATCGGCACACTCCAATCATTACGCACGTGCTGACGGAACAGCTTCATCGTCGGATACCACCCCGAATCGGTCCGCTCGAGCATCCAGCGCCAATCCGGGGCGAAGCGGAGCAGGAGCCAGGTTGGCCGTCCGAGCGCGCCCGCCAAGTGCGCGACGGCGGTGTCGATGGTGATGACCAGATCCAGATTCATGAGCAACGCCGCCGTTTCGGCGAAATCTGTCAACTCCAGGCCTAGCTCAATGAGATTTGGCGATTGAAGGGATGTTTGAATTGCCGGATCTTCGGTGGGCGCGTTGAGGCCGTAAAACTTCACGTCCTTAATCCCAAGCAACGGCGCCAGCATCTCCGGCTCGATCGAGCGCCCCGCCGGATACGCGCGGCCGGACCAGGCTACACCCACCTTCAAATCGCGAGAACCGTTCGCCACGCGTTGCCGCCAGCGCTCGACTTTTGCTGGGTCGGCTGCCAGATACGGAACCTCACGCAGAATAGTTTGGAGCGTGATCCCAAGCCGGCCGGGTAGGCTCATCAACGGGCATTGAACATCATAAGGCGGCAAGCGCTCGCCGCTGGCGATCACGCGCTCGACGCCGCGCATGCCGGCAAAGAGCGGCTGAAGCGGCGGCTGGCAGTCGAGGTACACCGTTCCACCGCGCGCGGCGACCATTGGTACAAATCGCGCCATCTGAATCGCATCGCCGAAGCCTTGCTCGGTGTGGAGGAGGATTCGTTTACCGGCGAGATCGCCGCCATCCCACAGCGGCCGCGGAAATCTCCGCAGCGCCTGCCATTGCTTCATATGCCAGCGCACTTCGTAAGCGCGCCACCCTTCGAGCAGGCGGCCCTGCTTGAGAAGCGCCCAGCTTAAGTTCCATGTCGAGTTGGCAAACTTGGGATCGATCGCTGCCGAGCGCTCAAATTCCGCGATCGCGTCGTCGAGCCGGTTCTGCTCCATCAGGACCGTGCCCAGGTTGTAATGCCCGATCGCATCCTCCGGCTGAATCGCCAGCCCACGCTGGAACATCTGGATCGATTCATCGAACTGATCGCGCCAGAATAGGAGCATCGCAAGGTTGTGATAGGCTTGCGCATCCTGCGGATGAAGTGCGATCGCCTGGCGGAAGCATTGAGTCGCCGCGGTGGGATCGCCGCGAAGGGCAAGCGAACGGCCGAGATTGTTCAACGTTGCGGCGTCCCCCGGGTGAAGGGCAAGCGCCTTCTGTTGAGCGGCAATCGCCTCGTCGATCTTCCCTTGATCGAGCAAGAGCCGGCAGAATTGCGTGAGAATTTGCGGATGATTGGGAAACTGCGCCAGAAGCTGCCGATAGACCGACTCCGCCTGATCGATCAAGCCGGCGGCGTGATACCGCATGGCTAATCCGAGGGCCTCGTCGGGCGACATTGATGGCATTGCACCAGACTACTTTTGCGACAGCGCTTTCTCGATGGCCGGGCCAACCGCCTCGCCCAGCAGATCGCGCGCGATGATCTTACCCTGCGGATCGATCAGCCACACGGAAGGAATGGCGTGAATACCAAATTCCTCGGAGGCCGACTGCGGCGACGCCGCGCCGGCATACCACTGCACCCACGGGAGCTTTCGATTTTGCAGAAACTTCGCCGGCTCCTGCATGCGATCGTCGATGCTGATGCTGACCATCGCCAGCCGCGGATCGTTGGCCCATTTGGCGTGCAGGCGTTCGAGGTTGGGCATCTCGGCAATGCAGGGTCCGCACCAGGTGGCCCAGAATTCCAGCATCACGTATTTGCCGCGCAGATCGGCCAGGGCGGCGGGCTTGCTGTCGTAAGTCTGTGCAACAAAACCGGAAATCGTTTCGCCCACCTTGGGATTCTTGAAAGCCTTGATCGCCAGTCCATTCTGCTGATAAGGCTCAAACTCCAACTTGCTCAGATCAAGCGGCTCGGAGCTGCGGCCTCCGGGAATTTCCGGAACGGTGACGGCTTGCCGCGCGATGGCGAGCAGCGCGATGAAGTGGTTCTCATCCGGCTTGTCAGCGTAGATGGAGATGCTCAGCATGTAGTCGCCCGCCGGCACATCCTCGGCGCGAAACGTGCCGTCCGGCTTGACCGATACCGCAATCGTTTGCACGCTGTTCAAATATTTCTGATATGCCTCACTGAGCTGGAATTCCTGCCGCAACTTTGCCTTCTCGATGTCATCAAGCTCCTCAAAATTAAGCGGCGGAATAAACGTCGGCCGGACGAGCGCCAGCCGTCCCACTTTGGGCATCGGTCCTACGCCCTTCAGATTATCCGGCAACGTCACCTTCCCGATGACTGGTCGCCCCGTTCCGCCGAGCCGCAGCGTAAGATGATCGCCCGGCTGAACGTTGATCCTTCGAGTCAAACCCTCCGTGCGAGAATTGGAGTTGCCGCGATCGTCACCATATTGAACGGAAAGCTCAGAGGGCCCATCCAGCACTCGATCGAATGAAAAGTGCCCCTGATCGTCAGTGGTTGATTCGTACCGGAAGAAAGTTCGAGCCGGATAGACGGCGCGGTCTTCCGGCAGGCGGCCGATGATCTGCGGCCGCATGCTGACCGTCTTTCCTACCGCGGGCTTCGATCCGATTAGAATCGTCCCCTCGACGGTCGCCCACTCGTGCAGCCGGATCGGCTCCCCCGCGCCCTGCCCGTTGCGCACCCATTCGAGCCACCCGCTCTCGTGGACGGCAAAAACCACCACATTCCCGTCGCGGGGCGGAAGCGTGAAATGCCCCGCCGCATCGCTTGTGGAGATATGCGTCTGCGGCGAATTCCCGCGCCGTCGAATAATCCCCTCTTCAACTGGGATGCCGTATCCCTCGCGCAGCGCAACATCCGCCCCTTTGGCTGGTTGTCCATCCGGCTGCAATACCACGCCGGTCAGTGGCGTTGCCGGCTTGAGCTTCGCGTTGAACTCCAAGTTTGCCGCATGATTCATTGGCGGCGATTCCAGCGGGAGATGATCATCCGAGTCGATGCGAACGACATACGTGTCACCAGCCTCAGTCACAGGCACCAAATATTTGCCGTTCGCGCCGGCAGCATTGCTGCTCCATGACATGGTCGGTGTGGCATTGCGGCGGATCGTGACCAGCGCCGTAAATTTCTCGAGCGGCGCACCAGTTTGCTCATCGACGGCGGTGCCTTTGATCGTCAGCAGCGTCTCCCGACCGAAGGGGTCGGACGGGCTGGACGCTTTCTGAAGGACGATTGCGGTCTCGGTTTCACCGGGCATCAGCGTGACATTCATCTTGCGCGCGAAGCCGATCTTGTTGACGGAAACGACCGCCCCATCGGCCGGCGCACCGTCCCACTTGAAGCGGCCATTGGCGTCGGTGCGGATGTATTCCGAAGGTCGCGGCAAATCCTTCAATTTATCAACGGACACGATGGCATCGGCCAGCGGCTCTCCCTTTTCATCGGTCACCCGCCCGCGCACCACCGCTCCCTTTTGCAGTTTGAATTCGACCGGCGCGGGATTGTCGGTGACCTCAACCGCAATCGACTGCGCGACAAAACCATTGGCCTTTGCAAGCACGAGGCGCGATCCTGGCGGAACGCCGCGCAGTTTGAATTGGCCGGCGTCATCGGTTTGCACGCCGTTCACGAGGCCGAAGTTGTCCTGGCCGATTTGCGCGCCGCCGATGGGCTTGCCCTGCGCGTCGCGCACGGTTCCCCAAACTGTGATGCCACGCTGGATGGTGGTGACGAGCGTTTGTTTTCTTAGAGAATCATATTGACCGAGCCGCACATCCTGATGAGACGAACTGAGGATAAAATCCGGATGCTGGGGCGCGAGCATCACCATCTCGATCAGCTTCTCGGGCGCTCCGGCGAATGTCCAATGTCCCTGGGCGTCCGAGAACGCCACTCCCGTGCCGTTGGCGCTTAGGCCGGGCCGATCGGGCAAATTATAGAAGGCCTCAAAGATCACCCTGACCCCTTCAACGCCATTCCCAGCTTCGTCATGAATCGTCCCTCCGACGACGACACCCGGCAGCAGATGCACGGTGCAACTCTGTGGGATCGGCGACGCTCCGCGACCCTCGCCGAATGAAATCATATAGGCGACATAGTGGTCCTTGTGAAACTGAAAACGAATCAAGTGGGCGTCAGTGGGAACCAGGACCGACCCTTCACCCTTCGCATCGATATCAAACTTCTTCCCCGGCTGAGAATCGATGGTGACGTAGCCAATGGCATTGGCAAGCGGCGTGTCGGTGCCCGCCTCGAGCACCTTCACCGGCATCATGCGCATCGTCGGCTGGGTTTGCGCCTGGATCGATCCAAACTGAACGAGCACCGTTGCCAATACGATGAACAGTTTTTGCCTCATGACTGGCTCCGCCTGGGTTTGAGAATCGAGATCGGCGATGATAACCCCGCCCTAAACGCGATCAAGCAATATCGCGCAATTCAACCGTCGTGCCTGCGTGTGATATTCATGGATGTGGACTTTGCGACCCTTGGCTCAAAGGCAAAACTTTCGGAAACCCCATCATGAATAACTTGAGGCCGTTGATTCGCGGACTGACGATCGTTGTTTGCACGCTCGCTTTCGCGAGCAATTCCTTGGCGGCGTCTGCCGCGCGCACGCCCGATGTCGGGCCGCTGGCGCTGTGGCCGGGTGTGGCGCCTGGCGACAAGCCGGACATGCCGGCGGAGCTGGATACCACCAAGCCCGATCCGAAAATTACGCCGGATAAATACGTGATTCGGCTCGGGAATGTCAGCAAGCCGACGATCGAGGTGTTTCGTCCGCCGGCGGATAAGGATACCGGTGCTGCCGTCATCGTCTGCCCGGGCGGAGGATATTCGATTCTTGCTTATAACCTTGAAGGCACGGAAATCTGCGACTGGCTCAACTCGATCGGCGTGAGCGGCGTTTTGCTGAAATATCGCGTGCCCGCGCGGCCGGGGCAGGAGAAGTATGCCGCGCCCTTGCAGGATGCGCAGCGCGCCTTCGGCATGGTTCGCGAACATGCCGCCGAGTGGAAGATCGATCCCAAGCGCATCGGCGTTCTGGGCTTTTCCGCCGGCGGGCATCTGTCGGCGGCGATCAGCAATATCTACTCCGAGCGCACCTATCCCGTGATTGACGATGCCGACAAGCAGAGCTGCCGGCCGGATTTTACGATTCTGATTTATCCCGCATATCTGGCCGCCAAAGGCGATGTCACAAAGTTGTCGCCGGAATTAAACGTCACCGCACAGACACCGCCGGCATTTGTCGTGATGGCGGAGGATGACCCGGTCGGCGTGGAAAACGCAATTGCCTATGAGCTGGCGCTGAAGAAGGCGAAAGTCCCCGCCGAGCTACACATCTATCCCAAGGGCGGCCACGGCTACGGCATGCGCCCCGCGGCCAACCCCGTCCCCACCGCCTGGCCGGCGCTGGCGGGAGAATGGATGAAGGCGCAGGGGCTGTTGAAGTCGCGTTGAGCGTTGGGAATGAAACCTCACCTCAAACTAACTAATCGGAACGCCGTCATGCTGAGCTGAGGTACTCCGAAGCATCTGGCCCGTTCGACCACTCCAGCCAGATGCTTCGGAGTACCTCAGCATGACGGTGCCTTGTGGTCTTATTGATTGGGTCGCGCAACCGGCGCATGAACGAGCGTCTGCGGCATCTCTTCCATCAAGCCATCCTTGATCGTCACCGGCTTAGCTTCGATCGTTATCGTCGCCGGTTGCAAACCTTCGCGCCGGGCGGTCAATGTGATCGCGCCGGGGACTAAAGTCGAGCGGATGGCGACTCGATTGATGCCGCACTCGGTGTTGAGATAGAGATTGTTGGTCGAATCGAGCTTGGCGGCGTTGAACCCGCCTCGCCAATGCGCCGGGCCGGCGACGGCGAAATCGATTCTCGCCTCATCGGTCGGACAGCGGCGGCCCTGTGCATCGACAACCTCGACATCGACCAACGCCACGTCGCTTCCATCGGCGCGCAGTCCTTGCGGGCCGGTGTGAGGCGTGAGCTTGATCGCCTTGGGCTCGCCGGTTGTTTGGATTTCGTGCTCGGCAACGATTTTCCCGGCGCTGCTGGCGACTGCCTTGATTGCGCCGGGCGCGAAGGCGACATTTGCAAATGCATAAATGCAGCCGGTCTGCTCGCCGGCCTGATCGGCGCCGCGTCCGGATTCCGGATCAACAAACCGGTATGGCTTGTTCGTGACGCCGACCGATTTTCCGTTCACGAATAACTCCACCTGCTCGCAATGCGAAGCGGCGACATAAACCGTTTTCTTTGTATCGGGCGGATAATTCCAGTGGCCGATGATGTGAATATCCGGCCGCTCGCTCTGCATCACGCGCGAAACGTAGTAGATCGATTTGGGGATTCGCACGCCATCCACTTTGCCGCTAACGCGCAGGACATAACTCCCCTGCTGGCGGCCATCGGCATCCGAATCGGAAAAATAGATCGAGCAGTACGCCGACCATTTGGAGTGGGCGGGATCGGTGTTGCTAATACGATTGCGGAAATAGCTTTCATATCGCGCGGCACCGGCCAGCGCGAAGCTCTCGGAATTCCAGTGATAGCTGTCCACCGGCCGCCCTCCGATCACGCCGCTCTTGGGCTTGAAGCCGAAATGTGGCGGCGAGAAATCGTCCCAGACATCGCGGCCGGCTTCATCGCGAAAATCCTCGGTCTCGATGAGCGGTGCCTTATCGCGGCGTGCGATGCTGTAGCCGCGGAAGATGTTGTCGCCGGTGATTTTGTCGGTGCGCGGATCCTGCCCGATCATGACGCCGAAGTATTCTGACATCGGCGTGAGGGCCTTGTTGGCGTCAGCCTGATCGTTGTCGCGCGAGCCCATTGCGCGGCCGCCGTGCGGATCGAGCGTCTTGCGCATCTCCACCATCTGCGTCATCTGTTCCGGCGTGACGATCGTGTTGCCCGCTTCCCAGAAGAAAATGCTCGGGCTGTTGCGGTAAAAGATCATCGTGTCGCGCATGACTTCGGCGCGCTGGTCCCATTGGCGGCCGGTGACCAGCCGCTCCTTGTCTCCCGCCGGGCAGACTTGAACGATTCCCAGCCGATCGCACGCGTCACAATCCGTGCGCTGCGGCGCGACGTGCATCCAACGGATGTAGTTGGCGTTGCTCTGGCGAACCAGCGACAGCGTGAAATCGTGCATCCAGTCGGGATACGCGCCGCCTAAGCCGGCCCAGTCGTTGGCCGAGCGCTGGGCGTAGCCGGTGAGCCAGATGAAGCGTCCGTTGAGCCAAACGCCGCCGGTGCCGACGCCGCCCTTGAATTCCGTCTGCCGGAATCCGGTGCGCGTATCGCAAACATCCACCGGTTTTCCATCGACGCTGAGAATCGTATAAACGTGATAGAGATATGGATCAGTAACATCCCAAAAGCGCGTCCCGCTCAGCGTCCCCTCGGCGGTGAAAGTTTCCGCCTGCCCGGCGACAAGGTCGGAAGTATTTCCGTCCAATTTCGCCCGCATGTTGCCGTCCGCATCGACAATGACCGCCGACAGCGTTATCGATGCGAAGCTGCCGGTGTCATTGATCACCTCCGCCTCCACCTTCACATCGGCGGTCTTGTTCTTCAGATCGATCGATTCGGGGTAAACGTAAATGCCGCTGGTCTTGAGGTTCTCAACGAGCGGCAGTGTTTGATAAATCTTACCGGCGACGATGAGCGTCGCGTCGCGATTCAGGCCGCCGAAATTCGGATTGAAATCCTTGGAGTTCCAAAGGAACGGCGTCCCGGTGGCCTCCTCTTTATAAGAAGGACTGTTATCCACCTTCACCGCGAGGACGTTTTCCTGATCTCCGAACTTTGCGAATTTGGAGATATCCAGACCGATAGGCGTAACGCCGTTTTCGTATTTCCCGATCGGCTGGCCATTGAGAAAGAAACGCGCGGCCTGGCGCATGCCGTCGAACTGGATGAAGATTTTGCGACCCTCGTCGTCGGCGGGCAGCTTGAAATGCTTGCGATACCAGCCGATGCCGAACATCTTCTCGCCGCGATCACCGCCGCTATGGCTGATGTAGGCGCGATAGGTATCGGTTTCATTCCACGTATGCGGAAGGCTGACGCTCTCCCACGCCGAGTCGTCAAATGAGGATTGATCCGCGCCGGCGGCATCGCCGAACGAAAACTTCCAACCCGGGTTGAAGTTGTACGTTGCGCGCGGCGTTGTCGGCGGAACATACTGCTGACCACACACCGGCAGCCCGCCGATTGTGATGAACATCAGAATGAATGCGATGAGCTGTCTCATAATCCGCCACATTAATCGATCCGCAGTCAGAATTCTTTGCGCAGAATTCGCGTAACCTGTCCATACTCTACGCCTAGAATGGGTGAACCGATGGGAACCCACCGCAATCAACAATTGCTCAGGAGAAGGTTATGGCTATTCAAATTGCGGGCATGGGAAAGAGTCGTTCGATGATCCGTCGTAGTGGCTTCCAGTTGTTTCGGGGGCATGGAATCTCCAAACGCGTTCTATTCCTGTCGATCAGCGCGTTGGCGTTAGTCGTCGTCGTCGGCTGCCAAGAGTCAAAGTCGCCGGAGTCGCAGTCGATGGCGGCTCCGCAGCGCGTCGTCGTCGCCTCCGGTGGGAACGGCGGCGGGACCGCAGTCTTCATCCCCTCGTCCGACCCGCAGAATCCTGCCGTGTATTGCTCCGACGGAGTGACGGCGTGTCCAGAGTGCAAGGCGGCCGCGGTGAAGTATTTCACGACGGGCGTGCTGGATCCAAAGTGCTCGCGGACGGGCGCTACCCGCACCTGGGACACCAACGTCGGCCATCAGTAAATCTGTGCAACAAAATCTCGTTTTGGAAGGAGACTCTCATGAGCGTTCAAACCGTAGCCAAGAAGTTTGTCGAATTGTGCCGCCAGGGCAAGAACTTTGATGTGATGCGCACGCTATACGCGCCGAACATCGTCTCCGTCGAAGGCGACGGCAAAGAAACCGCCGGCCAGAATCCGGTGATCAAGAAGTCCGAGGATTGGGTCAGCGACAAAACCTTCAACGGCGAAACCGTGGCCGGCCCGTTTTATAACGGCGCCAATCCCGATCAATTCGTCGTCTACTTCACCCTCGACATCACCCCCAAAGCCACCGGCAAACGCATCACCCTCGAAGAAGTCGGCGTGTACACCGTCAAGGACGATAAGATCACGCGCGAGCAGTTTTTCTACGACGGCGTGCATTAAGCGTCATTCTGTTTGGAGATAGCCAATGAGTTCCCTCGTCCAAGATGAAAAAGCGTCAAGCGTTCCCATTGCGCGCACGATTGGCACGCAATCCAATCGCGCCTCTGCTGGAGATGTCGGGCGGGATTATCAAGCTTGGGTTGCCCGCGGGGCCAGGCAGCCGATGGTGATGGAAACTATCGATCCCGGTCCGCTCGGCGACGAGGATGTCGAAGTCGCCGTCGAGCATTGCGGATTGTGTCACTCCGATTTCTCGGTGTTCAACAACGAGTGGGGCATTTCGCAATTTCCCGCGGTGCTCGGTCATGAGGTGGTCGGCCGGATCATCGCCGTTGGTGCGAATGCGAAAGGGCTTGCGGTGGGGCAGCGCGTCGGCGTTGGTTGGTTTGCCGGCTGCGACATGTATTGCCGCCAGTGCATGTCTGGAAACCATCATCTCTGCCCGAAGGGGCAGGCGACGATCATCGGCCATCGCGGCGGATTCGCTTCGCATGTTCGCGCGCATTGGATGTGGGCGATCCCGCTCCCGGAGAAGCTGAACATCGCCGACGCCGGCCCGCTGCTGTGCGGCGGCATCACCGTCTTCAACCCGCTGGCGATGTACGCCAAGCCGAGCGACCGCGTCGGCATCATCGGCATCGGGGGGCTGGGTCACATGGCGGTGAAATTCGCCCACGCCTACGGCTGCGATGTGACCGCATTCACTTCCAGCGAGAGCAAGTTTGATGAAGCGAAAAGCTTCGGCGCCAATCACGTCGTTTCCAGCAGAGACTCCGACGCGATCAAAAAACTCGCCGGCAGCTTTGATATGCTGATCAGCACCGTGAACGTCACGCTCGATTGGGACGCGCTAGTTAACACGCTCGCGCCCAATGGCCGTCTGCATGTTGTCGGTGCCGTGCTGGAGCCGATTCCCGTTTCCGCGTTCTCGCTGCTCGTGGGCCAGCGCAGCGTCTCCGGTTCGCCGACCGGCTCGCCAGTGGCGATCCAGACCATGCTCGACTTCGCCGCGCGGCACGACATCGCGCCGCAGACCGAGCATTATCCGATGAGCAAGATCAACGAAGCATTCGCGCGGCTGGAGTCAGGCAAGGCGCGCTATCGCATCGTGCTGGACGCGGATTTCTGACATCGATAGACTCTGTTTCACCCATGCCATCAACTCGAACACTTATCTTTTGCTTGTTTCCGATGTTGTCGGCGGCTATCGCCGGCGCGCAAGCGCCATCAAACATGCGCTGGATTCCGGCCGGCGAGTTTGTGATGGGGACCGACGATTCTGCCTCGATGGCCAATGAGCGGCCCGCCCATCAGGTGAAGCTCGATGGCTTTTGGATGGACGAGCATGCCGTCACCAATGCAGAGTTTCGCAAGTTTGTCGAAGCGAGCGGCTATGTGACAACCGCCGAGCGGCCGGTCGATTGGGAAGAGCTCAAGAAGCAGGTGCCGGCGGGAACGCCCAAGCCGTCGGCGGAGATGCTGCGGCCCGGATCGATCGTGTATACGCCGCCGAATCATCCGGTCGACCTTCGCGACATGTCCAACTGGTGGACGTGGACGACCGGCGCGAGCTGGCGGCGTCCGCAGGGACCCAAGAGCGACATCAACGGCAAGGATGATTATCCTGTCGTGCAGGTGAGCTGGGACGATGCCGTCGCGTATGCGAAATGGGCCGGGAAACATTTGCCGACTGAAGCGCAGTGGGAATACGCCGCCCGCGGCGGCGCGAAGACCAACACGCGCTACATCTGGGGAAACGAATTCAAAGTGAACGGCAAGTTCATGGCCAACACCTTCACCGGCGAATTCCCGTATCACAACACCGCCGAGGACGGCTTCGTCGGCGTTGCGCCTGTGAAATCATTTCCAGCCAACGGCTACGGCCTCTACGACATGGCGGGAAATGTCTGGAACTGGTGCAATGACTTTTACGCCGACAATATGCACGTCGAGGCGAGCAAAGCCGGCGTTTGTGCCAATCCCACGGGTCCGCTCAAGACATTCTCGGCGAACAATCCGCTGGCGATGGAGCACGTGATCAAGGGCGGATCGTATCTGTGCAGTCCGAATTATTGCGAGAGCTACCGCCCCACCGCGCGCCGAGGCACGCCTCCGGATACCAGCTCCGAGCATGTCGGATTTCGCTGCGTCGAAGATGGCCCGGAGCCCGAGAAAAAGTAAGACGCAATCGGCGCTTCAATTCAAAACGCAAGAAAAATTAAAGCAGCAACTGTGGCGGCAGGATTCGAACCTGCAAGGCGTCTCGCACGCGGTTAACAGCCGCGCCCGCTACCAGTTACGGTCTACGCCACAATATCGCAGGGAGCCGGGCCCACCCCAACCCGGCCCCTGCTATTTCATTGACGTCACGTGCGTCCGAAGAGAGGTGGACCTTCGGTCCGACCGCTACGCGATCGT
Organism: Humisphaera sp.; assembly: GCA_036276235.1. GTDB lineage: Bacteria > Planctomycetota > Phycisphaerae > Tepidisphaerales > Tepidisphaeraceae > JANWHF01. The sequence continues at coordinate 8,432 of DATBDZ010000302.1, read as the reverse complement.
GCGGACCGGGCGATCCAATTCCCGTCGATACATTAGACATCATCCGTGTCCGACTCGTTTCCGAAGAGGTAGCCGTCACCCACGTACTTGAGGATGACGCGGCCGAGCTTCGGATCCTGCCGCTCGCGGATGGGCCGAACGACAACGCCTTCGCGAATGTGCTCGGCGCCGGGCATCGACGAATTGCCTTCGGCAAGCTGGCGCGTCGCATCGAGTGAGAAGCCGCCGCGAAAGAGCGTCGGCACTGTCGCCACGCCATGACGCGCGCAGTGAGCGAAGAATTCGTCGGCGTCGGCGTACTTGCCGTCGATCAGCAGGTCGAATGCCGCGAAGCGCACGCCGCCGGCGACGCCGTACCGCAGGCTCTGCACCTTGCCGTATACTTCGCCGAACAGGATCACCTGCCGATGCTCGCGCGCCAGATCTTCCAGCAGCGCGCGAACCTGCGGCACCGACCACGGATGCCAGTACAAATCGCCGGCGATTTTGTCATCCGCCGGCCGCTTGCGACGGACGCCCTTGGAGCCGCCCATCTCGATGCGCGTGCCGGATTCGTCGCTGATAATTCCAATGCGGCAGTTGGTGCCGTGGATTTTTTCCGTGGCCACAACTTCCTCGCCCGGCATGATCACCTCCGGAAAATTCCGCATGTTTTCGACATCGGTGTAGGAGACAAACAGCGGGTGCGCCGGCTCGGCATCACCGACCGACGTCTTGATCGGCGGCACATACTTGGTGATGCCGTAGAACTCGCGCACATCCTGGCCTTCATGCCAGGACGGATCTTCCAGATCGACAATCACGCCAAACGATGGCTCGCCGCGCAGCTTCGCGCAGCGCACGCGGCCGCGGCTGAGGTACTTGGTGATCCCCAGCCGATCCGACAATTCCGCCGGCAAAACACTGTCCGGCGGAACGTAGGTGATCAGATCGCCGGCCGCATACTTGCCCTTAGGCACGACGCACTGCCACCCTTTCACATGCGCGAGCTCCAATCGCTCGGCATTCGAGTGCGGCAAAACCCGCTGAACCCGCGAGACTTCAACAATTAAGGATGACATGGCATTTCTCCTCTGCTTTGCGTGTCCCAATTCGCGGGGCTGGAGTCGAACCAGCGGACTTCGCGTTCAAAGCGCGAAATTTGTACCGGCACAAACTACCCGCGAGACAATCTTGCAGGGTGTGCTTCAGACTTCGACGAGCTCAGTCGAGTCGCACACGCGGTTCGAGCGTCAAATAGCTTCCGCGTGCACTGAAGTGCACCCTACAAATCTTGCTCAAGGCAAGATTTGCCCCGCCACGATTCGAACGTGGAGTTTCCCGGTTCAGAGCCGGGCGTGTTACCAGTTACACTACAGGGCATCTATGAATTCTCATCTCCTACTACTTGGCTTCGAGCAGGAGAACAGTAGACCGCAGTGGAGCAGTTGCGCCTATTTTACTAATCTAATTTTCCACTGCTCCACTGCTCTAATTTTGCCTAGGCAAAATTGGACTCACCCGGACTTGAACCGGGATAACGACGGTGCAAGCGTCGTGTCCTCCCATTGGACGATGACCCCGTAAACTGCCCGATGCAGGGATCGAACCTGCGATGCGATCATGGCAAGATCGCGTGATGCCACTTCACCAATCGAGCGAAATTTCATTTTCACCTGCGGCCATAGAGCCCGATGCCGGACTTGAACCGGCGACGCATCTTTGGAAGAGACGCATGATTCCGCTTCACCAATCGGGCGGTGTCCTCGGTCATTTGTCACGGGTCATTTCGGAGCGCGCACGCTCTCCGGGCCAATGACAGATGACCATTGACAAATGACAAAACTCCAACAAAAAAGCCCCGAAACCGGCCGGGTTTCGGGGCTTTCGCACTTAAGACGTAAAGCTCGTCATCCCGGACCGGCGCGCTTGGAATTGCCCTGTTGGGCGGTCCCTTGCGTCGCGGCGCCATTGAATCCATAACCGCTCCGCACGGCTTGGCCGGCGGTCGGGGTCATTGCGGATTCTGGGGCGACGAATACCATTGCTGTTCCTTACGAGGCGTCACTTGACGCGATTCAATATCATTATCGTACAGATTCACATAAGTCAACTATGATTTATGCAAATTTATTCCGACACGTTGAATCTTTCATAGTTGCAGGAGCGAAAACCATGCACCGCATCGCCGGCCTCGCTTTGTACATTGTAGGAATCGCAGTTCTGGCAATTCCAGTTTCATTTGCCATTGCCCAGGAACCGCCGCGCTTTGTGAAGATCCAGATCGATCCGGCGGCAGTCATCGGCAAAGTCCCCGACGACTTTGTCGGCTTCGGCTATGAGACTTCGGCTGTTGCCCAACCGAGCTTCTTCGCGGCCAAGAACGCGCAGATGATCCGCCTTTACGGCAATCTTGGCCGCCAGGGCCTGATCCGCATTGGCGGGAACGTCTCGGATCACACGCGGTTTGTCGCGAACGGAACTGCGGCTGCCAAAACCGAGCGGGAAGTAACCATCATCAATCAGACGAGCTTGACCGACCTTGCCGATTTTTCCCGCGCAACCGGCTGGAAGGTTATGTGGGGCCTGAACCTCGGAACGGGCAGCAAGGAGGAAGCCGTCGAGGAAGCAATAGCGGTGGACGCGGCCTTGGGAACACAGCTGCACTCTTTCGAGATCGGCAATGAAGTCGATTTGATGCGCAAATTCTCAAAGGACTTCGACGCGTACCATGCCGCCTATCTGGAGTACAAAGCTGCGATTCGCGCTCGTCTTCCCCGCGCGGCGTTTTCCGGCCCGGATTCGGCGAGCAGCCTGCCGTTCGTGGAGAAATTCGTTGCCGCCGAGTCGGCGGACATGAGGCTTGCGACCCATCACTATTACCGCACCAGCGCGCGCAATGCCGATGCGACGATCGAGCATCTGCTGGCGCGCGATGAGGCTTTCGATGCGCGCCTCATCGCCCTGCACAAGCTCACTGCCGATCGTCATCTGGATTATCGCATCAACGAAGTCAATTCTTTCTTCGGCGGCGGAAAAGACGGCGTCAGCAACACCTACGCCTCGGCCCTCTGGTGCCTCGATTACATGTTCAATCTGGCCGCCCACGGATGCAGTGGCGTGAACATGGAAACCGACATCAATCAGCTTGGCTTCATCAGCCACTATTCGCCGATCATCCACGACGCCAACGGCGATTGCTCCGCGCGGCCGGAATATTACGGAATGCTTGTTTTCGCGATGGCGGGCCATGGACAGCTTATCAAGGCAACGATCGAGAAGACTAATTTGAATCTGACGGCGTATGCTACGAAGGCAACAGATGGAGCCATCTTCGTCACCGTGATCAACAAAGATCTCACCCGCGACGCCGCGATCGAACTCGCCATGCCGGCCGGCGTGAACCGTATCGAAGCCCATCGCTTGACCGCGCCCTCAATCGAAGCAAAGGACGGCGTGCGCTTTGCCAATGCAGTCGTCGCTGAAAATGGCAGTTGGAATTCGGGGCTCGCCGAGGTCATCGCTTTTTCCGCCGATAGCGCCAACCCAATAGTCCCACACGCCAGCGCGATCGTGTTGAAGCTGTCCAAATGAGCATCAGCAATGTAGGGCGGGATTTATCCCGCCCTACGTTGCTGATATTCATTGCCCGTGCTCGACCCACAATACCGGCTGGCGCACCGGCAGATTCCTCAGCACTTCTTCGTTCGTCGAATTGGCTTCCAGCTTCTGCCAAAGCTCCACATACTTTCGCTCGTGGTAAGCCAAACCCGCAAACAGCAACGACGGCGATCTCACCGGCCACTGCTCCCAAAACATCACATCCGGCTTCTGCGGCCACTTCGACTTGTCCGCGATGAATGGATACATGAACTCAATTGCCTGCTTCATGTTCTTTCCTTCAGGCGTCGAGTAAGTCCAGAGGTCGTCGGCAGGCGTGGAAAGAATCTGGCAGATCGTCGCCATCGCATCGAGATTGAAGAGGCTGTAGCTATAAGGCTTGGTCCGCCGAAGCTCTTGCGGAAAGCTGCCGTCGGCGGCAAGCTGATTGGGCAGCAAAACTTCCTTGAATCGCTTGCGATATTCGGCGAGCTTTGGCTCATCGCTGACGAGCATCGCGAACGCCGCCGCCTGCATTATCCAGCAGGTGCCGTGGTTATTGACGGCCTTCCTTTCGTCCTGACCATTTTTGCTCGTGGTCATCCACTGCAGATAGTCGGCAAACCATTTCTTGATTTTCGTCGCATCATCGGCCGACAGCGCGCCGGCTCGCTCGAGCAGCGCAACGCTTCGCGCCACTTCGATCAGATGAATTGTGTCGATGATGCCGATGCCGCGGCCGGTTGTGATTCCTTTGATCGCCTGCGCATATTGGAGATTCGCATTCATCCGTGTCGGCTCATCGATGAACCAGGCGCGCAGATGGGCGACGGCATGCCGCGCGTATTTTGTGTCGCTAGTAATTTTGAATGCCGCCGTAAGCGCCGGCACCTGAATGCACATGCGGAATAGCGCCTGGCGATGCTCCACAAAATTATCCGGGTTGGTCATCCCATCGCGCTGGATGTAGGGGCCATTCGGATTGGCAGGATCAGGCCACCAGTAGTCGCCTTCGGAGAAGAAATCATGGACGCCACCGGCGCTGCGATCGGCGCGGAACGAGGTGATCGTGATTGGCGCCTCGTTTAGAAATTGATCGGCCGCTTTCAAAACCCGATCGCGATCAAGCTGCACAACATCCAGATGAATTTCCGCCGCGCGGCAAATCGTCGTCAGGCCAATCAGTGCGAGGTAGATTGAAAAAAGTTTCGCAAGCTTCATTGGCCCTTCTCCATCTCCGCTTCGATCAGCTCGCGAAGAATCGACCGATGACAGCGGCTCTCGCGCACGCAGGCGGACGAGCAGAGCAGCGTGATGGTTTCGCCCGATTTCACTCGGCCCGCGAGTTCCGCGATGATCGGCTTATTCTTCGACTGCTCTTGCAGATAACGCCGTCGATAGCTGTTCCAGTCAATCGGCGACGCTTTGTCGGTGTAGACGGCGGCATGAAGCTCGCGCGACGGGCCAAGTGCCGGCCGCCACTCGTTCCAGGTTTCGTCCGCCTTGCTTACGCCGCGCGGGCGATAGCGCGTGATCAGCAGCCGAAAGCCATCGTCCGGTTCCTGCGGATCATTCCAACGTTTGGTCTTGAGGGGCATCGGTTGGTTCCAAGTCGCCGGTGAGATGCCTGCGACGAATCTTATCCCCTCCTCCGGTACCCCGGGGGAGGGTTAGGGTGGGGGCGGTTCGCGCAGCACGCGCGTCTCGTACAGCCCCCACCCCTGCCCTCCCCCGGAGTACCGGAGGAGGGAGAAAAACGGTCGCGCGGACGTCGCGCATTTCCAACGCGCGTCCCATCCAACTCTAGCGGCGCTCAAGCCCGGCTGCTACCCTTAAAGAAACCACCAAAACAGGATGGAAACAATGCCCAGCACCCATTCGCGGCGTCAGCTTCTTGGATCGGCGACAATAGCTTTGACGTCGGCGACGCTCAGCGCGACGATGGCTTCCACCGTGAAAGCCGCCGAGCAATCCAACCGCCCCGCCGACGAACCGTTCGGCTACTGCCTCAATACCAGCACAATCAGCGGCGCAAATCTGAGCATCGTCGAGCAGATTACCGTCGCCTCGAAGGCGGGTTATCACGCGATCGAGCCTTGGGTTCGCGATATTGATGCATATGTAAAAAAGGGAAATTCGCTCAACGACCTGGCGAAGCGTTTGAGCGATGCCGGAATCACGGTTGAGGATGCGATCGCCTTCGCCAACTGGGTCGTCGATGACGACACGCGGCGAGCCGCCGGCTTCGAGCAGATGAAGCGCGACATGGACACCGTCGCCCAGATCGGCGCCAAGCACATCGCGGCTCCGCCGATGGGCGCAACTGACAACGCCAATCTCGATCTCCATAAGGCCGCCGAGCGCTATCGCGCGTTGCTGGAGTTGGGCGAGAAGACCGGCGTGCATCCGCTGCTGGAATTGTGGGGACACTCCAAGTGTCTCAATCGTCTGGCCGATGTGGCGTTCGTCGCCATCGAATCAGCCCGACCGGATGCGAGCATGCTGCTTGACATCTATCACCTGCACAAAGGCGGCACCGACTACACGAGCCTTCGCCAGATCAATGGCGCGAATCTGCACGTCATCCACATGAACGATTTTCCCGCCTCGCCCGATCGCGCACACATCACGGATGCGCATCGCGTCTACCCCGGCGACGGCGTCGCCCCCTTCAAGCAAATCCTCCCCGACCTTCGCGACAGCGGCTTCCGCGGTTATCTCTCCCTTGAACTGTTTAATCGCGACTACTGGAAAGAGAATCCTGAGAAGGTCGCGAAGACGGGCATCGAAAAGATGCGCGAGGTTGTGAAGAAGAGCCTTGCGTGAGCCCGAGCACGCCGGGCTTGCCGTCGCAGGGTGTAACTTTCATTTGTGGCGACGTGCGGTGGGGAAATCCGGTCAGATCAGAATAACCGTCATGCTGAGGTACTCCGAAGCATCTGGCCCATTTGCGTGAGTCGGCCAGATGCTTCGGAGTACCTCAGCATGACGGGGTGCGCGTGGGGCGGGAAATTCAAACCAACTCAATCTGCCCATCAATGCAGGCTGCGACTTAGTTTCACAAAAGACCGTACCTTATCGTGATCGGCCCCGGCCGATATGTTGGCGGTATGGCTGCTTATCGGATAGGAACGGGAGCGAGCATTGAATTGTCATGGACCATGCCACCGAAACAATCATCGGCTTGCTCGCCGCCGCCGCGGCGTTTGTTTGGCTGGCGGCGCGGATTCGCGTGCCTTATCCGGTCATGCTGGTTGCGGGCGGGCTGGCGCTGGGGTTCATTCCGCATTTGCCGCGGCCTGATCTTCAGCCCGATCTGATCTTTCTGCTGTTTCTTCCGCCGCTGCTTTACTATCCGGCGCTGCTGACGAGTTGGCGGGATTTCCGCAGCAATCTGCAGCCCATTTCGATGCTCGCGGTCGGATTGGTTCTTTTTACGATGGTGGTCGTGGCGATGCTCGCGCGGCTCCTGGCGCCGGAGCTGAGTTGGCCGGCGGCGTTTGTGCTGGGGGCGATCGTCTCACCTCCGGATGCCGTGGCGGCCACCGCCGTGCTTCAGCAGATGCGCATTCCCAAACGCATCATCACCATCCTTGAGGGCGAATCGCTGGTGAACGATGCTTCGGCCCTGGTCGCGTATCGCTTTGCCGTGGCGGCGGCGACCGCGGGGACGTTTTCCATCTGGTCGGCGGGAGGACGATTTCTCTGGGTGGGCACCGGCGGTGTTGTGGTCGGATACGCCGTCGGCTGGTTGGTTGGCTGGCTGCGCCCGCGAATCCGCGAGCAGGCGGTCGAAAGCGCCTTGTCATTGCTCACCCCCTTCTTCGCGTACCTGCCGGCGGAGTGGTGCGGTGTCTCCGGGGTCCTTGCCGTCGTGACGGCAGGAATATTCATCGGCCGCGATATCCCGCGGATCACTAGTCCCAATCAGCGACTGCGCCTCTATGGAACCTGGGAAACGCTGGTCTTCCTGCTGAACGGCGTCATCTTCATCCTCATCGGCTTGCAGCTTCCGATCATCGTCGGCGCACTCAAACAATCGAATCACACGCGCGGCGGACTTTTGGCCGGCGGCGCGCTGGTGACGGTGGCGGCAATCCTCGTCCGCCTCGGCTGGGTTTTCTCAGCGACTTTTCTGGTGCGCCGGATTTTCAAAAAGATCGCCCAGCGCCATTCCACGCCGCCCGGGCGACAGGTCTTTGTTGTCGGGTGGGTAGGCCTGCGCGGAATAGTTTCCCTGGCGGCGGCTCTTGCGCTGCCGCACGGATTTCCCGGGCGCGATTACATTCTCTTCATCACCTTCTGCGTGATCCTCGGCACGCTGGTTTTCCAGGGGTTGACCCTTCCCGCCGTCATTCGCCTGCTGGGCTTGCGCGGCGATGACATTGACGATCGCGAAGAAGCCATCGCCCGCCGCGAGGCAACTCACGCCGCCCTGGCGCGGCTCGAGGCCCTCTCGATCCTCGGCGAAGCCACCGACGAGATGATCGATCGCATTCGTGGCCGCTATAAAGAGAGATTGCAGATCATCGAGGCATATGAGACGACCGGCGCCGCAGATGAAGAGGCCCGGTGTGTTTCGGATGAACAAGTCCGCCGCCAGGCACTGACCGCCGAGCGGGAGATGCTGATCCTTCTGCGCGATGATGGCACAATCAGCGATGATGTTCTGCGAAAGGTTCAGCATGAGCTGGATCTGGATGAAGCCCGGCTGAGTGCGGAATCGGCGGATTAGGTCGCCGTTCGCGATTCTTGCGGTGACGTTGCAGGGTCGTGATCGGCGCGTGCGTGACGATATCGGCGACGAGTCTTGTTCCCTCCTCCGGTACTCCGGGGGAGGGTTAGGGTGGGGG
>DATBDZ010000301.1:0-8362 GCA_036276235.1 Humisphaera sp. | reverse complement strand
GGGGTCCAGGATTGTTGTGCGAAAATTGGCGTCGATAAATCCATCGAAGGCTCGACATCAGAATAGGCGCGACGAAATTATCTGCGATCGCCTCTCCACCCGCCGCCGACTAAATCGACGGGCCCAGTACAGGGGAGAGGGAGAAGGCGCGCGCCTCCGTCTGAACGCGCGCGATGCAGGCACACGGCCGCTTAGATTGCCGCAATGGCCCGCGCCGCTTCATCCCGTGCTCGATTGACCGTCTCTTCAATATCCGGCTCTCTGCGAAACCTGCTGATTTGGACAACGACCCTACCACCTGTTGTGGTATGACTTAAGGGGGTTTTTTTACGGAGGACGCCGAATGGATGCGGCTACAAATGAGTCGGTGGAACTGACGTTGTTCTCTTCCCTGCTGGACTTGGATGAATTCGAAGTCGTGCATGTCAGCCAGGATCGGACCAGGCATGTTCGCACGTTGACCATCGTGCCCAAAGCCGCCGTCGCCATGTGCCCACATTGCCAGGGCATTACCGAGCAGCGGCATCTGTGCCGCGAGCGTGCGGTCCTGGACCTGCCCTTGGGTCGCTGGCGGACCGAACTGTCCGTGAAGATGTGGCAGTTCCACTGCGGCGCCTGTGACCACTTTTTTACGCCTGCGTTCGCGGCGTTGGCGCAGGGCGCGCACGCCACCGAGCGATTGCTGGAACGGCTGGAGCAGTTGGTTCGGCAAAGCGATCTGAGTTCTGCCGCGCGCTTCCTGGACATTGCGCCCAAGACTGCTGAGGGATGGTACTACCAGCACTGCCAGCGCAAGCAGCAGCGGGCACCGGCCGGTGTACTGAAGCCGATCCGCTCGCTGGGGATCGACGAGCTCTCTTTAAAAAAAGACACCGGCAATACTGCTGCGTGCTGATCGATCACACCAACGCCCGTGTGCTGGATGTGCTGGAAAACCGCGATAAATCAACGGTCAAAGCGTGGTTGGCGGCGGGACGCGACTCGGGACTGCTGGCGCAAGTGGAGGAAGTGACAACCGACATGTGGGACGGCTACGCGGCCGCCGTACGCGAGGTGCTGGGCGATCGCGTGCGCATCGTCGTCGATCGCTTCCACGTGATGAAGCATTTTCAGGATCGACTGGAGAAGGGGCGACGTGAGATTCAGAACACGCTGCCCAAGGAGGCCGCGTCGGCGCTGAAAGGCTCGCGCTGGCTGTGGATCACCAACGCCGAGCATCTGACCAAGGAGCAACGCCAGCAACTGGATCAACTCAAAGCGCAGTTCCCCGCGCTGGCGGTGCTGGCCGAGCACCGCGATCAGCTGCGGCAGATCTTTGAGGAACCCAACATCAAAGCGACGTCGGCTGGCGTGTTTTGCCTGGACGACTGGTGTCGCCGCGGCCGGCGATTAGGCATTGCCGCGTTGCAACCCTTTTACAAGATGGTGGAGAGTTGGATGACCGAGATCGCCAACTACTTCGTGAGCCGCTCAAGCAACGGCCGCACCGAAGGCTTCAACCGCGGCCTGCGAACCATCCTGTGGCGAACCGGCGGCATGACCAATTTCACGCACTTTCGTCTTCGAGTGCTGGATGCTTTCGGATGAGCCAACCACAAGGATCAGCAGGTTCCGCCGAGAGCCCAATATCCTGGCTCATCCGCGCTTTGAGCGCCTCGATGTTCGAGAACTTCCACTGCTCGCGCACCCAATCGATAATCTCGATTGAGATCGTGCGGCCATAGAGATCGCCATTGAAGCCGATCAAGTGCGCCTCAACTTGCCGCAATGAATCGCCGAACGTCGGCAGCGTGCCGATGCTTAGGGCGGCCGGCCACATGGCCCCATCGATTGCGCAGCGAGCGGCATAGACGCCGTCGGCGGGGATCAGTTGCTGATGGCAATCCAGGTTGGCGGTGGGAACGCCCAGCGCTCGGCCGCGCTGATGGCCTTTGATGACGGGGCCGACAAGCGTATACGCGCGGCCGAGGCAGATCGCCGCGTCGCGGACGCGCCCGCGCGCCAGCAGCCAGCGGATCAATGTGCTGCTGACGGGCACGACATGCAGATCAAGCAAGGGCGCTTCGACATCCTCGGCGACATGTAGCGTGACGTTGCTTGCCGCCGCCCACTCGCGGAGGCGCTGGATGTTTCCGGCGCGGGCTTTGCCGAAATTAAAATCGTTTCCTTCGATCAAGTGCGATGGCCGCACCTGATCGCGCAAAATCTCCCAGAAACTCTCCGCGCTCAGATCGAGGATCGCCGGCTCCGGCGCCAGCTCGATCAGATCATCCACTCCCTGCTCGGCGAGCAATTCGCGTTTGATCGCCAGAGGCGTCAATCGCGGCGGCACTTTGCCAGGCCGCAGCACGGTAAACGGATGCGGCTCAAAGGTAGCAACCGCCAGCCGCGCGCCGGGGTGCTGGTCGCGCAGCGATCGTCCCATCGCCAGCAGTCGACGATGACCGAGGTGAATGCCGTCGAAGTTGCCGATCGAGAGCACCGCGCCGGGGGCGAGGGAGCGAAGACCATCTAAGCCGCTTGAGAGATTCATCGTTCGTCCAAACCGAGCCCGCAGACATTATCTAGCAACCGTCATGCTGAGGTACTCCGAAGCATCTGGCCGCCTCGCGCGAATGGGCCAGATGCTTCAGAGTACTTCAGCATGACAGCATCCGAGATTCACGAATCACCAGTAGTTTTAGAAGCCACGTAGGGTGGGCGTACTCGCCCACCGTCCGCCGCTCGCGGTGGGCGAGTACGCCCACCCTACGAAAACTCATCAAATGACCAGCCCACTCTGGTGTTACGATCGGAAAACTCAGTGGGCCAGATAGTCCAGCCAATCGCGGCGGCCGAATAGCGTAAGTATCCCCATCACCGCCAGGAGAAACAGATACCACGCAATGGGTATTGCGAGCACGACCAAAAACACAAACCAATAGCGGCTCCCGCGCCGCGCGGGCTCGGATTTCAGCGGCTCATAATCAATCGGTTTGTTCACGCTCGTCTCTATTCCGCAACAGCGACCGGCCCAACACTTCCAGGCACCTGCACCGACTCCGGATGCGCCTGCTTCAGCGCCATCGTCCACACGGCCATTGCAAGCGCGATGAAACCCGCGAGGACGAACTGGCCCGTATTGCGAAGATACGGATACGTAAGCCCGGCGAGAATCGGGCCGGCGACTCGGGCTAGGCTCATGATGCCGTGATACATGCCGAAGACGATGCCCTGCTCGCGCGGGTCGCTGAAGCGCGAGATCAGCGACGACATCGTCGGCTGATGGATGCTGCGGCCGATGGCGTTGACCGCGCCGGCGAGCAGAAGAATCCACAGCACCGGCCGCCAGCCGACCCAGATCAGGCCGAGCATTCCGAGCGCCACCAGCGCCGGGCCGGCGATCGCGGGGACCCAGTCGCCGACTCTCTTTGTCAAGCGGCCGATCAAGCCGCCTTGCACGATCACGATGATGATCCCCGCGAAGCCGAAGTAGAGGCCGACGTTGCGCTGGTTCCAGTTGAACGCGCGGTTGAGGAACAGGCCGATCGTGCTTTCCATCATCACGAACGCCGCCATCAGGCAGAATGCGATCAGGATGAGCTGCATGAGCGTTGATTTGCGAAGGATCGGCACGAATCTGCTCGGATGCAGCCACAGCTCGGCTTCGGTCTGCACATGCCGATGGCTCTCGGGAAGCCGGGCATAAGTGAGCAGCGCGGCGACGCCGGAAAATGCTGCCGCCGCGTAAGCGGGGATGCTGACGCGGATGCCGCCGAGCACGCCGCCCAAGAATGGGCCGATGAAGAAGCCGATGCCAAACGCCGCCCCGATCATTCCCATTCCCTTGGCGCGGTTCTTTGGGGTGGTGACATCGCTGATGTAAGCCTGCGCGGTGGAGATGTTGCCGCCGGTGAAGCCGTCGATCACGCGGGAGGCGTAGATCAGGATCAGCATCGTCATCGGGTTCACCCAATGAATGTCCGTCGCGATCCCCAGCAGCAGATATCCGATCACGCTGCCGATCTGCGAAAAGATCAGCACCGGCCGGCGGCCAACGCGATCGCTGATCATCCCCAAAATTGGCGCGCCCAGAAACTGGCAGATCGAGTAAATCGAGAAAAGCAGAGTGACCCTGAACGGATGATCCTGCGGCACCTTCACATAAAACGGCAGCAGCGGAATGATGATGCCAAAGCCAAGCAGATCGGTGGCGACGATCAGAAAGATGCTCAGCAGCGCGCCCTTCGGCGGGGCGGTGTCCTGAGGTGACTGCTGCGACGCAATGGAATCATCAAGCGGGCTGGCTTCGGACATATCGCGATGGTTATACGGGCGCTATCGGAGATGCGAAAGAGCGGGGCGAAGCGGAATTGCGGGAGAACGCATGATCAAGAAAATGGCGGGATAAATCCCGCCCTACACGAACGCGCAACGTAGGGCGGGATTTATCCCGCCGAGTCTTCTTTGCGGATGGTGGCATTCGTCCAAGGAGCGGAAATGGTGGGCGAGTACACCCACCCTACAAAACTCGCCCACCACGAGCGGACGGCGACAGGCACACGCACCGCACAGCAATTCGCCGTTCACTCCTGTCGCACAAACTCTGCAGATTCTCCTCCAATTAGTCGCTTCAAGTCGGCGGCGACAGTGAACTTCATCTCCTTATCCTCTGCGGGAACCGGCTTGCCTGTTTCGTCGGCGTCGAGCGTGAGCGTCACCGTGTCTCCGGCAAGCACCCACTTTCCACCAGCCTTGGTATTAATGATAGTTTCCAATTGCCCAATCTTTGGCATCGTCGCCGCGAGGGACGCAGTGCCGTCCGCCTTAAGCTCGAGGATCGCGATTGAGTAAAAGCTTCCCTTTTCGGCTGGATCTCCCCTCTGGAGCTTATATTTGCCTGCAACGCTTTGCATTGTCGCCGTGCTCGCGCCTGCACTAGTTGGTGCTGCGGCGGCGCCCGCCGGCGCACCAGACGGCTCCGCCTTGGGCGACATCTCCGCCGGCAGCGGCGGAAGCGCCATCTTTACCTGCCCGACCAAGTCGCGCGCGTTGCTGAGGTGCTCTGATGATTTGTCATCTTGAATCGTTCGGAGCAACACGCCGTACGAATATTCTTCGACGGCTTTGGTCAGCTTGGCGGCATCCTGACCGTTTCCCGTGCTGGACGAAATTGCCGCATCGAGATCCTTGGCGGCGTTATCGAATTCAGTCCTTGCCTTGAGGACCGCCTCGGTCTTTTCGCCTTCGGGGACGGAAACTGTATTGTTTGTCACGAGGTTATGCGTCAGCTTTGCTTCGTCCAAAGCCGCCTTGAGGTCTTTCAGGGAGCTTCCGCGTGCCGCGGCTTCATAAGCGGCGTCGGCGTACATCTGCGCTTTGCGAAGCTCGGCTTGGGCCTTAAGCAGGCTTGGGCCGCCGACTTCAAAGACGGTGAGCGACGCGTCCCACGCCGGCATCTCCGCTGAAAGCGGATGCTCACCCTTGAGGGCTTTATAACCCTGGCCGATGGAGCGGCTGGCGTTTGCCGCCTGGCTGAAGGCACTGCTGGCGGCGGTGAGATGGGTATCGGCGGTTGTGCGGTTGGCGGCGACTGCCGTCACTTCCGCGTTGAGCGCGGCCAGCGCGTCGGCAACTGATGCCGGCGGGCCGCTGGGCTGCGTTGCCGCCCCGCTGCCGTTGAGCAGCGCGGTGGACATCGCCGTGTAAGATTCGATCTGCTTTTGCGTGGCGGCCCAGCCGTCATTCGTTGCCTTGGTCAGTTCCTCAATCCTCGCGACGGCGCTTTCGGCTTGCTTCTGGCGCGCTTGCGCGAGCGAAAGATCCTTCTGAAGCAGCGCGAGCTTTGCGTCAATGTCCTCCATCTGCGCTGTCAGATCGGCGGCAGATTTCCGTTGGGCGCAAGCCTGCGTGTAAACATCCAGCCCCTGTTGGCCGTTCAGTCCGTCGGCTTGCTGAAACAGTTGCTGAGCCTGGGTGGAGGCGGTGCCGCGCTGCTTTTCAAGATCGCCGCGCGCGGATTGCTTTGCCGAAATCTCCTGCTGAACGTCGGCGACCTTCTTCTGCGCCATCGCCAGCGAAGGGACGGCGGCGACATCGTTATCGCTGGGGAACCACGCCGTCGCGCCCGACTTGGCGGCGGCCAGCGCCTTGGCCTGGACTTCCAGTGCCTTGGTCGGATTCAGCTTATTAAGGCCGGCGATCGCCTGATTGTTGGCGGCGATCTGCCGCGTCAGCGCGTTGATCCGCCCCACCAGTCGCTGAATCGCCACCTGCGATTCGGCGATCTTGGCGAATGATTGATCGGCCGCGGCGATTTCCTTATAGCCGGTTTCCTTTTGCTGGAAGACTTTGGCTTCATCGCTGGAACTGACGGAGGCGGCTGGCCCCGCGCCAAGCGCCGGCAGCGCCGCCGCCGCGATCACGGCAGCCACGAAACGGGTTCTTGCAATGCTTTTCATCGGTGTGGATTTCCAAGGTGCGCGCATCGAAGACATCTCCTCAAATTGCGTAGAGGTTGAGCCGCGTGATTGTGACAAGTTGGGGGGGGAAAGTCAAAATTCTTGGGGACGGAGGGACAGGGACGGGTGCGTGACACTTTAGGCGGCGGTTCTGTACGCAGCTCTTGACTTCCAGTAGTCGGCCCATCGCTGGTCTTGCGAGATCCACATGGCGCGAAGCGTGAGGATGGCTTCGATGCCGCGTTCGCTCCAGAATTGCTCGGTGCCTTTGACCCGTTTGTTGAATTGCTTGACGCCGGCTTCGGTGTTGCCCGAGCCGATGGGCCATCCTTTGGCCCGGTAGTGCGGATAGTTCATGTGTTGTTGATTGCGCTGGAAGTAGCCGATCTCGCGAGCGAGCACGCGGCGGGGATGTTGCTCGCCATCGTGGTCCTGCGGCGGGCCGAGTTTGCTCGCCTCTTTCTCAAGCAGCGTGATCACACGCCTGGCCTTTCCATCGTACAGAAGCGTTTCCAAGTGGCCGGCCAGTTTCGGCACCCCCGGCGCATCGCCCAGTACGGCGCGGCTGGCCTCCCACAGGTGTTCCACGGCATGTTCGTAGTCGGCGATACGCGGCCAACAACGCAAGTACGCCTCGTGTAGCGGATCAATCCAATTGGCGCAGTCGGCTATCAGAGTCACCGCTTTTGCCTCCCGCAATCCTCGCCGCTGCGCTTCCAGGCAGATCATCTGGCCCAACGCCGCGGCGTCGCGCGCCGTCGCCACGTGCGTCGTCAGCAGTTTTTGCGGGGGATGCTGCTCGGTCCCGTCGCCGGGCAGATAGCTGCTGACCGTGCCCACCTTGTCCTCGCGCCAGCGGCTGGCGGTCCGCGGGTCTTTCTCGCGGCTTTGATAGCGTCCCCCATCTACTCCGATCACCAGCAGCGCCGGCGCGTTGGGCGGGCCGCAGGGCCGCTGGCCCTGCTGATGCGCCAGAACCGCCCGGTCACGCTCACGCACCGCCCGATCCCCAAACGCCTCGGACCAACGCTGCACCTGTTTGCCGTCCAGGTGTGTCTGCCAGTCCAGGTTCAGCGACCGCGCCGACTCGTCAAATGACTTTTGCGTCGCCTCCCGGCAAACTCGCTCGGCCGCGTGCGGCGTGAGATCCGCTTCCGAGGGCAACGCCCAGTCACGATTTTGAGGGGGAAAAAGAGCCGCCACAAGTGCGGCAGCGGCAGTGCTGCTTGGCAATCACCACCGGTCCGTCCGGCGAAAGCACCTCCGGATGGGTGGTCTGCTTCTCCAGGTAGACCGAATCCGAGCCGCAGTGCGGGCAGTGTCCTCCGCCTGCAACTTGTGCGTTGTGTTCCAAGGCCGCACGCTCTTCAAGCAGCGTGGGAATCACCGCTCGTTTGAACGCGTCCGCCTGGTCCTCCCAGTCGCCAAAACTCGTCCCCCTCAAAGGCTCGGACTCATCCTCGGGGATCATCCGATCCAACGCGGCCTGAAACGTCTTCAGCAGCCGCTGGCGAGCTTCCGTCCGTGTCGTTCTTGCAGCCATGGCATCCTCCATGAAATTGGGTCTCAACCAATAATCCCATCTTACACGATCCTCTAATCGCCTAAAGTGTCACGCACCCGACAGGGACGAAGGAACATAGGGACGAAGGAACATAGGGACGAAGGGACGGAGGGACGGAGGGACGCGATTGGAGAAGTGGACCTTCGGTCCGACCGCTACGCTATGAATTTGTAAGGTCCTCTCATTTTTGCGCGACAGCCCGCGTAGCGGTTGGACCGCTGGTCCACCTCTTCGTCCCTCCGTCCCTCCGTCCCTCCGTCCCTCCCCAAACTTGACTCCCCCTCAACCCACGAAATAATCAACCCACCTCATGCGGGACACGGATTCTTCCAAATTGGAGGCGGCTCCGCATCCCGCG
>DATBDZ010000300.1:0-12561 GCA_036276235.1 Humisphaera sp. | reverse complement strand
TACCGGAGGAGGGGACAATTCGCTGCTAGCTCGGTGCACCGACAGGCTTAGGAGCAGCCGGCGCGGGACGCGCCGGAGCCGCCGCGGCGGGCGCAGCCGCGGGCCGCGCGGGTGCTGGGGCCGTCGTCGGGGCGGGCGCCTTGCCGGGAATCGGCGCAGCGGCGGCGGGCGCACCGGGTCTACCCGGTACCGGGCCGATCGGCGGCCGCTGTGGAATGATCAGCGGGCTGCCGGCGCGGTTAGCCGCGGCCTGATCCGACGGCTTGAGCTTGTTCGGATCCTTGTGGTCCGGCTGAAGCACCAGCGTCATGCGCTTGCCTTCCATCTTGGCGTCGCGCTCTATCTTGCTCACCAGGAAAAGCTCCTGCTTCACCTTGATAAACAGGTTGCGGCCAAGATCAAGGTGCGCCATCTCGCGGCCCTTAAAGCGCAGGGTGAACTGCACTTTGTTGCCTTCCTTGAGGAAGTCGCGGGCGCGGTTGATCTTGATCTCAAGATCGTGCTCGCCGATGCGGATGGTGTCGATGTTGATCTGCTTGAGGCGGCCGCCCTTGTTGCTGGCGCGCGATTTATCTTCCTTCTTTTGCTGCTGATAGCGCCATTTGCCGTAATCCATGATTCGACAGACGGGCGGGCGGGCATTGGGAGCGACTTCAACCAGATCGAGACCAGCTTCACGGGCCATGCGAAGCGCTTCGGCCGTCGAAACGATCCCAATCTGCTCCTCTTTATCGTTGACCAGACGCACCGGTGAGATGCGGATCTGCTCGTTGTGGCGAAAATTCGTAGAAATGGCCTTGATCTCCTGTAACAGACTATCTGGGCCGAATACCACCAACGGCACGCACAAACGAGCCGCCGGGCATGGGGAAAAGTTAATTCACCCACGGCCCCAGTCCAGTTGTTGCCCGACCGTGAGGGAGTTTGCGGCGGCGTATAAACGCCTTTGCCGCGAGGTTATCAAACAATATCCCGCCGCCAGAAGAAAGTGATTTCCACCACGGCGTACAACCCGGATCAATGGCGACGCACTTCCCCGGATTTTATCGGCCTTATCATCCGCAAGTCCAAGCAAGATTGCAAGGAACAAATGTAGATTTACGGAGGCCGAACAGCTCCCTATCTGGACCTTGATTGGTCACCCAACCATACCATCTTCGCGCACTGGGGGTTGGACAAGCTTCAGTCCCAACTTCGCACGATACTCCGCCGCGATCTGATTGGTTTCCTGCCGGTGCGCCTTAAGATCACCTTGGTGTTGCCGGGCAATCTGCTCCCGTACCCGCCGCACGTCGTCGACGGCAGTCTGCGGTTCGTCGTGCTGCTTGTTATTATTCGTGTTCATTGCTGTCCTCCACGATCATCAGGTCTGGCGTCACGACCTGAGGCACGCTGAGTTTCAATCGACCGCATACTACGGCCAAGTGAGTGCGCTTGTTTGGGTTGGCCAGATGCTTCTGGTTCCACGTAAGCAGATAGTCCACGCGATGAACAATGCAGAAGGCCATATGCAGTGCATCGCCTTCCAAAGCCGGGCCGGGCATGACTCGTTCTCGGACGAGCAGGGCGGCAACTGTCTCAACTTCTTCGGTGAAAGCCAACTCGTCCAAACCGCGCAACAGTACCAGAGCGGGGTCGAACTGCCGCCGGGAAATTGGGGTTCAACAGTTGGCGAACAACCTCTGGCGAAATGCATAGCGAAAAGGCGCCGGAGTATCGCTGCCACCAACTGACGCTCGTCGCTCTGCGGACTTGATCGAGCGGGCTCGTGCGAATCGTCGCGCACGTGCTAAAGAAACTGGTTTCAAGGTAGACACGCGCCACAGTACAATTCTAGCAGGTAAATGCTACGAGGCGAGGGCTAACTCGCCGTCACATGCGCCTTCCCTTTGCTGCTGATTTCCTGTTCACATCGCTGGATAAATTCTTCCAGCGAAATCTGACCCTTGTCTCCATCAGTCCGATGACGAACCGCCACTTTTCCTTCGGCTTGTTCCTTTTCGCCGAGGACGAGCATGTACGGCACTTTCATCATCGAGGCCGCGCGGATTTTCGCGCCGATCTTTTCTGAGCTGAAATGCGTCTCGACGCGGATGTCCGCATGCGAGAGCGCATCGGCGACGGTCTTTCCATTGTCGTTAAACTTTTCGCTGATGGTCATCACCGCCACCTGCACCGGCGAGAGCCATAGCGGGAACGCGCCGGCGAAGTGTTCGATCAGCACGCCGATGAATCGCTCCATCGAGCCGAACGGCGCGCGGTGGATCATCACCGGCTGGTGCGGCTTGTTATCCGCGCCCGTATACGAAAGCTCGAAGCGCTTGGGCAATTGATAATCCACCTGCACGGTTCCAAGCTGCCATTCGCGGCCGATGACGTCTTTGACGACGAAGTCGATCTTGGGCCCGTAGAACGCCGCCTCGCCCGGCTCGGCGGTGAAGGGGACGCCCAGGCTCTTGGCCGCGTCGAGGCAGGCTTTCTCCGCCTTGTCCCATTGCTCCGGTTGGCCGACATATTTGGCGCTGTCCGGATCGCGCATGCCGACGCGCACGCGATAATCGCTCATCCCCAGCGTACCGAAAATGATCTTCACCAGATCAAGGCACCCCTGCACCTCGGCGGCAAGCTGCTCTTCGGTGACAAACAGATGCGCATCATCCTGAGTAAACCCGCGCACGCGCGTCATGCCGCCCAACTCGCCTGATTTTTCCCAGCGATAGACGGTGCCGAACTCCGCGAGCCGCACCGGCATGTCGCGATAGCTCCGCTGCTCCGAGGCGAAGATGCGGATGTGATGCGGGCAGTTCATCGGCTTGAGCAGATAGCCGTCGATCTCGCCTTTCTCCATGCGATTGGCCAGCTCTCCGCAGCCGCAACCTTCCTTCGCCAGTTGATCGATCATCTCGCGATCAACCAGCGGCGGAAATTGCGATTCGCGATAATACGGATAATGCCCCGAAGTTTTATAAAGCCCGAGCCTTCCGATATGCGGCGTAAAAACCTGGCTGTATCCCTGCCGGCGCAAATGCTCGGAGATGAAATTCTGCAGCTCCGTGCGAACGATCGCGCCTTTGGGTTTCCAGAGCACAAGCCCCTGCCCCACCGCATCGTCGATGGTGAACAACCCAAGCTGCGGCCCCAGCACGCGATGATCGCGCTTCTTGGCCTCCTCGATCATCTTCTGCTGCTTCTCGAGTTCCGCCTTGTCGAAGAAGGCGGTGCCATACACGCGCGTGAGCTGCTCGCGATTGCTGTCGCCGCGCCAATAAGCGCCGGCGACGCTGTTCAGCTTGAACGCCTTGATCTTCGCAGTGCTCGGCACATGCGGTCCGCGGCAAAGATCGGTAAAATCACCCTGCCGATAGATCGAAACCGTCTTCTCGCCGGCCTTGTCCAGCTCATCGATGATCTCATCCTTGAACCGCTGCCCCTCGCCATGCAGCAATTCCTTCGCCTGACCCGGCGGCACCTCCTCGCGGCTAAAGGCCAGATTCTGTTCGACGATCTTCTGCATCTCCTTCTCGACCGTCGGCAGATCCTCCACCGAAAAGTTCACGCCTTTGGGAAACTCAAAGTCGTAGAAGAACCCGTTCTCGATCACCGGCCCGATGGTGTATTGCAGTTGAGCGCCGTAAAGATGCCGCAGCGCCTGGGCAAGCACGTGAGCCGTGCTATGGCGAAGCACAGACAGCCCGTCGGCGTCGCGATCGGTAATGATCGAAAGCTCATGTGAGCCGGTGAGCTTGTGCGAAAGATCGACAAGCTTCCCATCCACCTTCCCCACAACGGCGGCCTTTGCCAACCCGCGCCCAATTGACTCCGCCACCTGCCCAACGGTCGTCCCGTCAGCGACTTCCTTGATGCTCCCATCGGGGAGTTTGATCGATGCCATGCGTTCCTCGTCAAAGTTCAGTTCGAAATCACTATAGGCTTCAATAGTCGGCGCAAGGGCGTGGCGCGTCAAACTCCGGGCGTGCGAGATGCGAAACTCGAAGGGTCCTGCCTTACTCCCTCCCCCGGTACCCCAGGGGAGGGCTAGGGGAGGGGTTCTGTCGAGCGAGCATGTCGCTCGGATGGCCCCCGCCACCGAGATACGCAATGTTACTGCGGCGGTTTTAGAAGGCGCATTTGAGGACTACACCAGCCGACAAGAAAGTCCATCACGTCCATCACGGCGTCCTCACCCTTCTCGTTATTTGCGATGCGAAGTTCGGCCCGAAGCGTTTCAAGGTCCTTCAGAATGATTGTCTGGTTCTTCCCGTCGGTAAGCATTTGCTCGACAAGACTCCTGAGCCGCGCGACAGCATCAGGCCCGCTCACACATTTCCTGAATCTCTCGAGGTCATTCATCATCTTTGTACGACGCGATCAAAGCCTCTGGAAATGCAACCCTTCGCACCGTTTTCTGCACCAATCGGTTGCATGCACCATGGCTGGACGTTGCATCGAACGCGATTGGAGTTCACGCGGTCTCCTTCGGCACAGCTCTTATCCCCACGGTCCACGGCTGTCCGTATGAAACGATATGAATCAAATAATTAATCATTTAGTTTCATTTGCTCCTGTTGCATGTTTCATTGCACCGCGAGGCGAGCTTTATCCCCTCCCCCGGTACTCCGCGGGAGGGCTAGGGAGGGGGCTTGGGCCCCGGAGGGACAACCCCGCGCGACTCTGCGCGGCTGTGGGCGCGACTTTTGCCGCGCGGCTCCCGGCCCTGAGCCTCCCAAACCCATGTCGGATTCTTGCCGCGCAACAATTCGCGCGTCATTTGGTTAACAACTCCTCCGATGTGGCGCGGAAGCGACCGCTTCCATACGTGCCGCAAAGCTTTGAAATCCCTTCATGGGCCAAGGTCGCCACCTAATCCAGTGGAAACCCGTGCCGTTCTTCGATTCGCTTCTTCCTCAATCGCAGACGGTCGCGGATGACAAGCCCCACTACGGCCAGGATGAATGAGGCGACGATCAGAATGCAGATGACCACAACCGCATAGTTCGGAAAGTTCTCCGCATCGCCGAAACTGCCTTGGCCAGTGAAGTGATTCATTGTCGTCAGTTCTACACCGCTCATGTCGTGGGTAGTGGGTCAACTGACCTACCGCGCCGTGATCTGAACTAACACCATACATTATATATAATGTCTTGATGCAATAAGAAGTCAGAGGTCTGAAGCCGCTCCCTTCGTGCCTGCGTGCCTCTCAAAAACCTAGTTCCTCACTATATAGCAAAACGTTTCCATTTCGTTCCCCAAGTCCCTGCAGCAGCACGAGTTACAGATTATGACCCCCTTTGGCGTTGTCTCGTCGCGCAAGTGATTGCCAGGTCGATACTTGTGGCGACCGACCGAATCTCAAAACCGTGAAAAAGTTATAAAAATCCGAAAATCTTTCGTCGCCCCGAACTCCATGTGGCCGCGCGGTTTACGGCAAAAGAATTTTCGAGCGCCGCACGTAACTCGCTATGACTTTCTGTCAGAAGAGCAGGATACGCCGGCGAAGATCGCGAAGCCCGCCAACTACTCGGCGATCAAGCGGAGCACGGAAGACGTGACGGTCGCCGGCACGACTTACACGTGCTAGGTCGCCGAGGAAACGCGCGAGTCGGTCCAAATGAAAACCTGGACCAGCGACCGCATCCCCGGCGGCATGGTCAAGGCCGAGATGCACAGCGAAGGGCTGTCGGTCACAACCGTACTGGTGGAATCGAGCGCCAAGAAATAGGCGATCATTTCAGATTCTTCAGATCAACAAATTCCTTCAGCCGCAGATCATGCCCGACCATATCTCTTGGAACGCCGCTCACAACCCTTAGGGTGAGTTTGTCCAATTGATCCCGGGCAACGGCGAAGCTGACGATCACATGGCCTTCGTTTGTCTTTTCCTCGCGCAGGCTCGCGGCCAGCACAAGCTTGCCGCCGTCCATGATTTCCAGATCAGCGCGGCTGAAACTCTTCAACTCCCCGCTGACCGGAAACTCCAGCGAAATTCGGATGGTGTCCGGCCCCGCCGCGTTGGCTTTGACCACCATCCCCAGTTCCTTGGCCCGTTGCGGGGTCACCAACTCGATGTCCATCATGCCGAAACAGACAGGGGACGACATGACCAGCAGGAATGCCAAGGCGAAGATAGGGAGGGAGAGCTTCATAGAAGGAAAGACGCCATCAGACGGCATTCGGCGCGCCAAATGTTGCCGGGCCACCGCTCAACGACTGACTTCAACGTCCACGGACCACAGCAAAGGCTGTTAAGGTGACAGCAGCAAAAGCTGTTAAGGTGACATCCACCTTTTTAAAAAAGTGGATGTCACCTTAACAGCTTTTTCACGGCATCTGACAACGGAACCTTAGCGCCGCCGATCCCCCGGCCATTTGAACGTGAGTACCGGGCCGACAAAGGTCTTTGTGCCGGAGGACGAGCGACGGCGCGGCGGCTCTCCGTTTAATTTGATAAGCAACAGGACCAGGCCGCCGACCGCTAACGCGACAAATACAACAACACCGAGCAAGGCGATTCGCGGAGACATCGTTTTTGATCTTTGAAAAAGAGGTACATCGGGGAGCCGGTGGTTCGCGCCAAAATTAATAACGCGCGGACCTGCATTGTGGAAGACGAAAATTGCGAGTTCATCAAATCTGCGCGAGTTGATGATTCTGGCATGCTGCGCCCGAGTCCGACTTGGTCATGCGGATTGGTTCAATCAAATTCCCAATAAAAAAATGTCACGCGAAGATGCGAAGCGACGGAGGAACGACAAACACCTCTTCGCGGCTTCGTCCCTTCGCGTGACCTGCTCATTTCGGATTTTGGTCATTCGGATTTGATTCGGATTTCGGGGATTCGGGTTTCGGATTTTCGTCTATGGATCCACTTCTGCGGCCCGCGGTTTGGCGAAGTGATCGATGGCCTCAATCGATTCTAATCCGCCGTCTCACGCCGGTTTGCTTCTTGCTCACCTGTCCCTCGAGGCTGCGAATGTAATTGGCGATCAGGTGGTCGGTGATCCCTTCCAAAAAACTCTTCCCTCGCGTGGCAATCGCCCGGGCAACGGCGTGGGCGCGCCACGGCTCCACATCCGCATCGGGGACGATCTGGCCGTCGCGGTCGATGTAGACAAGTGTTTTGACGTGGCTGTA
This sequence comes from Humisphaera sp., assembly GCA_036276235.1. Taxonomy (GTDB): domain Bacteria; phylum Planctomycetota; class Phycisphaerae; order Tepidisphaerales; family Tepidisphaeraceae; genus JANWHF01. The sequence continues at coordinate 5,430 of DATBDZ010000300.1, read as the reverse complement.
GCACGGGACGCGCTGGCCGAATTGTTTGATGCGAGTGAGGAGCTTTTCATCCGCCGCGCGCGGGGTCTGCGGAAGAAGCTTTCTTTGGGATGACAGCGGCATTTCCGGCACGAGATCAAGGCGATTGACGATGCGATACGTGGGCTGCTCGTAGCCGGCGCAGAAGGCGTGGTCGCCGATGCGCGGCGAGCCGAACGTATATGTCGCGATCGGCGGGCGGCCCAGCTTCGCCAAGCGGCAGGCGGTCAGCACCGCCAGCGCACCGCCCATTGAGTGGCCGGTCAAAAAGAGCGGCTTGTCGCCCGCCTCCGCCAGAACATCTTCAACCTTGTCCCACGTGCGGCGAAGCACCGAACTGAAGCCATGATGCACGCGGCCATCGTACTCATCGCGCTCGACCAGCTTTACGACGACATCCGTCAGCCAGTTGGGAAGCGTCACCGGATCAGTCCCGCGAAACGCGAGGATGGCATAGTCATCGCATACGCCGATGAAGCCGCGCGTGCGGGTGACCTTGTTGCGAAAAGCGACGGTCCGCAGGCCAAGCCGTTCCCATGCCTGCTCCGCCGGCGCGCGGCAATAGGCCACATCCGCCGCATGTGCCAGGTACAGCGCATTGGCGCGATTGAATGACGGATCATCGGGATGGAACGCGAGTGGCATGGGATTATTGCAACATCGCCCGGCGATGAGATCAACATCAGCGACGTCGCTTGGGAGCGACTTACCTGGGCGCCTCGGCAAACCCCGCTTGCCAATCGAAGACGCGCACGAGGAAGACTGAGTAGCGCAGTTTCTGCGAATACCACTTCATCCCTCATCATTTGCGCGTTGATAGACCACCGGATCGTCCTTGTTGAATCGCTGATCAATCGCCTGACCGAAATTCCCCAGGGCAACGCGATCAAGCCGCCCTTTGCACGGGCCGATAGTTCACACAGGCGCTGCCCGGTGGGTGAGCGGCGTTTCCTGTTATCGGACTGTGGAGGATGCGATGGAACTGACCGCCCAAATGTTGGCAGATCATATCGGCCAGATGCAGTCGTCTGATCGCCCCGACGGCGACCAGCGCCGCCAGGCGCGGCAGAACCTCGACACCGACGCCTCCATCATCCCCCTCTCGTTCAGTGAAACGCCCGGGGCGACCAACGTCTCCGTGCGCGATCTTTCCAGCGCCGGCATCGGCTTTCTGCACGAACAGAAAATGCGCCTCGATGAAGAGTTTGCCCTGGTCCTGCCGCAGCACGATGACACGCCGGCCCTTGTGCTGTGTCAGGTGATCTTCTGGCAGCCGATCATCCCCGGCCTGTTCGCAATCGGCGCGCGTTTCGTGCGCGTGTTACGCAACGCCGCCAATCCATTGCCGCTAACGATTCAACCCGCAATCGAAGACCGCATCGCCCCGCCGCTCCGCAAGGCGTCGTGATACCGACCCGCCCCAACCTGAAACTCGAAACCCGAAACTCATTCTGAAACTCATCAGTAGACTTTCCTCTTCCGGTGCTATGATTGTGCAGAACCATTAGTTTTTCTGGGTTTTGCACATATGAATCATCCTCGTCCCGCGACCGTTGGACAGCTTAAAGAAACCGGTTATCGCCCCACTTCCGTCAAAGACGAGATGCGGCGAAATCTCATCGCCAGGCTGCGCGATGGGAAGGAACTATTTCCCGGGATCGTCGGCTATCGAGATTCGGTCATTCCCCAAATCGTCAATGGAATCCTCTCCAAGCACGATCTGCTTTTCCTGGGCCTGCGCGGGCAGGCAAAGACGCGCATCATTCGCATGCTGCCTGAACTGCTGGATGAGTGGCTGCCGGTGCTATCGGGCGTCGATATCAATGATGATCCGCTCATGCCGACGACCAAATCCGGCAAGCGGATTGTGGCCGAGCAAGGCGACGACGCGAAGATCGAATGGGTGCATCGTACTGATCGATACCAGGAAAAATTGGCGACGCCGGATGTGACCATTGCCGACCTCATCGGCGAAATCGATCTGGTGAAGCACGCCGAGGGGCGATATCTCTCCGATGAATCGACAATGCATTTTGGTTTGATCCCGCGCTCCAATCGCGGGATTTTTGCGATCAATGAGCTGCCTGATCTGGCGCCGCGCATTCAGGTCGGCTTGTTCAATGTGCTCGAAGAGCGCGACGTGCAGATTCGCGGCTATCCGATTCGGCTCGATCTGGATGTCTGCATCGTCTTCAGCGCCAATCCCGAGGATTACACCAATCGCGGCCGCATCGTGACGCCGCTGAAGGACCGCATCGGCTCGGTCGTTCGCACGCATTATCCCGAGACACTCGACGAAGGCATTCAGATCGCGCAGCAAAATGCCTGGGCTCAGCGAGCCGAAGCGCAATCAGAGAGCGGCGTGAAGGTGGAAGTGCCGCGCTTTATGTCGGAGATCGTGGAAGAAATCGTAAGGTTGGCTCGCTCGAGCCCGCATGTGAGTCAGGCATCGGGCGTTTCCGTCCGCACGAGCATCGCGAATTTGGAAACCCTCATCAGCAACGCCGAGCGGCGTGGGATCATGACCGGGGAAAAGCGCGTTGTGCCGCGCATCTGCGATTTGAATTCGCTCATCGCCTCCTGCCGCGGGAAGATCGAGATGACGCTGGCGGAAGAAGAAGGCGCGGAAGACAAGCTGATCAAGTCATTGGTTGGCGAAGCCGTGAAAGCGGTCTTCGGCCGCGTCGATGAGAGCGACGGACACGACAACATCACCGAGCAATTCCGCGGCAATCTCACATTTCCCGCCGGCGATGATCTATCTGCCGAGGAATTCGTTTCAAACCTGAAGGCAATCAAAGGCCTCCCACAAGCAGCGACCGCCCTGGCGCGCGAGCTTCAACTCGACCCAGCCGACCCAGCAATGCTCGCGGCGGCGGGCGAGTTTCTGCTCGAAGGCCTGTACGTCAACAATCGGCTGAGCAAATACAATTCGAAGGGGAAGACGTTCTTCAGAAAATAAGCGGCATGGGCGGCCCGCCTGTGATGTGCGTACCGCGAAAGCACGAAACACAAATGCGCTTTCTCCCTCTCCCTTGTACTCAGGGGAGAGGGTTGGGGTGAGGGGACTTAACCGTCGATTTGCGAACCGCGCTATGTCGCGACTCGCTGTCCCCTCACCCTGCCCTCTCCCCTGAGTACAGGGGAGAGGGTTCTAAGAGCGCTCACGCATGTAAATGTTCCTGATGCCGGCGATGCTGGCGAATGAACCATGCAGTCAGTCCCACGCCCACCGCAACGCCCGTGGCGATGATGCCGCCCGGTCCGCGCTGGGGTCGCTTGCCGTAATTTGGATGCTGATCCAGATGATGCGTCGCCTCCGCCACCGCGACAGCGTGCTCGTGCGGGATGCCCTGCTGGATGCGGGCCTCTTCGGTCAGTGGGACGGCATACTCCGAGGGCTGCAACTTTCCGCCGTGCGCGCGGGCATAGACTTTGGCGAACTCCGCGCCGGCGAAGAGGATCATCGCCGAGTAGTAAACCCAGATGACCACCGCCGCCAGTGAACCGAACGCGCCGTACGCCGAGGTCGGCGCGCCATAGCGAAAATAGAGCGTCAATCCCCATTTGCCAATCGCAAAGAGGATGGCCGTAATTAACGCACCCGACCAGACATATCGCCACGGGATCTTCACATCCGGCAGAACCTTAAAGATCATCGCGAACAGCAGTGTGATGACGATCAGCGAAACGATCACGTCGGTGATGAGGCCGACCACGCGCGCTTGCCCCATCAGAGCGTTGGTCATGCCAGAAACCACCGTGCTCACCGCCAATGAAATCAGCAGCAGAAAGGCGACGCCCATCACCATCGACATCGAGAGAAATCTCTGACGCAGGATGCCCCATATGCCCAGATGCGGGCGCGGCTTCACTTCCCAGATGGTGTTCATCGAGCCCTGAAGCTCGCCGAAAACTCCGCTGGCGCTGAACAACAGCACCGCGATGCCGATGATCGTCGCAACAACGCCATGCCCTTGGTTGGCGGATTTTTGCAGGATCGTTTCGATCAGATCCTTCCCGTTGAACCCGCTAAGGCTTTGTACCTGCGTTTCGATAAAATGCTCGACATGCTCGCGGCCTTTTGGCCCGCGGAAAGCGATGCTGAGAATTTTGAAAAGGATGACCAGGAGGGGCGCAAGCGCCATCACCGCATAGCACGACAGCGCGGCGGCAAGCCGCGAGCAGTTGTCCTCCGACCAGTCCGCCCCCGCCTTCTTGAGCATCGCCAACCAGCTGGTTTTTTCCGGTGCGGGCTTCGTTTCTTGTTCAGATGTTGCGGTTTCGGGGGGCATAACACCCGACGACATGCAATGCTGATGCCGGTCGAGTTATGCCACGCTCGGCCAGGTGCCACAGGTCGCGGTACTCCGAGACCTGTGCGGTTGGTTAGCGTGGGAGCACAGGTCTGCGAGTACGCCGACCTGTGGCACCCCCAATTCTGGCACATTGTGAAATCAAGCCGTCGTCGGCTTCGCGGCGAGCTGAGCTTCAATGTGTGCCAGCTCATCTTTGGCCAGCGAATATTGCCGCTCGTTATGTTGAAGCTTTTCGGCGGCGCGGGTGAGCACTTCCTTGGCCTTGGCGTACTGCGCCAGATACCGCGCATAGACCAGCCCAAGCATCAGCTCCACCTGCTCGATCTGATCGCTCTTCGGATATTGCCGCAGATACATCTCATATGCCTCGGCGGCTTGTTGGAAGTTTTGCTGATGGGCCAGATGGTTGGCGATGTCGAGCTGATTTTGCCGCGAAAGCACCTGCTGCGGATCGATCGCTTTAAGCTGCAAAAACAGCTCGGTCGCGTGATCCACATCATGAATCCCAATCGCATCGGCGATCTTCGCGCGCAAATCGAGAATCTGCTGCGTCTGCGCAGACGGCGGTGCCGGCGCCGCGCGCGGCTTGCCGGGGGCGGTCACCTGCGTGTACTCAAATGGGTTGTAGCCGCCGCTCACCATCTCGCGATATTGCCGCCGCCGATTCCACCGCTGGATCAGCGCCACCACATCAAAGTGATCGCGCGGCAAAAGATTCAGGATCAACAATGCCGAGCAGGTCATGAATCCGTAGACCGTCCCGCCAATGTGCGCGCCGTGCGCGACCTGATCGCTCGTCGCAAAATTCATGTAGATATCGAGCAGGAAAAAGCCGGCGATGAAATAGAGGCTGGAAATCTCCGCCCACCCGAAAAAGTAGAGCCAGTAAAAGATCGTGACGTTGGATCGGGGAAGCAGGACCAGATACGCGCCGGTGACGGCGGCGATCGATCCGCTGGCGCCCACCATCACCGTATCCTGCCCCTGTGTCACCAGATACGTGAGGGCGGCGAACACGCCGCCGGCGAGGTAGAACGCCAGATAGCCGATGTGTCCCAGCCGATCGTTGACGTTGTTCCCAAAGATGTAGAGG
>DATBDZ010000299.1:0-11541 GCA_036276235.1 Humisphaera sp. | reverse complement strand
TTCGAGCGCGTTCGACGGCCTGGCGATTGGCGAAGAGGACGAAGCGGCGATCGATGCGTTTTCATTGCTGCCGCCGCCGGATGCGAATGATCCGATGTTCGCAAACGAACAGCATCCGCCGAGTGGCGGGCACGCGGCATCATCCGGGGCGTCCGTTCCGCAGCGTGCCGCGCGGCCGGCGGTTCCGCAGCGGCCCGCGCCAGCGCGGCAGCCGGATGCGCCGCAGCTTCCGGATGGCCCCGCGCCCCAGCCGCCGCGAAAACGCCGCAAGTGGAAGTTCTTCGGAATGATCGTGATGGCGCTGTCCATCGGCGCCGCAGGCCTCGCGTGGCAGCAGTGGCCTTATCGTGTGCGCGCAGTCGGGCAGCTTAGCTTTGATGGCCTCGATCAACTCCCGCCCGAGCAGCGCCGCCAGGCCGTGGCGCAATCGGCGAAGCTTGATCCCGGCGATGTCGCGATTCGCATGGGCGCGATCGCGCTCTGCAGCGCGCAAAATGTGAAACCTGGTTTTCTGGACGACGCCGTAGCGGTGGATGCGATCGCGCGGTCGGCTCGCTTCGATGGCGCCAGTCTGCATCTGGAGCGCGTGGGCCGCGACGAATCGGATCGCGCGCGGATGGCGGCGCTGCTGTCGTCGCTCTATGAGGCAAATCGCTTTTTGCAGGACCGCGCCCAATCCAATCAACGCCGACAGGAAGAGATCAATCGTCAACTGCAGGAGAATAAGTCCGCGAGCGATAGCCTGGCGTTCCGCCAGAAGGTGTCAGAGGATCGCGCCCGCGCCGCTCATGCGGCACAGCTTGCAAGCGAGAAACTGGCCGCGCGCGAGCAGACACTGCGCGTCGCGACGCAAAAGGTTTCTGAACTGGAGCAGACGGCAAAAGGCCCGGCCGCGCCGACTGCGCCGACGCCGGTATCCGCGGATGCCGACCCGCAGTTGATCGATCTGGCGCATCAGCTCAAGCGCGTCGAGGCGCGGATTGCCCTGGCGCACAATGCCGGCGGCGACGCTGACAAAGTCAATGAAGCGCTGGCGACAGCCATCGGGGCGCAGCTCAAGCAGATCGTCGATGCCCAATCGAGCCGCCCGCCGGATTCGCCGATCGCGGGTTACCTGTCTGTGGTGGCGAGCGCGACATCAGCCATGCACAACGCTGCGGCAGACTTCATCGCCCAGCAGAAATCCGCCATGGATTCACTGGCGGAGTTGCACCGCGAGGAGGCGCGAAAATCACAGGCCCGCCTCCAGGGGCTCTTCGCTGGTGATTCGCAGCTCGTCGGTCTTCAACAGAAATGGGCGATCAAAGATCGGCAGGCAAACACCGCGACCGATGCCAATCTCGTCGCTCAGGCGACGCGTTTTCGGGGGGAGGCTGATGCGCTGCACAAGCAGATCGATCAACGCCGCACGGAGTTGGCGGCGGGCATCCCGCCCGATGCCGATCAAAATCTTGCTGATTCCGTAACCGCTAAAATGCGTGAGCAGCAGGAAGCGTTCGCGCAGCGCCTTGCCGAAGCATCGAAAACGATCTCGCAGGCGATGCCCGATCGCGAATTGCTCGCGCCGGCGGACAGACTCGTCACCAGTCGCGTCGATCAGCAGGCAATTCTGGTTGAAGCCGCGGCGCAGCAACTGGCGGCTTCGCTCGATATGCAGCCCGATCCCGCGGCGGCGGTGCAGAAGCTGGAAGCGCAGCGCGGCGCACTGCAAGTTGCCGCCGGCGATCGCCGCAAGCAGCTCGATCAGCAGGCCGAAGACGCCACAGTTGCAAGGCAAAAGCAGGTTGCCGGCGTGGGGATGGCCAACGCGCTGCTTGGGCGGGCGCAGGATGACCTGGCTAAAGCGACTGAGGAGCGCGACGCCGCCAAGGCGGCGGCGATGGATGCCGATCAGGCGATTGCGAAATTGCCGCCGGCCGTCATCGATCAGGCGGCGGACAATCTCCGCATCTCCCAGTTGGACGAGCAATCGAAGCAGCTCAAGAGCGAGCTGGCGCGTTTGAACACGTACCCGCTGATCGCGCCGCGCGATCCGGCGCGGTCGGCTGACGCAGTTCAAATCGAATCGCTCGATCCATTGCCGCGCATTGCGACGAGTTCTGCGATCGTCCTGGTTGGCCTGCTGTTGTGCGGGTTGATGTTTTGGTTGAACGGATCGGGTTCACGGGCATCGGCTGATTCGATGGAGCTGGCACAGCAGCATCAGTTGGCGATGTGAGAGTCGCCGCGTTGATCCAGAATTTGAAATCTCAGATCTCAGATTTGAAATCTCAAATCTCAGATCTGGAATTTCAAATCCCAAATCTCAAATTTCAAATCTCAGATTTGCAATTTGAACCCTCGGCGGCTGTCATTCCTATCCCGCCTTGCGTTCCTCTTCTTCAGTTTTGACCAAAGGCGTCAGCAGCACCTGCCCAACCCGCCGCTGCTGCACGGAGAGAACCCGCGCGGTGTAGGGGCCGATCGAGAGTGTATCGCCGGGCCGTGGCCAGCGGCCCAGGTGCTGCACGATGTACCCGCCGATCGTATCGACATCCGATGCCTGAAATTCGGGGAGTTGGAGCCGCTCGCGCAGATTGTGCAGCGGAAAGAGGCCGCTGACGCGGAAGCCATTCCCGTCGCGGATGAAGTCCGTGCGCGCCACCGGATCGAATTCGTCTTCGATCTCACCGACGATTTCTTCCAGCACATCCTCGAGCGTCACGACCCCGCTGGTAGCGCCGTATTCATCGACGACCACCGCCATGTGAATGTGCCCGCCCTGAAATTGCCGCAGGACTTTGAGCACCGGCGTAAGCTCCGGGACAAAGAGGATCGGCCGCTTCAATTCAAGCAGATCAATTTCGCCCGAGCCGATGACGTGAACGTCGGACCCCGGCTTGCCATCCGCGATGGCGATCGCCTGCCCATCGGGCGTCTTGTCGTCGGTGAAGCGCAGCTTGCCGGGGACCAGCTTGAGATGATTGAACAGGTCCTTCATGTGGACAACGCCGATGACGTGATCGAGATCTCCCTCACAAAGCGGGAGGCGTGTGAACCCGCCGCGCTGCACGGTGCGGAGCACTTCGCCGGTCGGCTGGCCGAGCGTCAGATAATCGACGCGCGTGCGCGGCACCATGATCTGCCGAATCTTCAGCTCGCCCAGCTCAAACGCGCTGGCGACGATCGCGCCGTGCCCCTTGCCGATCTCACCCTGCGCCACCGATTGCGCCAGCAGCGCGCGAAGCTCGTCTTCAGTATGCGGCAGACTTCCATGCGCGTTGAGCGTCGTGCGCACGCCGGTGGCCCGCAGGACTTTCTGCGTCAGCAGATTCAGCACCCAGATGACCGGATAAAAAAGATACGTGAACGCAACCAAAAACGGCGCGAGCATCGGCAGCAGGCGATCGCTGAACATGATCGCCCAGTTTTTCGGCGCCTGCTCGCCGATCACGATGTGCAGCGCGGTGTTGATCCCCATCGCCAGGAAAAAAGCGGCGGCGTGAAAGGAAACGTGGAACCGGCTGAGCAGCGGCTCAAGGATGACGGCGACGGCCGGCTCAGTCACCACGCCCAGCCCCAGGCTCGCCAGGGTGACGCCGAGCTGGCAACTGGAGAGATAAAGATCGAGCTGCTTTTTGATCTGAAGCGCGAAGCGCGCCAGGATGCTCTTCTCGGCTTCCCCCTCAAGCCGCGATGCCCGCGCCCCGACGGCGGCAAACTCCGCCGCCACAAAAAACGCATTCAGCGCCACCAGCCCAAGCGTGGCCGCAATCTTCCAGAGGATGTCCACAAATTGCCGTTGTACACGGGCCGGCGCGGGCTGACAACGTTGGTTGTTTCGCAGGGGCGAATTCCGGAGTACCGGGATTCGCCCCTGCGAAAAACTCCTTAACGAAGTTCGCCTTCCCGCGCCGCCGGCACGGCGATCGTTACCTCCGCCGCCCGTCCCGCGAGCGGAAGTTGTTTGGGGTTGGCAATGTCCGCGGCGGCGCGGATGAGACCAGTGGCTGCGTCGGCTTCAGACGAGATAAATGCGATGCGGCCGGTGAATCGTTCGCCAGGATAAGCTTTGGTCGTTGCCTCGACCGGCAGTCCTACTCGAACCTGTTGTAGCGAGGTTTGCGGCACATAAAGCTCAAGCCGCGCATCTCCCGGGTCAAAGATGGTGGCCAGCGTGGTTCCGCGCGTGACGTACTCACCGATTGAATGCGCGTGATCGAATTCGATCACGCCGCCGATCGGCGCGGCCAGGTGCATCATGGCGAGTTCCTGCTCCGCCAACTGAAGTCGCGCTCTGGCGATGTCCGCATCGAGACGAGATTGCTCCACCTCGACTTCAGTGGCCCCGGGGTAACGGCCCTGGACGACCTGCTCCCGGGCTTTCTGCTTCTGAGCGGCTTCTGACTGCTTCTCTTTGTACTCGGCGGCAGCGGCACCGACCTGGAGCTGCTCAACTGCATCGTCCAACGCGATCAATGCCTGGCCCGGCTTGACGATATCCCCGTCCTTCGCCTCGACAGTCTTCACGAACCCGTCCACGCGCGCCTGAATTTGCACCTTTTTGCCAGCGCGCAGGACACCCGCCAATTCGATTCGGCGCGGAGCCGTGGCTGTACCCGTGCTCGGCGTGGGAGGCGCTTGCGTTGCACGCACAGGTTCCGTGCGCTGTTCTTGCACGGCGGGCGCGTTGCCCGTCTTGCCCGTCTCCTGCGCCACAAGCCGCCATCGCGGGAGCATCACCGCCGCGATAAACGCAACGACATTTGCGGCAACCCTGAAACGCCGACTCGACCAATGAATTGGATTTCGCATGGCGATCAATCTCCGTTCAAGAGTTCGGGGTGAGGTGACGATGGGCGTGGCCAATGACAATCGTGGCGCTGTCCCGCGAGCAGCGATCGAAAGCAATGTCACGCCATAGTCGCGCGGCGAGGCGTGCGTCAGCTCCATCGCCATTTCGTCGGCCGCCAGCTCCTGCGCCAGATTCGATTCTCGCCGCGACAGCCAGACGATGGGATGGAAGAAAAACAGCGATTCGATCAAGGTAGCAAAAATCCGCCAGGCAATGTCGCGCCGGGCGGCGTGGGCGATCTCGTGTGCGAGGATCAGCCGCAGTTGATGGGCGGGCATCTCCAGAACGCTTTGCGGGAGCAGGATGACCGGCTTAAGAACGCCAACTAAAAGCGGGCTGGTGATCCGTGTGCCGATCCGCATTTGCGGCGTGCGATGGGTTCGTTCCTTGTTCTGCGGGGCCTCTTCTCCCTCCCCCGGTACTCCGGGGGAGGGCTGGGGAGGGGGTTGTGTAGAACAGCAATGTTTCGCACGCAAGTCTGTCGCGCGAACCCCCTCCATAGCCCTCCCCCGGAGTACCGGAGGAGGGAACAATACGCGGCCACGGCCGGCGCGCGCCGCTAGCTCTTCGCAGGCTGCGATCAGGCGTTCATCAGCCACGCACGAGGAGCCTCGACGGAGCAGGCGGGCAGCGTTCCATTGGGCAGCAAGTTTCAGCAGCATCGCCAGTGCGCCGACGATCCAAGCGCCGCCGATCGTCAAAGCCAATCGATCGGCGCGCGATAAATGCCGCGGAGACGGATGCACAGTGGCGAGCACCGGCGCTCCTTGATCCGCCAACTGAATATCAATTCGAGGCGCCGACTGAAACGCCTGCGCCGGCTCGATCGGCAGCGGCCTCGCGCGAAGAAGTGGCAACTGCATCGGCGTCGCCCAGAACAGCGCGAGCAGCAGCTTCAGATACGCCAATCGCCACAACCAGCACTTGGCGCGGCCGGGCAGGCGCGTCGCGATTCGGCAGATGAACCAGACCAGCAGCAGCGCGACGCCGCCTTCGAGGCTGGCGCGCAGGAGTGATTCCCAGACCAAATGTGAAAAAGAAACGAGTTGATCGAGGTGAGCGTTCATTTCCGCTCCTTCCCGGGCCGGCTGTCAAGCGATTTTACGAGTTCGCGAAGCCGCCGCACATCGTCTTCGCTCAGGCGGGCATCCTCCGCCAGATAAAGCATGAACGGAGAGACGGATCCTTCCAGCGATTTGTCCACGAAATCACGCACCAGATCGCGCAGAAGCTGTGTCTTTGGCACGCGCGGGCGATAAACAAAAACGCCATCCTCCTTGCGGCGGGATAGAAACCCTTTCTGCACCAGGCGGGTCATCACGTTGAGGACGGTCGTCCGCACGACGCCCTTCGCCTGTCCGAGCTCATCAGCCACCTGGCGGACGGTGATGGGATGGCGTTCATGGACGAAGTTGAGGATTTCCAATTCCGCGCGACCGATGGGCTTTGCAGCCATGCCGACACTCCTGACGACTGTTGTCGTCAGGATAGCGTGGACGACAATTGTCGTCAAGAAGAATCATGCGCGGCTGATCTTGCCGAAGATGGTGGCGATCGTTTTCCAGATGATCTTCAAGTCGAGCCAGAAGGATCGGCGTTCGACGTACTCGATGTCGTACTTGATCCATTCCTGGAAATCGGTGCCGGTGCGGCGGGTGCGTTTGATCTGCCACAGGCCGGTGATGCCGGGGCGGACGCTGAGGCGCGCTTCGCGCCAGGGAGGGCAATACTGGTTCTCGTGGTGCGGGCTGGGACGCGGGCCGACGACCGACATGTCGCCGATCAGCACGTTGAAAAACTGCGGCAGCTCGTCGAGGTTGTAACGCCGAAGCAGGCGGCCAATGCGCGTGAGGCGCGGATCATTCTCGATGTAGAACTGCGGCCCGTCCGCCTGATTATGCTTCTTGAGCATCGACTTGAGCTTCTCGGCATCATGGCGCATCGAGCGGAACTTGATGCAGGAGAATTCCCGCCCGCCCAGCGTCTCGCGCCGGTGGGCGAAGAAGAATGGGCGGCCATCTTCCAGCCAGATCGCCAGAACGATGAATGGATACAGCGGCAGCGTGAACAGAATCGCCAGCGTGCTGAAGACAACGTCGAACGTACGCTTGGCAGTGCGATCGAAAAAGCCCGGGCCGCGCGCGGTCTGATCATCCGGCGGCGGCGGGGGGGTGGTCGGTTCGATCGTCAGCCATTGCAGCGCTTCGGTGGCGGGGCGGGAGCGCGGATCGTCCCAGACGATCGCCGGGCCGATCACCGTCCTTCCCGCCTCCACGGTGCGGCCCGCGCCGACCCAGACCGACCCGATGAATTTTGCGTCGGCAGCGATGGAGGCTTGCGGATCTTTCCAGACCGCGCCGGCATGCCGCTTGGCGCGGGTGACGGTCGAGTCAGGCCGTGGCCAATGATGAACCAGATCCTGCACGAAATAGGAGATCTCGCGTGCTGAGCCGCGCTCGTAGACGGTTCCTTCGATCGAGCGGGTAGCGCGATCGTGGCGGGCGACGAATCGGCGCAGCCGCCGCCAGCCGCTCAACGGATCACGCGCCGATTGCCAGAGCATGGCGATGTCGCGATCGGGCGTGAGCGCCACGCGCGTGAGGCGCGTCGAGGTGTCGTAGACGCGCTGGAATTTGACGAAGCGATCGGCTTTGTCGAGCACGACATTCTCGCGATAACCGCGATCGCGGGCATCGTGAAGCCGCACGAAAAGCACCTGCGGCTTGATCCAGTTCAGCGCCTGCATGAGGGGCCCAAGCTGGAAAAGCGTCAGCGTGCCCGAATCGATCAGCAGATAGAGCTCGGCGTGATTGACGATTTCCGAAGGCTCGCCCTGCGGAACGACCTGCACGCCGTGCGCCGCCCAATAGCGGGTGTGGAGCTGCAGATAATCGAGTCCCCAGACGGTTCGTGCCGGGGCGGCGGCAAGCTCGGCGCGCGAGGGAGCGGGGATCGGGAACTCCGATGCAGCGGCCGTCATCGGCGCGGGTGCGGAGAGGATAGCATTGCTTGGGGCCATCAGGGACGGCGGGCAGTGCCCGCCCTACGGACGTTTTGGGTTGGCCGGCCCGACGGACCGCGCCTCACCCGCCGTATGTTTGCGACAGCGGTACGGGCATGGTGTCGCAAGCCCATGCCACCCGAATCATGCCCAAAGGCGTGCGAGTGGCATGAGCTCGCGTCAACGTCCGTGCCGAATCTTACTCGCGCCGGCCGCCCTTGACTGACGTTTGCACGGCTCGTGCCACCGGGCCGATGCGGCCGCCGGAGTTGGGATTGGCGCGGACCGACATTCCGCTGATCGAACGCTCAAAATCGCTGGCTTGCGCGCGATTGAAGACGACGCCAGCCAGACGGGCGCCGATCGACGCCAGATGCGAAATCGCCTTCTCGACCAGCGGCCGCTGTTGTCCGCGGGCAACCGTCAGCACGACCGCGTCAGCGGCAGCGCAGACGAGCGAGGCTTCGATGCTGCCCAAGATCGGGCCGGTATCGATCAGGATCGTGTCAAAGTGTTTCCTGGCTTCGTCCACCAAGCGGCGCAGCGCAGGCGGCGAGAGCGTGCTGGCATGCATGCCCTGCGCGGTGCCGACCGGCAGGATCGCCACGTCGGCCACATCGGTCGTGCGCACGTATTCCAGCAGCGAGCGATTGGCGATCGCCTCGAGCACGCCGTCGGGAACGTTGACGTTCATGCGAGTCGTCAGGCCGGCACCCACCAGATCGCAATCGATCAGCAGCGTGCGCGTTCCGCAGGCCGCATACGAAAGACCCATCGCCAGCGTCAGGCTCGTCTTTCCATCGCCCGGCGCGGCGCTGGTGACGGCAAAGACTCGGCGGTCATGCGTGTGATTGTTGATCTGCAGCATCGTGCGGATCTGATGCACGCAGTGAGCGGCGATCGATGCCTGCTCCGGATCGCTCAGCCGATCCGGCAGATCCGGGAGAATGCCCAGCAGCGTCAGGCCGTTGGTCTCGTGGCTGGTTTCATCCGAGAAGCGCACGCGCGGATTGAGCAGGCCGGCCAGGAGCATGAGCGCGACCGGCAAGCTTCCGCCCCCCAGAAAGCCGACCGCCGACAGGGCGATGCGCTTATCGCTGGCGGGAGCGGCTTCGCCGCCGTAGTCGATCACCGTAACGGTGTTAGCCATCTGGTGAACGAGTTCCTGCTCTTCCATGTGCTTCTTGACCTTGGCCAGTTCCTCGTCGACTTTGCGCATTTTGCCGCGGAGATCGGTCACCTTTGTCGACGTCGACTGCAGGTTCTCAATGCTCTTTTGGATCTTATCGAGCGCATTGCGGTTGGCTTCGGCAATTGCGCGCAGATCACTGAGGTTGCGACGCGTCGGGATGCCGCCCGATCCATCTGGCTTTTGCCGGATGAAGTAGTTTTCGTTGAGTATCTTGACGTAGTCCTCTAGGTCCTTCTTCTTGGACTCCGCCAGTTGCCTGGCCGCGATATACGTCGGATGGTTTTCCAGGTACTTGGCCTTCAGCAGCAGATTGGCGGCGTCCTGAGCTGCGATCCAAGCTTCCATTTCCGCCTCGGCTCTGCGGTCCGCACGGGCCCACTCCTCGGCCGTATACTCCCCCTGAAAATTCTTGAGTTGTTGTGCGGCGGCTTCGAGGGTGCTGTTGGCTTCGAACCATTCTTTTTCCAGCGCTGCCCTGTCGTGTTGTTGTAAATCAATGACGAGCTGCGGATTCTCGCCAATCGTCTTGGTCAGCTCATCGATCTGATACTGCAAAGAGGCTATCTGCTGTTCGTAAGTCGCGATCTCCTTCTCGTGGATTCTCACCTTGTCGGCGAAGCTTGCCTCATCGAGATCGTGCAGACGGTTTTCATATTGATGGACGACCGCGCGCAGAATCGCGGGCGCGAATTCCTTCGCGTCCTTTTGATCGCAGTCGAAGGTCACCTGAACGAGTGACGTGTTGGCAAGATATTTAGCGTTCAATCCCTTGTTGATCTCGGCGATCGTCGCACTGTTGTTGGGCCGCATCTTCGCGACGCGCTCATCCTGCATGGCGGAGCGGATCACGCTCTCGCTCTTGATCTTCGTAACCATGCTCGAGACATAGAGCGTGTACATGGGCATCACGTGATCCCAGCTATCCGGGGTCGTGATGTACGGCTTCACGTCGATCAGCGCCACGCTCTGATAACTCTGCCGCATGAGCAGAAACCCCGCCGCGGCTCCCGCGACGGCAAAGATCAGCGCCAGAATCACCGCCACGCCATAACGACCGCGCAGAAGGCGATGGATGATCTGCATGGCGGTCGGCTGCTGGGGACCGGTGTAAACCAGGCTGGTGCCGACCGGGCTGGTCGCCACCGGCAGGTTCGGATTGACCGACAGTTGGATTTCTTGATTCATGGGATGCCTTGGCAAAACAGTTTCAGGTTTCGGGTTTCGGGTTTCAGGTTGGGAATTGCGTTTCCCGAAACCTGAAACCCGAAACCTGAAACCCATTCAGCTCGGATTCAAAAGTCTGATCAACTCGCTATCGGCGCCGACCAGGGTCGTAAAAATCACATCGCGCTGCTCGGGTGGGAGGTCGGCGTTCATCACCACCTGAAACTGAGCGGCGCCGAAACTACGCTGCTGGTAATCGGCTCCGGCGGCGCGCACATCCGTGATGTGCGGGACCACGCCGCGCCGCGGAACCACGAAGAAATCATACACGCTTTTGCGCGACCATCCGGATCGTTCTTCGTGGCAATCGAAAATGTATTCCGTTCCCTTGACCGGCACATCGCCGCAGGTCAGCGAGAAGCCGCGCTGTTCGAGCAGCGGCTGGCCGTTGGCGGGATAGCAGATCGGCGGGAAATGACCGGTCATGTCGCGCGAATCGGCGCAGTGAACGATCAGCAACTCAGCCTCGATAACCGAGCCCGTCGCAGGATCTTCGCTGATGTATTGGCGGCTCAGAATGATATTGGGACGGAGCAGCTTGACGGCGGCTGTCGGGACCTTGCAATCCTTGCCGACCCAGGAGCCAATCACATAGGGATATGCTTCGACGGCGCCGCGGATGCGGTTGTGATAGGCGGTGGCTTCGCGCGGGGGAAGATGGCCGGCGTTGTCGGCGGCAACCGCCGCCAGAACGCCCAGGCAAAGCAAGGGGGAAGCGAGAATGGCGCCGCGGGATCGCATAATCGATTACGTCAGTATTTCCACACAAAGCTGATCTGGCTCAGGCCTTTTTATCGGCGATCAGGGCCTTCATCCGGTAACGCCCGACGCTCCGTTGGTTTGCGGGCAAACCGGCCGATTATTATCTGACTTACGACGCCAACGTATAGCGCATGACCGGAAGCATCATCCAGCGCAGAAGCCGGATGATGCCCAGAAGCATTAAAAATGAGATCGGCAGCATCAGCCAGCCGCTGTAATTGTGAAAGGCGTTGCCGATGTCCTTGTCCTTCTGGTAGTAGCCGTAAATCCAGATCGTCGGGAGAATGCGCACGATATTGCAGAAGATGGTCGCGATGGGGCTGAACGCCAGGAGCAAAAACCGCACGCTGTTTCGCAGCGGCAGGGCAAAGCAGAAGGCGTAGCAGATCAGCATCAGGGCAAACACCATCCGAAGCCCATTGCATGCCTCGGCGATGTTGATTCCCTGATTGTTGACCGTGAGCAGATTTCCGTGGCGCTCGACGGCGATTCCGATAATGTCAAACGTCCGCTGCGAGATCTGCGCCG
>DATBDZ010000298.1:0-10568 GCA_036276235.1 Humisphaera sp. | reverse complement strand
TTCGAGCGCCTCACCCTCACCCCGGCCCTCTCCCTGGGAGGGAGAGGGAGAAAGCATGCATCCCCACGACGCCAAGCTCCTCGCTCGCCGGCTGATGATCGAGCATGGCGCTGGCGATTGGGACTTTCGCTTCGATCATGCCCGGCGGCGGTTTGGGTGCTGCTTTATCAGCCGACGGCTGATTACGCTTTCGCGGCCACTGGTTTTATTAAATGACCAAGAGCAGGTGCGCGATACAATCCTGCATGAGATCGCGCATGCGCTCTCGCCCGGCGATGGGCATGGCCGGCGCTGGCGGGAAGTTTGCAGGCGCATCGGCGCGAATCCGAAGCGATGTTATGACGACGTTGCCGTCCGCTCGCCGCCGCGCGCGGCGGCGCCGTACATGCTCGGCTGCGGCGCATGCGGGTGGTGGGTCGAGCGTCGGCGGCTGCGGCGGGCGCGGCTCATTTGCCGCCAGTGCCGCGGGCGGCTGGTCTTTCGCATGAAGTCGCCGGCGGAGCCGTCTTCAATCGGAGTGTCGTAAACAATGTCATCGTCGGAAACTGTCGATGCCTCGTTTCCCGATATTTCCCGCTTGCGCGTGGAATATCGCCGCGCGTCGCTGGACGAAGACCAGGTGGATCCCGACCCGATTCGCCAGTTCGTCACGTGGCTCAACGAAGCGATCGCGGCGAAGGTGAACGAGCCGAATGCCATGACGCTGGCGACGTGCAAGCCCGATGGCCAGCCGTCGGCCCGGATGGTGCTGCTGAAGATCGTCAATGCAGACGGCTTCGCGTTCTTCACCAACTACGACAGCCAAAAAGGCCACCAACTCGCGCAAAACCCGCGGGCGGCCCTGGTCTTCTTCTGGCCCGAGCTCGAACGGCAGGTTCGCATCGAAGGAACTATCTCGCGCACGAGCGAGCATGAATCGGATGAGTATTTTGGCGCTCGCCCGCCGGATGCGCGCATCGGCGCGGTCGTCTCTTCACAAAGCGCCGTGATCGAATCGCGCGAGGTGCTTGAACGACGCAAGCGCGAGCTGGATCGACAGTTCCCAACCGGCGATGTCGCGCGCCCGGCATATTGGGGCGGCTATCGGCTCATGCCAACCCGCCTGGAGTTCTGGCAAGGCCGACCGAGCCGATTGCACGATCGGGTTGAATATGTGTGTGAGCAGCAGAAGTGGCTGATTCGCCGGCTCGCGCCATAAGCGCCGCCGGCTTCATCGTCGCCGCTGGTTTCATTGTTCGAGCTTCGTTCTGCGAATAGAATATGTCTGATGTCCGGGGATCAGACCCAACCGCACGCCGCCCTTGCGTCTGAAGACGAACTTATTTCAGTCGTCATCGTGAACTATAACCGTTGCGCCGATCTTCGGCGGGCGCTTCTATCGGTGGGTCGCCAGGATTATCCCTCGGTTGAGATCATCGTTGTGGATAACGCCTCAACCGACGGCTCGATTGAAATGCTTGCCCGGGAGTTCCCGCAAGTCAGGACGATCGCCTCCGCCGAGAATCTTGGGATGGACGGATACTCGGTGGGGTTTCGCGAGTCGCGTGGGCGATACATTTTCCAGATGGATAATGACTCGGAGATGCCCGAGCCGACTGTTTTGACCGAAGTGGCGCGGCGCTTCCGCGAAGGGCCGGCCAATCAAGGCGTCGTGGCGACGCGCGTCAGAGACCTGGTTTCTGGAGATCCCGATATTGCCGAGCTGCGCCGGGAGGATCAGCGCGTTGGCCCGCTCAATCTCCGCCATTATCACAGCGGCGGCGTCGGATTTCTGCGAAGCGCGCTGGATAGCGTCGGGTACTACAACCGCGATGTATTTCTCTACGGCGCCGAAAATTTCCTCGAGATCAAGTTTCTGGCGGCGGGGTTTGCGGTTCTCTACTATCCTGAAATCCTGATGCTGCATCGGCCCTCGCCAACCGCGCGCTCCACGCGGTTTCTCTATTACACGGTTCGCAATTCGCTCTGGTATCTGCGCCGCTACGCGACGGGTTGGCAAAAGGCGCGCTACGTGCCGCTCCTGCTGCTGTACAATTTTGGCCAGGGAATCTGGAAGCGGCAGCCCGGCGCCTATTTCCGCGCCGTGCGCGACGGTCTGGGGATGTTGCCGGCATCTATCCCAGCCCTCAGCGGAGCAAATAACGAGGACTTTACGGCGAGAGTCGAGCGGGTTGGGCAACAGTTTGGCGCGGGGAACTTGTGGAAAGCGATCACGTCGCGCCTTCGCCCAATGGATAAATCTCTATGACCCATCGGCGGGCCACCCGTAAGTTGTCGGATGACCGGGGAACCCGGTGCGAGTCTGGTAGTGATGCTGACGGAAGAGCGGTTCGAGCAGTTCGCTAGTCTTCTTTCCTTCGCGAATGTGATACGACGCGATCGCCAATCGCGGCTTGAATTGTTCGAGCACTGTGCCGCTTCCCTCCACCGCTTCGATTTCCGCGCCCTCGATATCCATCTTGACGAAATCCAGCCGCGGCAGTTTGAGGGATTCAACCAGACTTTGGAGGGAGTGAACTTCCAGATCCATCATTGTGGCGCCCGCCGATTTAGCTGAAGCGGCGACCTCGGTTCCCGCATCGACCAGCACCGAACTCCCGCCAAGACCCGCGGCAAACTTTAATGTCCCCGGCTTGCTCCAAAGGCCCTGGCTGAGCACAACAAGATTGTCCGGTTTTCCGCCATTGGCGGCGAAGGCCTGTTCCGCGATTGCGCGGCTTTGCGGGTCAGGTTCGAGCATGATGACGCCGCCGCTGGAGCCGACTTTGCGCGCCGCATAAAGTGCGAATTCCCCGCGCTCGCCCCCGGCATCGATGACCCACATCCCCGGCTCAAGCTCCCATTCACCTTCCGCGAGATATCCGCCGATTTCATAAAAACTTGTGTAGGGATTAAATGGGAATCGGAATTTCAGGCCATCTTCCGTTCGGACTTCGTAGATCCCGCCGCGATAGCCCACACGGAAGGAAACGCCATCCAGCCAGTTGTGTTTTGCACAACGGAGGCGCTCGATCATCCAATGGCGAAGGGAGTTGAGCATCGGTTAATCGAAGCGCGATATTAAACCAAGTCAGGGGGTTTGCCCAATATCGCCGCGATGCTCTGGTACCCTTGGCGGCGAGCGCCGAAGGTCGCGCCCGCCGCCTTGATTCGTCGCTAACAGATCATGCATGCATGCCGCTCATCTGGCTGGCGCTGTTTTGTCCGGCTTGCATGTTGATCGATCCCTCGGCGATGCGGGTCAGCTTCTTGTCGGTTTCGCCTTCCTCGTCGAGCGTGCGCTGCAGAATATCAGCCGCTTGCGCGAGGCCAAGTTGGCGCGCGAAGGTACGGGCGGCGCCGTAGCTGGCCATCTCGTAATGCTCAACACGTTGAGCGGCGGCGATCAGCCCGGCATCGCGCACGCGATCGTCGCCGGTCGCGCTGATCATCTGCTCGCCTTCTGCGATCAGCCCTTTCATGGCCGGACATGTTTCACGTTTGGCTTTGGCGCCGATGAGGTTGAACACCTCTTCGAGCCGGCGCACATGGCCCTGCGTCTCGCGGAGATGATCGTTAAACGCCTGCTTCAATTCACTGGAGCTGGCAGCCTCGGCCATCTTCGGCAGTGCCTCGGTCAGCCGATTCTCGGCATCATAGAGGTCGCCGATCTCATGAACGAACAGGTCGTTGAGCGAGTTAAAAGTGGGTGATAAAAGTCCCATGATTCATACTCCTTCAAAATTACGGAAACGGTCCAACTCCGCGTTGGACTTACCGGTTGAAGGATTGCAATAGGCATACCGGGCAGGCGGCTGCGCCCGCTACGAAGACCATGATTTTAGAGAGGTTGTCCCTTGGCGACCGACGCAGGGCGGGGAAATTGGCGATCCGATTTGCGCGTTTTTTTTATTTGAACGATGACATGATAATCCGCGCCGGGAAGCGACGCCGGGTGTGACACCGCGTCAGACCCGCCAAGCATCCGAATCGCGCGCTGGGAAAGCGGCAATTCCTCGGCGGCGCGAGCACCTTTCATCGCCAGCATGTGCCCGCCGAGTTTGACAAGCGGCAGGCACCATTCGGCGAGCCAATCCAGCGTCGCCACCGCGCGGGCGATGACGACATCAAACGACTCGCGGCGCGCGGAATGGCCGACGTCTTCGGCGCGATCATCGCTGATCTGCACATTAGCGAGCTTCAGCTCGGCGACGGCTTGACGCAAAAAGGCGGCTTTCTTTTTCGTAGATTCGATAAGTAAGACGGTCGCATCAGGCCGCGCGATTGCCAGCGGGATTCCGGGAACGCCGCCGCCGCTTCCGACGTCGGCGATGGAGATGGCGCCCGCCGGAAGATAGGGCAGCAGCGTCAGCGAATCGCCGATATGTTGCACCTCGGCGGTTGGCCGATCGACAATCCGCGTCAGATTCATCGTCTGATTGGCGGCGAACAGCAGATCAAGATATCGCGAGAATTGCTCGTGCTGGGCTGGGCCAAGAACCACATCGGCACGTGCGGCGAGACTATTCCACAATTCTGGCATTAGCTATCAAGGGTTGGAGTTGAATGGAAAATCGTTGGCTCTCGAACGCTGTCATGCTGAGGTACTCCGAAGCATCTGGCCGACTTGCGCGAACGGGCCAGAGCTTGCGAGTACCTCAGCATGACGGCTCCCTGTCTTCTATTCTCCGGGAATATAGCTGATCACACCCTCGAAGGGGGAACTCGCGGTTGCGTAGCGTTTCTTGGGAATGCGGCCCGATTGATACGCCAGCCGTCCGGCTTCCAGCGCGTGCTTCATTGCCTGCGCCATCTTCACCGGATCTTTGGCGTGCGCGATGCCGGTGTTGAGGAGGACTCCATCGGCGCCCAGCTCCATCGCGATGGTCACATCGCTGGCGGTGCCGACGCCCGCATCGACGATGACAGGATATTGTGGATCGCCTTCCTTGAGCAGTTCGAGACAGAGCGAAATGTTGAGCGGATTGAGCACGCCCTGGCCCGAGCCGATGGGCGAGCCGGCGGGCATGACCGATGCCGCCCCGGCTTCCTTGATGCGGACGGCCGATCGCGGGTCGTCGCTCGTATAAGCCAGCACGGTGAATCCTTCCTTCACCAATTCCTTCGTCGCCTCGATCGTGCCGACCGGATCAGGCAGCAGCGTCTTCTTATCGCCTAGTACCTCAAGCTTCACCCACCCCGCGCCCTTGTTCCCCTGCTTCTCCAAAAGATCGCGGCCCAGCATCGCCACGCGAATCGCGTCATCGGCGCTGAAGCATCCGGCGGTGTTCGGCAGGATCACATATTTGGAAAGATCCAAAAACTCCAGCAAGCTCCGCCCCTGCTTGTCTACCAGTCGCTCACGCCGCACCGCGACCGTCACCACCTGACAGCCAGAAGCATCCAGCGCCTCGCTCATGGTCGTGTAGTTCTCGTATTTGCCGGTGCCAACGAAGAGGCGGTTGCGCACGTCGAAGTCTTTAATGCGAAAAACGTCCATGGGATGATTCTATCACCGCGGCTCGCGGCGCGACACCTTGCCGATCCGCGATGCAGGATTTCTGCTATAATCGGGGGATGCCCATTCATGACTGGACTCGCGTGACCGCCGGGACGTATCACGATTTCCACATGGCGTGGATCGCGGAACTTCGCCGCGCGCTGAATGGCGGCCTATTGCCCGAAGGCTACTACGCGCTCGCAGAGCAGGTCGCCAATCAAGTTATTCCCGATGTTTTGACCTTGCAGGACCTTTCCGGTGTTGGTGGAAGCGTGTCTCTGGGCGAGGACGAGGTGGGCCAAGATTCTGAAGACGGTGGAGTTGCTGTCGCAGTGGCTCCGCCTCGGGTCTCCGTAAAGGATACAATCAGCGAGGCGATGCTTCTGGCGGCACGTCGCAGACGGCTGGTCATCCGCCACACGACGGGTGATCGAATCGTAGCTCTATTGGAAATCGTATCGCCGGGAAATAAAGAAAAACGGTCGACACTCGACACATTTGTGGACAAAGCGGTTGGCGCGCTTGAGGAAGGCTATCACCTGCTGGTAATCGACATTCTACCTCCCGGCCCGGCCGATCCGGCCGGTATGCACGGCGCCATCTGGCAGCGTCTGGGCGGAAAGTTTGACTTGCCAGCCGCGAAGCCGCTGACGCTGGCGGCATACGTCAGCGCCGGCCCGGTGACCTGTTATGTCGAGCCGACCGCGATTGGGACGGCTCTCATTCCGATGCCGCTGTTTCTTGATCCAGGGCACTACGTGAATGTGCCGTTGGAAGCAACGTACCTCTCCGCATACGAGGGCGTCCCGCGCCGATGGAAACGCGTGATTGAGGGACAGAGCCAGGTGTAATCTCAATACCCCTGAATCTCCCGCAATCCCTCTCGCGCCGGCCCGTAGTTTGGCGCCAGGCGGAGCGCTTCGTAGTAGTGCTCCAGCGCCTGACTGCGAAGGCTCTTGCGGGCCAGCACCCTGGCCAGAAATGTGTGAGCAACGAAGTCCTGGGGGTTGCAGTCGATCGCGGCCGCAAACTCGTTTATCGCATCATCGTAGCGATTTTGGTTAACGTACATTACGCCCAGGTTGAGATGTGCTCTGCCGTCCTCGGGGGAGATTCTCAGAATCTGCTGTGTAACGCCTATCGCTTCGTCGAACTGGCCGAGCTTGGCCAGCACGGCGGCGAGATTGCCCATGCCGTTCAGGCTGCCGGTTGCTTTACCGTCTGGTCCTTTCTGTATTTCGAGACCCTTGCGCAGCAGGGGCAGGGCCTCCTTCGGCCGATCTTGATAAGCGAGAATATCGCCCAAGGCGAGATAGCCATCGCCCAGATGGGGGAAGCGGGCGATCTCCTGGCGGGCGTACCACTCGGCCCGCTGCATGTCTCCGGGGTGGTCGCGATTGCGGTAAAAGTTGGCGAGGTTCACGTAGGCGACGTCGCTGTCGGCATTGTATTTTAACTCATGCTCGTACAACGCCAGCGAGCTGCTCATCGTCGAAGTCTGAAAGAATGCCAGCACGCCGAGAAGGCCGAAGCATCCGGCCAAAGGTAAAATCCAGATTGCGCGGCGAGTCAGCGCGAGCGCACCCGCCAGCGCGAGCGCGACGCCGACCATCGACAGATACGCATACCTGTCGGCGACCAGCGCGATCTCCTCAAACTGAAACGGCACGAGTCCCAGAACCGGAAGCGGCCCAACGATGAACAGCCCAAACGCCGCCAGTGCCCACGGATGGCGCTTGTAAAGGACGACCGCGATCGCGGCAATCGCCGCGGGAAAGATCCACGTCCAATAGAGCCATCCGTGCTCGATGATGATGTGCGGTGCCTGGTGATATTGCGCCAGCAGCGGGTGCGGCCATGCGACTTTCGATAAATAAAATGCCAGCGCGTGCATCGCCAAAAGCGGCCGCGACCAGGGCGGGCTTTGAGCGACCGTCGAGGGGCGGATGCTCTGCACGTGCCGTGCGATGAGTGCGAAGAGCGCGGCCATGGCAAACCAGGGCAGGAGATTCCAGACGATTCGCTTCCAAGGTCGGCGGATCAGGAGCAGATCAATCACCATCGCCATCAGCGGCACAACGACGACCGACGGTTTGGAAAGAAATGCCAGCAGCAGCGCGAACGTAGCAAATCCATAATGCCACCATGCGCTGCGGCGCGGTCGCACAATATCATTTTGCATCGGAAGCTCGGACTTCGCGGCTTGAGCGAACGCCACATACTGCCACAGCGCGATTAGCGCCAGCGACCCGCTCAGCACATCCTTAAGCCCGGTCACCCAGGCAACCGCCTCTACTTGAATGGGGTGGATCGCAAAGAGGATCGCGCCCGCCGCGGCCGGCCAACGGGCCTTGACGAGCCGGCGCAAGAGTCGGTAGACCGCGATAGCGGCGACGATATGCAGCAGCAGGTTGAGCGTATGAAACGCCGATGCATTGATCCGAATGCCCGTCTCATCAAGCCCGCCGGTCTGCGAGATGCACGCCAGCACAAACCAGACGGTGTAGGTGAGCGGGATGTACATCCAAATGTACGGCCCGGTCCAGAACCGCATCAGCGAATGCAAGGTCGGCGGATTCATCCGGGGATTCAGAGCAACGTTTTGTAAGTCGTCATAGCTGACAAACCCATGCGAGCAAACCGGCCACAGCGCCGCGATGGCCGACGCGGCGATCAGCAGCATCACGAGGATCTCGATGACCGGATCATCACGGCGATCAGCATCGCGCGCCGGCAAGCGCGGCTTCGATTGTTTGGAGGGCAATCTGAGCATAGAGGCAATCTGGAACCCAGCTGACGTTTTATCTATCATACCCGCCCTTGGTTACGTCAAGGGTTGCGACCGGGTGAGGCGGGAAACAGCCGCCTTCAGCTTCTGCCCCACGACGCCGGCGGTGTCGGGAGGGGGGAGGAGAGACGTGAGCGGAATCAATCCCACGCTGGTGCGTCGGATGGAAGCCACCGCGAAAGCCGCGGCGCTGGCGGTAGCGGCGATCGGCGCCGCCGTCCTCGTCGGGTGGGCGCTGAATATTCCACAGCTCAAAAGCCTTTCGCCCAATCTGGCGACGATGAAGATGAATACGGCGGCGACGCTGTTTTTGTGCGGCGTCGCGCTGTGGCTGAAGATGCGCCCGCCGGCGCGCCGCTTGACGCATCAGGTCGGCGAAACGCTCGCTGCATTCGCCGCCATCATCGCGGTGCTCACCCTCACGCAGTACATTTTCAATATCGACCTGCACATTGATGAGGCTCTGGGCTTGCAGCCGGTGTCGCTTCTCTCCGCTTATCCGGGGCGCATGTCCGTGGCCACAGGGGTCTGCGTCTTCTCCATCGCCACAGCAATTCTATTGCTGGACCACATGCGGCGCACGAGCCAGGCGCTGACGCTCTTTACCCTTGCGATGGCGGTCCTCGTGCTCACCAGCTACGCGTACGGCGTTCGGGAGCTTTATCGCGTCAAGATCTTCAGCTCGATGGCGCTGCACACCGCCGCGGGGCTTGCGCTGCTATGTGTTGGCCAGCTCACGGCGCGGCCGCGGCGATGCGTGCATCGCCTGCTGACCAGCGATTCCATCGGCGGACACATGACGCGCGGGATGCTGCCCGCAGTCGTCATCGTTCCACTTCTTGTGGGCTGGGTGCGGCTCAAAGGGCAGCAGGCCGGCCTGTACGGCACTGAATTTGGCCTGGCCCTGCTCGTGCTTTCCACGATCATCATCCTGGTCGCCGTCGTTTGGTATAACGCGACGCTGCTTGATCGCTCGGAGGCCGAGCGCCTGCGGCTGGAAACTGTCCGCGATGACCTGCTGACCCGCGAGCAATCGGCGCGGCAGCGCGCTGAAAACGCCATCCTCGCGCGAGATCAATTCCTGGCAGTCGTCAGCCATGAGCTGCGCACGCCGCTCACTCCCATCATGCTGCTGGCGACGGCGCTGAGCAAAAATCGCGGGCTGCCAACCGATGTCATCGACGATCTGCAAACCATCTGCGATCAGATCCAAATCGAATCGAAGCTCATCGGCGATCTGCTGGATATCGTGAGCCTCGGGCAGGGGGCGGTTACCCTGCGGCCACTGTGGATTGATGTGAATCAGGTCGCTCGAAGTACCGTCAACACATTCTTGCCGCGCTTCGCGCACAAGCAGGTCCGATTGAGCGGCGATTATCAGGCGTCGCGCTCGCATATCTGTGCCGACCCGGTGCGCTTCGCGCAAGTGCTCGGTTATCTGCTTGATAACGCCCTGAAATTCACGCCCGCCGAGGGGCAGGTGAGCCTGCGGACATTTGATGATGCGGATCGGTGCATTGGAATCGAATTGATCGACGACGGCGTCGGCATTCGCGCTGAGGCAATGGATCGGCTCTTCGGCGCCTTCGAGCCGGGCGATCTCTCCATGACGCGAGCCTATGGCGGCTTGGGACTGGGGCTCAAAATCGCGCGAGCCTTGGTCGAGCTGCATGGCGGATCACTTTCTGCCGCCAGCGAGGGAACGAACCGCGGAGCGAAGTTCACCGTGCGGCTGCCCGGCGCGACAAATGGAACCGCCGCCAGCCAGCCGGGAGAGCCCTGCGGCAACGGCTCGCCGCGGCGCATTCTGCTGGTAGAGGATAATGTCCAAACCTTGCGGGCGATGGAGCGCCTGCTGCGCACGCGCGGGCATCTGGTGAAAGCGGTCACCTCGGCAGGCGAAGCGCTCGCCGCCGCTCAAGGGAAACCGTTTGACCTGCTCATCTGCGACATCGGCCTCCCTGACAGCACGGGTTGGGACTTGCTGGGTACACTGAAGGAGCAGGGCCCGATCATCGGCATCGCCGTCAGCGGTTTTGCCACCGATGAAGATCGCGATCGAAGCCTCAAGGCGGGATTCGCCGCCCATCTCGTCAAGCCGATCGACATGAGTCAGCTTGAGCAGGCGATCTCGCAAACGCTTATATCCGAACAGGCCCTTGTCCCCTCCTCCGGAACTCAGGCGGAATTGTAGGGTGGGTGTACCCGCCCACCACGTCGCCCATGGTGGGCGAGTACACCCACCCTACAAACCTGCGCCTGATCCAGAAGTCAAGGGAATCGTCATGCTGAGGTACCCCG
>DATBDZ010000297.1:0-10476 GCA_036276235.1 Humisphaera sp. | reverse complement strand
TCTTGTTAATCAATTGTCGGTGATGAATCCACTTGCATCCTTTCTTTGCGCCCTTTGTCTCTTTGCGTCTTTGCGCAATTCAATCCCGGACCGATGCGAGAACGAACCCAAGGTCCGCTGGACATTCCCTGCCCTGATGCCAAAATCGGCGGCGATGCCTTCACTGCTCATTCAAAACGGCACGATCCTCGATCCTTCGCGCAAGCTTGAGCGAAATGCTGATTTGCTGCTTCGCGACGGCAAAGTCGCCGGCATTGGCTCCAACCTTGGCAAGGCCGATCGCGTCATCGAGGCGCGCGGCAAGCTTGTGACGCCTGGCCTCATCGACGTTCATGTGCATTTTCGCGAGCCGGGTGATGAGGAAGAAGAGACCATCGCGTCCGGGTCGGCGTGTGCCGTTGCCGGCGGGTTTACCACCGTCTGCTGCATGCCCAACACCAAGCCGCCGCTGGATAATGAGGGGCAGATCGAATTCATTTTGCGGCAGAGCCAGCGCGTTGGATTAGCCAACGTGCTTCCTGTGGGCGCGATTACCAAAGGCCGCGAAGGGAAAGAGCTCGCGGAGATCGGCTCGATGCTCCAGCGCGGCGCCATCGCGTTTAGCGATGATGGCGTGGGCGTCGGCGACGCTTCGGTGATGCGCAAGGCGCTCCAATACTCAAAGATGTTTGATGCGGTCCTGATGCAGCATTGCGAGGAGCCGACGCTGAGCGGCGGGGCGATGCACGCGGGTGTCGTCGCGACATCGCTGGGCGTGCCTGGCATTCCGGCCGAGGCGGAGCAGCTGATGATCTCGCGCGATCTGCTGCTCAATCGCGTGATCGATTGCCGCTATCACGTGCAGCACATCAGCACGGCGGGCAGCGTCGAGCTGATTCGCCGCGCCAAACGCGACGGGATGAGTGTGACGGCGGAAGTCTCGCCGCATCATTTATTACTGACGGACGAAATGTGCCGCGGCTTTGATACCAACTACAAAATGAATCCGCCTCTGCGTACCGCCGCGGATGTGCGGGCGTGCATCGAAGGCGTGAAGGATGGAACGATCGATATCCTCGCCACCGATCACGCGCCGCATCTGGCGGAGGAGAAGGAACTGGAATTCGTCTACGCGCCCTTCGGAATCATCAGCCTCGAATGCGCATTGCCGCTGTATATCAAGGCGCTGGTCGAGCCGGGCCACATCGGCTGGATGCAGTTGATCGACATGATGACAGCGCGCTGCGCGAAGATCATCAAGCTGAACAAAGGCACGCTCGCCGACGGCGCGGATGCGGATGTGACGATCATCGATCCGCAGGCGGAATGGACGATCGATTGCGCGCAGTTCGCGAGCAAGAGCCGCAATTGTCCGTTCAATGGATGGAAACTAAAGGGGCGCGCGGTGGCGACGATTGTGGGAGGAGAAGTGAAGTGGGAATTGGGCAACAGCCGCGAGCCACGCTGAAATAAGGTCGAATATGTTTCGGATCTGCACGTAGCCAGCGTAGAGACGCTAGCCGGTCAGGCTGCTTGAGTTTTCCGATCTTGCTTCCCTTTCACCCTCGTCCTAAACTCAAACCAGTTCGCTAGGGGTGGCCGCGAAGTGGCGGCCTGAGAGAACACCCTTGGAACCTGATCCGGGCCGTACCGGCGTAGGGAAGCGAATGGCTGACGCATTTCGTCCGCTTTCATTTCGCCTCCGCGCTCGGATCTAATCGCAAACGGTCTTTGGTTTTGTTGAACGAAGGGAAAATCATGAGCCGGGCAGATATTTCGACGGATCGTAATTGGTCGCTTCCGCCAATGGGCGACAATCCTTCCTCCGACGCACAAGGCACAACACCCGGCTCTTTCGCGCAGCGCGGGCGCATTGGGACGCCTTACACCTTCAGTTCGCCCGATACGCCCGGAATGCCCGGGGTCTCCGATATGACGGCGATGGATTTTTCCTCAGCACGCGATCGCGAGGGGAAAACGCAGCTCGAAGAGGCGCGCATC
The DNA here is from genome assembly GCA_036276235.1 of Humisphaera sp. Lineage (GTDB taxonomy): Bacteria > Planctomycetota > Phycisphaerae > Tepidisphaerales > Tepidisphaeraceae > JANWHF01. The sequence continues at coordinate 8,496 of DATBDZ010000297.1, read as the reverse complement.
GGCCGCGTGTCGCTCCAGATGAAGCGTGTGACGATGCGCGAGCCGCATCTGTCGGCGGAACAGATTCGCGCGGAAGTAGCGACCGGACGCATGATCATTCCGGCCAACAAAGTGCACCTGAAATACAAGCTGGAGCCGATGTGCATCGGCCGCGCCTCGCTCACGAAGATCAACGCCAATATGGGCGCATCGCCGGTTTCTTCCAGCATTGATGAAGAGGTCGAGAAGCTGAAGTGGGCCGAGCGGTGGGGGGCCGACACGGTGATGGATCTTTCCACCGGCGGCAATCTCGACGCCTGCCGAGAGGCGATCATCCAGAACAGCACTGTGCCCATTGGCACCGTCCCGATTTATTCGATGATCATCGGCCGCTCGATCGAGGATCTCGATTACGCCACCATTCTCAAGGAGATCGAAAAGCAGGCGAAGCAGGGCGTCGATTATTTCACGATTCATGCCGGCGTTTTGCGCGAGCATCTGCCTTTCGTGCGCAAGCGATTGATTGGCATCGTGAGCCGCGGCGGCAGCCTGCTGGCCAAGTGGATGCTGCATCACAACAAGCAGAATCCGATGTACGAGATCTTCGACGACATCTGCGACATCATGCGCGAGTACGATGTGAGCTTCAGCCTCGGCGACGGCCTGCGCCCCGGCGGCCTCGCCGACGCGACCGATGAAGCCCAGCTCCGCGAGCTGGCGACGCTCGGCGAGCTGACCGAGCGCGCCTGGGCGAAGGGCTGCCAGGTGATGGTGGAAGGCCCCGGGCATGTGCCGTTCGATCAGATCGAATACAACATGAAGCTGCAGCGCAAGCTCTGCCACGGCGCGCCGTTTTATGTTTTAGGCCCGTTGGTGACCGACATTTTCCCCGGCTACGACCACATCACCAGTTGCATCGGCGCCACCGCCGCCGGGTTCCATGGCGCAAGCATGTTGTGCTACGTGACGCCCAAAGAGCATCTTGGCCTTCCCAAGAAGGATGATGTGAAGCAGGGATGCGTGGCATACAAAATCGCCGCCCACGCGGCGGATGTGGCGCTGGGAATCCCCGGCTCACGCGATCGCGACGACGAGCTGACCAAAGCCCGCGCGGCTCTCAACTGGCAAAAGCATTTCGATCTCTCCTTCGATCCTGATTTGGCCCGCGCCTACCACGACGAAGATTTGGAAGTTGATACAGATTTCTGCGCCATGTGCGGCCACGACTGGTGCTCCGTCCGCATCAGCAAGGAGATCGTCGATTTCTACAGCGGTAAAGACGACTCAAGCCAGCCCGCGAAAAAGGCGCAGCACAGCCCCGGCGTGAGCGAAGCTGGTGCGGATATTCTCAAGCAGCGCGGGAATCTGTCGCCGGATGAGATTCACAAGCTTGCGCATAAGGGGCAGAAAGCCGCGTGTCATAGCGATAATGTGCACGATGCGGACGAAGCGAAGCTGGTGCAGGTGAATACGCTTAAAGCGCATGGAGTAACGGTGAACGAGGTGGGACTTTAAGCTATACTGTGTCCACGATGGTCGCCTCAACCGCGAATTTCAGTGCGCCGCCCAAGACTGCGGAGCCGGCGCGCTATCCCTTGTTTGGAAGATCGGAAATCGTCCTCTACACTGTTGATGACGTGTTGAAGATGGTTAGCTTGGGAATCATTCCGGAAGATTCGACAACAGAGCTGCTCGACGGGGTCGTTGTATTCAAGGATCGCAGCGACTTGGGAGGAGACCCTCGAGTGCACGGCAAACAGCATCGACTGTGCGTCAACTTGCTGACCGCACTCGTACCTCGCATCGCGAACGAACGCCGGCACGTGCAAATACAATTACCACTCGTATGCGGTGAAATGCATATGCCCGAGCCGGACTTTGCGATCATTCGAGGTTCGGCCCGTGACTATGCGGATCGATTCCCAACCGCTGCCGATGCCCTGGTGGTCATCGAAGTCGCGGACTCCTCTCTCCCGCGAGATTCCAACCGAAAGCTCGAAATTTACGCGGCGGCAAACATCCCCCAGTATCTGCTCATAAATCTGAGGAACTTGACGATCGAGCACTATGCGGACCCGGACGCCGCTTCATCCGCATATCGATCAAAATCGACCTTTACGCGAGAGCAGTCGCTCATGCTGAACGGCGGTACTGACGGGGAGAATATTTCTGTCTTGGCAGCCGAGATGCTCCCTTAACTTAAGTGCGCGATGGATCGTTCCCTCAAAAGCCGACTGCGCCTTTGGCTTCAAAGCGAGCGGGCAATGGGATTGCCGGCTGTGGGCCCAGTTCGATTGGCCGCGCTACAGTCTTCCAGCGCATCAGCGCTCACCGAGGATTTGCCCGCCGATATCCCAGACCCGGCTCCCCGCACCGTTGATCTCTTCGGTACGGCCGAACCCGCAAAACCCCTCGTCCCCGAATTCTTATCTCTACCCGTTGAGCAAGGCTTCCAAGGCCCCGAGCTTTCGGTTGAAGAGAAGATTGCGCGCCTTGCCGCGATGAATCAGAATGAAGTGAGCGGCTGCCCCAAATGCCGCCTGTGCGAGCAGCGCACGCATACCGTGTTCGGCGAGGGTGACGCGAATGCCCGATTATTTTTCATCGGCGAAGGCCCGGGCGAAACGGAAGATCGCACCGGCCGGCCGTTTGTCGGGCGCGCTGGAGAATTGCTGGACAAAATGATCGGCGCGATGGGGTTGAAGCGCGAGCAGGTTTATATCGCCAACATCGTCAAGTGCCGACCGCCGGGAAATCGTGAGCCGGCGCCCGATGAAATCGCCACCTGCACGCCCTACCTCGAGCGCCAGCTTGAAATCATTCGCCCCAAAGTGATCGTAACGCTGGGACGCCCGGCGACGCAGCACATGCTGCAAACGAAGCTGCCGATGGGCCGCATGCGCGGGCATTGGCAATCATGGCGTGGCGTCAAATTGATGCCGACCTTTCATCCCGCCTACATCTTGCGCAACGACACGCGCGAAACCAAAGCGATGGTGTGGAGCGATCTGAAAATGGTGATGGCGGAACTGGGATTGGCGTCGCCCAAGCCTCGCAATCAGTCGTAGCGCGCGCCAGTTTTGTCAAATCGCCGCGCAATTTCTCCACGTCAAAATTACGGTGCAAAGTCGCTATTGCACGAAGTTGAAGAAATGGATAACGTCCGCCTTGTTGTTCCATGAACGATTTTTTGGACGTGCCGTCACGTAAGAGTAAAGTTTGCGCTTTGCTGGTACACATCCGACGGAGTTCGTGAGCCGCCGGGGAAATGCAGTCGTAATCGCCGAACGACCGACAACAATCTGCTGCTCAGACGATTCGCCATGACAATGACCCATACGCCGCCGTTGCGCGACGCCACGCGTCGCGCTCAGGAACCTATTGGCCTTGACCCGACAACATGGAATCAGATTCTCCATCAGGTTCGCGCGCAACACCCGGCATTAAATCGCGTCTGGTTTGACGCGATGGAGCCGCGACAGCTCACCAATGGAGTGATCCAGGTGACTGTCGAAACCGCGGCCCAGCTCAACTTCTGCCAGGGCCAGTGCCAGCAGCCATTCACGGCCGCGGCACAATCGGTCACAGGCCGCCTCGTTTCGGTGAGCTTCCATTGCAACAAGCTCCCGCGGGGAGGCGTGTTCAACGAAGGCGAGCAGCCGCTCCCGCTCAATCCGGATTACCTGTTCGAGAATTTTGTGACGGGTCCGTGCAATCAGTTGCCACACGCGGCGGCAATCGCCGTCGCCGAGCAGCCCGGCCAAACCTACAACCCGCTGTTCATTCACGGCGGCGTCGGATTGGGAAAGACCCATCTCCTGCAGGCCGTCTGCCAGCGCCTTTTGACGAGGAACAACGACGCACGAATTCTTTTTCTCTCCTGCGATTCGTTCATCAACCAGTTCATCCTCGCGGTCGAGAACGGCGACATGCATCAGTTTCGTCATCGCTATCGGCATGTCGATCTGCTGGTGATCGATGACATTCACTTCCTGGCCGGCCGCGATCGCACGCAGGAAGAATTCTTCCACACGTTCAACACGCTGTATCAGCAGCACAAGCAGATCATCCTGTCGGCGGACTGCCCGCCGAGCGAAATCCCCGAGCTTGAGGAGCGGCTCATCAGCCGCTTCAACTGGGGCCTGGTCGCCCGCATTGAAAAGCCATGCTACGAGACGCGCGTCGCAATCCTGCAAAAAAAGGCGCGGATGCGCGGCTTGGTTTTGCCGGAAGATGTGGTCTGCTATGTCGCCGGCAAGGTGGAGAACAACACGCGCGAGCTGGAAGGCGCGATCAACAAGATTCAGGGGATGAGCACACTACAGAATGGGATGATCGATCTGGATCTTGCCCACGCGGCGCTGGGCGAATCCAGCACGCCCGAGCAGAAACGGATCACGATTCAGCAGATCCTTGAAGCCGTCACGAAGTATTACAACGTCCGCCTGAGCGATCTACAAAGCAAGAAACGCCACAAGAGCATCGCGTTTCCGCGGCAAGTCTGCATGTTCCTGGCGCGGCGATACACGCGCTACAGCCTGGAAGAAATCGGCGGGTACTTCGGCGGTCGCGATCACACGACCGTGCTACACGCCGTGCGCACGATCGATGCGGACATAAAGGCCGATCGGCATATCGCCGAGCAGTTGACGCACATCGAGGCGCAATTAAACGGCGCCTAATTGGACAATTGACGATAATTCGCGAGCACCGTCATGCTGAGGTACTCCGAAGCATCTGGCTTATTTGCGCGGGGCGGCCAGATGCTTCGGAGTACCTCAGCATGACATTTCTTGCGCTGTTGTTTCGAGTCCCGCCCTACATTTTCTTGCGGTGAAACGTCCATTCCTGCGTGAATTGCTTTCCGTCGCTGGTACGAAAGGCCAGTAACAGCCGCACGTCGGTTTCGCCTTCCCACTTCCACGTTGCGGCCTCATAAACAGCGACATAGCGCGGCTGATCCCATGTGCCCGGCGCGAAGTCGTCGCGCCATGGCGGTCCGTAGCCGTAGCCAACCCCCACCCCAACATTCACCTGCGAACCGGGTGCGGGGACGTAATGCGCCGTCGGCGGGAGGATTAATTTCATGAAAGCGTTCGGCGGAATCGCCTGACCCGGAATGGGATGCGATTGGCCCGTCGGATCGACAACCGTGCTGCGCTCGCCCATCAACTGAACCATGTCAGAGGTGGGATTGAAGATGCGAACCACAAGGTGGCCTTCGACGGTGATCAGCCGATACTCCAGCGGCGGCAGATGCAGCACGAGCTCATTCTCGGAGCCGACATGCTGGCGCATTTCCGCGGGGCTGACAATGTCGCATTCGTAATGGGCGCATCCAACCAGAAGCAACGCCCATGACATCAGCCCAAAGGTTGCAACGCGGGATGGCATGTCCGGATTATACCGCCGGCTGTGTCGCCGGGGCGTTGAGCTGCATCAAATCACGAATGACTTCCACGACCGCATGGCTGATCCCACGGTCGGTCAGATAGTCCGCCTGATGCGGAGTCAGCGAATACACCTGCGGCGTCGCGCGCAGGCGATTCATGATCTGCGTATCGGTTAGCCCCGCCTGCTTGAGAGCAATGACTTCGTCGAGCGTGATGTATCCGTCGCCGTTCAGGTCGGCGGTCTCAGCGTCGCGTACATCAATGGCCCGCGCCGGGGTCTCGTCGGCGCGATGGTTGACGTCGATCGCTTCCTTGCCCATGTGGTTCTCAAATTTTTCCGGGGCGGCGGCGATAATCATGCCGCCGGTCGGGCCCAGAGCATCGCCGACAAGATCCTTCATCGTGTAATTGTGGTGCAGCACACCCAGCGCCGGCGCTACCAGATCCGGCTGCGCGTTCCTTGATCGGAAGTCGTTTTGTTCACAACCAGCGGCGCAGCACACCATCACCGAGGCAATCATCCAGAGGGGCCGGATTCGAGTAGAACGCATAGTCACAGTAGTTACATGCGAAGCCGATGCCGCGCGGAGCGGTTTGGGAATCCTATCAAAAACTGCGCAATTATCGGAGCTAAAGCACTGCGATAACTCGCGAATTTGTCGGCACTTCAGATACAAAGTCCGGAGGCGGAAAAAGATGAAGTTTTTACCGGCCTTCGTCGGATAAGAATGTTGAACATGCGATGAATTCTGGAGCGGATGGAGTTGCCATGGAAAGTCATCGGCCGCAGAAAACCCCTCATAATAAACCCCCACGACGCAAGAAACGCCCCGCCACGGGGGAGGATTTCAATCTCTTCAACGCGATTGTCGGCAGCCAGCCCATCGCCGAGCGGACCGCCGCCGAGCGCGCGGCTGTTGAATCGATCAACGAGCTGCGCGAGCAGGAGGAGCTGGCCCGCGCAGCGGCCGCGTCGCGCTCGCAATTTCGCGGCAAGTCATTTGATGCGCCGCTGGTTCTGTCGCATTTCCGACACATCTGCGGGCGCGGCCTGGCGATGGGTGTGAACAGCGTAAAGCGTCCGGAAGTCGCGAACTGGCTCCGGACTTTTTCAGGCCGCGCTTTGCGCCGGCTCGAGGAAGCGCAGACACGTCTAAACCTCGCGCGCCGCCGCGTTCGGCAATATGATGCCGGGGATTCGCCGGATCTGTACGACAAGGTCGCCTGACCGCACGCGAAGCGGCGGGATAAATCCCGCCCTACTCAGCCCGCCCGTCGCGGAGCGTGGTTTATCCCGCCGCCTGCTCCGAATGCATCTCCTGAAACAAAAAAGGAACGCAACTGGCCAAGCCAGTTGCGTTCCCGGTTCGATCGGATTGATCTGAGAAACAGCACTTAGGGGATAACCGTCTTGCCAGTCGAGTCGGTGCCCCAGAAGTTGCCGGTGCCGCCGGTGTAGTCATAGACAAAACCGGTGGCGGTCGACAACGTCGTGGCCGCAGTTCCGTCGGTCACGGTGCTCTGCCAGCTCTGAGCGGCAGCAAGCGGGTTGACCGGCGTGGTCTGCATGTAAGGACCAAACGGGCCCGACGTGGACGTGCCGCTATAAGCAGCGCCGGTCGCATCGGTCTTGGTCGTCATCTGTGTCCAGAACGACGCGCTGGCGAAACCCGAAGCGCCGGCGCCGGGGAGCACGTCATTGTGCTGCAGGCGATAGAGCGCGATCTGGCTGCGCATGGTCTGGGCGGTGCTGGCCAGGCTGCTCTTGCGAGCATCGTTGCTGGCGCTGCTGAACTGCGGGATCACGATCGCCGCGAGAATGCCGAGGATGATCACGACGATCAAAATTTCGATCAGCGTGAATCCGCGGCGTGACGTTGAACGGTGCATGTTCCAATCCTCCAACAATAACCCTGAACTTCGTTCGACCGTCGATCGCGGCGGCCGTTGACACCGTTGATATCGAATCCATCCCGAGCGGTTCCAAGTAGAATTCCTCTGCCATCTGGCAGTGCGAGCAAAAATCAGACATGCTGTGTGAGTCTTTTCTGATTGTGCCGGCAAATTTTTGCATCGTGCCGATGGATTCGGCCCCGATTTTTTAAATGCGGGGTGCATCAGGCTGATTCGACAGTGGATTTGGCAGTTTGTGCCGCCGATAATGCTTACAGACTCAAATGGGCCGCCAAACTGCAACTTCACGTCCGATTCGCAAGACCAAGCCGCGCCGCGCCCCCGTTGCGGCCCATACCGGCGATATTCGCCTCGCCGCAATCGATGTTGGGTCCAATAGCATTCATATGGTGATTGCCCAGGTCGATGCCGACGGCGGCGTCACGACGCTTTGGCGCCTGAAGGAAATGGTGGGCCTGGGGCGCATCAGTTTTCCGGCTCGTCGGCTTTCGATGGAGGCGATGGATCGGGCTGTTGCCACGTTGCGACGATTTCAACAGGAAACCCAGCGCCGCCAGTGCGAGAAGGTGATGGCGGTCGCGACCAGCGCCGTGCGCGAAGCCGAGAATGGCGGCGATTTTGTCGAGCGCGTGCGACGAGAATTGCGCCTCCCGCTCAAAGTCATCAGCGCCCGTGAAGAAGCGCGGCTCATCTATCTGGGTGTTCGCCATGCGATGGATCTTTCCGGCCCGCGCGATGGACCGGCTCTGGTGGTGGACGTTGGCGGCGGCAGTGTTGAGTTCATCGTTGCCGACGGGGGCAAGCCGGTTTTGCTCGAGAGCCGCAAGCTCGGCGCGGCACGCATCTCGGCGCGCTATGTCAAATCCGATCCGATTCGTCCCGAAGAGCTGAAATCGCTGCTCAAACATTACGACGATGAGCTGGCTCCGCTCTGCGAACGCATCCTGACGCTCAATCCAAAGCTCGCGATCGGCACCAGCGGCACGATGGAAAACCTTGCCGCCATGTGCACCAGCATCGGCGGCGCCGAGCGCGACGGCGAAGCGTCGCACAAGCCGGGGATCGTCGGGTGGATCGAGCGCGATCCGCTCTCGCGCGTCGTCAGCCAGTTGCTCGAGAGCCGCTCCAAGGACCGCGCTCGGATGCAGGGGCTGGACGACAAGCGGCAGGATCAGATCATCGCTGGCGCGGTGCTTGTGCACGAACTGTT
>DATBDZ010000296.1:0-21948 GCA_036276235.1 Humisphaera sp. | reverse complement strand
CCCGACAGGCCAGGCAATGGCGCGGTAGACATTCGTGGTGAATGTCGAAGGAATTTGTAAATCTAGAATCTGAAATTTCAGATTTGAAATCTCAGATTTCGGATTTCAAGAATGTGAAATCTCAGGTTTTAGATTTCAAATTTGAGATCTGAAATCCCAACCCGGAACTCTCCAATGATGTGCAGACGTTTCATTCGTATCTCCGCAATTTCGCTGGGCGCGGCTTGCATCCTCGCCGGCGCTGGGCGATTGCTTGCCGAAGACTGGCCGATGTGGGGCCGCACCCCGCAGCGCAATATGGTCAGCCCAGATAAGAACCCGCCGACCGATTGGGACGTGAGCACGGGCAAGAACGTGCTCTGGAGCGCGGCGCTGGGCTCCAAGAGCTACGGCAATCCGGTCATCGCCAATGGCATCGTCACCGTCGGCACGAATAACGAAGGCCATCGCGACCCGGCGATGACCGCGGACGGCGGCGTGCTGATGGCGTTCGACGCCAACGACGGCAAGTTTCTCTGGCAGCAATATCATGCCAAGCTCCCGACCGGCCGCGTCAACGACTGGCCGGGCGAAGGCCTCTGCTCCACCGCCTACACCGAGCCGGGTCGGCTCTGGTATTGCAGCAATCGCTGCGAAGTTGTCTGCCTCGATCTGAGCCCCGGCGCGCAGACGCCCGGAAAGCCGCCCAAGGCGATCTGGACGGTGGACATGATCGCCAAGTTCGGCGTCTTCCCGCACAACATGACCTCCAGCGCGATCGTCGCTTATCAGGATTACATCTATGTGATCACCGGCAACGGCGTCGATGACACGCACAAGCACGTCGTCGCCCCGCAGGCGCCGGGGATCATCTGCTTCGATAAGAACACCGGAAAGCCGATCTGGAGCAGCAACGTTGCCGGCGCGAACGTATTGCACGGCCAATGGGCGAGCGTGGCGATTGCCGAAGTGAAAGGCCGCCCGCTGGTGATTGCGCCGCTCGGCGATGCGTGGGTCTATGCGTTTGATGCGCGCACCGGCGAGATCGTCTGGCGATTCGACACGAATCCAAAAGAATCAGTCTATCCCGGCACGCGCAACGAATTGATCGCTACGCCGTGCATTGTCGGCAACAACATGTACATCGCCAACGGCCAGGACCCCGAGCACGGCGAAGGGTATGGCCACATGTGGTGTGTCGATATCACCGGCAGCGGCGACGTAAGCGCCGAGATCGATGCGATGCCCGCCGCCACTGCGGCAAAGCCGGGCCAGGAATTGGTGGCCAATGCCGAGGTCAACACCGCCGGCCGCAAGGGCAAGCCCAATCCCAATTCAAAGGTCGTGTGGCACTACGATCAATTCGATCTCAATCACGACAATAAGATCGATCGCGGCGAACACATGAACCGCACGATCTCCACCGCCTGCGTGACACCCGAGGGCCTGTGCTTCGTCCCGGATTTCAGCGGCTATCTGCATTGCCTCGATGCGAAGGATGGGAAGGTGTACTGGACCTTCGACATGGAATCAGCGATGTGGGGCTCGCCGCTGTATGTTGACGGCAAGATCTACATCACCGACGAAGACGGCGACGTCCGCATCTTCCCGGCGAAGAAGGACACGCCCAACAAAGATGAAATCACAGCCAAGGACAAGGAACATAACCTCGGCAGCGCATCGTATTGCTCGCCGGTGTTTGTGAACGGAATTCTGTATCTGACGACACGGGATCATATCTATGCGATCAAGACGGGTGCGCAGTCGGCGCCGGTAAAATCCGAATAGCCGCGGCGCGCGGAAATCCGAAACCCGAATCCCCGAAATCCGTAGAGAAGGAATTGAACCTTATTTTTGGCAAGATCCGTCGAAACCTGTAGAACATAGCATTACTTCCTTCGGAATTTGGTCATTCGGATTTGATTCGGATTTTCGGGGATTCGGATTTCGGATTTTTGAGCAAACTTATGTCTGTTAATGAATCAAAAGTGCGCAGCGCCGCTGATCAGCTCGACGCTCATGTTCGCGAGATTGTCGGCTGGCATTTCAATCCTGAAACCGGCTGCGAATATTGGCTCAACTGGGCCAAGGCGGCTGGCTTTGATCCGCGCAAGGAAGTGAAGTCTTATGCCGACCTGAAAAGGTTCGGCCACTTCGAGGATGAATCGCTGCGCGGCGGGCCGGTGCGGCGATGGCTGCCGCGCGGGCTGGCGGGAAAGCCGATGTACGTCTTCGAGACCGGCGGATCGACCGGCATCCCCAAGAGCCGGCTGCAAATAGATGACTGGAAAATCGATTACGAGGAATTCAGCCTCACGCTTTCGGACAAATCATTTCCGCGCGGCGCGGATTGGCTCATGCTCGGGCCATCGGGCCCGCGCCGCCTGCGGCTGGCGATCGAGCATCTCGCGCAGCATCGCGGCGGAATTGCGTTCTCCGTCGATCTGGATCCGCGCTGGGTCATCAAGTGCATCAAGCGCGGCAACATTCAGGAAGCCAATCTTTACAAGCAACACGCCATCGATCAGGCACTGACGATCCTGCGCAGTCATCCGAATATTCAATGCATGTTCACGACGCCCAAGCTGCTGGAGGCGCTGGCGGAGAAGATCGATCTGGCCCATTACGGCATCAAGGGAATCTTCTGCGGCGGCACCGAGCTGACGCCGCAATTCCACCGCTTCGCCCGCGAAGAGCTGGCGCCGGGAATCGATTTCGTCCCGACGTACGGCAACACGCTGATGGGCCTCGCCCGCCACAAGCCGTTCGACCCGGCGGATAATTACGAGATCATCTATCACGCCCCGCAGCCGCGCGCGGTGGTTGAGATCATGGATTTCAATGATTCGGAGAAGCGCGTGGAGTACGGCCAGCAGGGCCGCGTGATGCTGACGACGCTGACAAAGGAAACCTTCATCCCCCGCTTTTTGGAGCGCGACCAGGCGGTCCGTCGTCCGCCGTGCGAGCCGTATCCGTGGGACGGGGCGGGGAATGTGCAGCCGTATGCGGGGTTTGCAGGGACGGTGGTAGAGGGTGTGTATTAGACGACGGTGGGTGGAGGCCATGCACCAGTTAGCTTACACTTACTTTCGTGAGGTCATGTGATGCCCACGCTAAGTACCACAAAGATGACGGCAAAGCAGTTCTTCTGCCTCGGCGAGGACCCTCCCGGGGTTCGGCTCGAACTCGTAGACGGAAACATTGCTGCGAGCCCAAGCCCGATGCCGGAGCACTCGTACGCGGAAAAGCGTCTCTCCGCGATCTTACTCAATCACATCATTGAGCATAAATTGGGAGAATTGCTCGGCGATCTGGATACCGTTTTTGGCACTTATGATGTTCGCCGCCCCGACATCCTCTACTTCAGGAAGGAGCGCGTGGGCCTCATTCGCTGGGGCGAAATTTTAGCGGGGGTGCCTGACCTTTGCATCGAAATAGTCAGTCCCTCCAGCCGCCAAATCGATCGTAAAGATAAGTTTGAGCAGTACGCCGAAGGGGATGTGCCTTTCTATTGGATCGTCGATCCGGCGGAACAGACCATCGAAGCCCATCGGCTGTCGCGCGGCCGCTACAAACTCCTCGGACAGGGTAAAGGCACTGACGTCGTTTCGTTTGAGCCGTTCCCGGATCTCAAGATCGCCCTTGCAGAGATTTGGTTTCCGCGGCGAGGCAAGAAGTCTTAAGCCGCTTCCAGCAGCATTCCCATCTTGGCCCCCCACCGCAGCCTTCGATAAGCCTGTACTGTGATGTGATCGCTCTGCAGCATCGGCTGGAGCACGTCGGCGCGGATATCGGATTGATCGACCAGCAGGCGAATGTGCGGCTGCGAATGTGCATCGATCGCGAATTGCGGCAATGCCATGCCTAGCAGTGTGCGGTTTTCGAGCATCCATCGGTGGGCCTGGCCGATCGCGCGAAGCTCGGACAATCCCTTGCCGGCGACGGCGAGCAGCACGAGGCTGCGATCGCGGGCGATCGCCAGCCGCGCTTCGCCGCACATCGGCGGGCGGACGGGGCATTCGATCAGGTCGCTGTTTTGCTTGAGCACTGCCGAGAGGATCGAGGCGGAATCGATTCCGCTCAGGTCGAGAATCTCGGCGACTGCTTCATCCGCCGCAATTGAATCGGCAAGTCGCAACGGCGCGACTTGCGCGTGCGCGGAAGTTGGGATCACCGGCGAATCTGCCGCTTCTTCAACGGGATTCAGGGTTTTGGGCATCGCATCAGCACGAAGCTGAGATTCTTCCATGAGGGTTTCCTTCACAACTTCGGTCTGCTCGGTTTCAGTTGAAACAATATCCGCGGATTGATCCGCACGCCGTGACGATCCAGCCAAGAACTCGGCGACCGTCTCCCAATGCGGCCCGGCGGCGATTTGCGCCTTATCTCGAATCGGACGGCTGCACAGAACCATCTGCTCGCTGACGCGCGGGGCCGGCCGCACCGGCGGCTCCTGCTGCAATTTCCAGTTGAGGAACTGCTCGCACACGCCCGCCAGCTTTTTGTAGATTCGCTCAATTTCAGTTTCGTCGGCGGGGTCGAGCAGGGCCAGCGCCAGCCGCGGATGGGTTCCTTCAGCTAATCCTTTGAGCAATCGATAGCTGGCGACGACGCCGTCATGATCGCAGGTGCTTAGCAGCGTCCAGTTCTCGACTGAGCGAAGCAGCGCCCGCGCTTCGGGCGTGCGAAGGCTCGGAACGACGACAAGCCATCGCCGCACGTCGAAGCTCATTTCCGCCAGTGCGTCGGCCAACTCGCGGCAATCTTCGACTTCAAACGGCTGCGGCTCATCGGCGTCGGCTATTTCGCCGTCGGCGTCAAAAAGCATTACGCGGAATTCGGAGGCATCCAGCTCGAGCAATCCGATCGGCCCTTCGGTGACGGCCAGATGCCGCGCGTATTCCTTCACGCGCTCGTTTTGGTGGCCGTTGAGATGTGCGGAGAGCAGCGCGGTCACAATTGTCCCCGGCCGCTCAATATGAGCTGGCGGACATTGGCCGGCACCCGTGACCTGCGCGAGCTCCTCGGGCGTAAGATCGATTGAAAATTCCTGCTTCGCTGAGCCGCTGGCGACGTTATTTCCCTTAGGGGGGATCCGCTGAGGCCGCGGCGCGCCATTCGTGTGCCGTTCGCGCACGCTGCTCAAAAACAGATGACTGATTTCACTAAGACTGCGCTTCGGCTGATTAGGATCGGACATTGTCGTGCCTTCTGAACGTCAGGTGATTTGCTTTGCCCGAAATCCGAAACCCGAATCCCCGAAATCCGAATCAATTCCGAATGACCGAAATCCGAATGAAACGCCAGGTGTTTTTCGTCATTCGGATTTCGGATTTGATTCGGTTTTCGGGGATTCGGATTTCGGATTTCACGGTCACGCACGGCGACGTCAAGCCGCAACCTCCACGATATTGTTGAGCTCTCCAAACTCATTAGTCTCAACATACGTGTTGTTCGGATCCGTCATCCACCGGCCGTCAACCACCAGGCGATAGCGGTAGCGGCCCGGGCGAAGCGGCAGACGCGCGACCCACTGATTGGGGCCGCGATTTTGCATCGGGGTGGCGACGGGCGACCAGCTATTGAAATCTCCGGCCAGGAGCACGTGCTTGGCGGGGCCGAGTTTTGAGGCGAAGAGCACTTCGTCGTCGAGCTGCTTGACGCCGTAGAACTCGTCGATCTTTTGTTGCGTTGTCTTGGAGTCGAGCGTCATCGGGGCGCTCATCGAAATGCGATCATTGGCCACAGCGCGCTCGCTGGTAGTCGGCGCGACCGCGACCACCAGTGCCGGATCAGGAATCACGCTGCCGGAAGTTCCCAGCCGCGTGCTCGGCTCGGCGGCAGGCGCGAGGTTCGGCGTGAAGTTGATCGTTCCGCGGCCAAACTGCGCGTTGGTGAGCTGCGCCAGTTGACGGGCGCGTTGCACGAGCTCCGCCGGCCGCGAGAGCTTGTCGTTGGTCACTGGCTCGACGTCCAGCGGGCGATGGCCCATCAGCTCGCGGGCGAGATTCACGAAATCCTTGTAGCCGCGGCTGCCCGGATCGTACTCCGTGATCGGCTGGCCAAAGCTTGCCGCCTCCTTCAATTTGGTATTGAAGTTAACGGTGCTCTCCATGAGGTAATCGCGGAACTTGGCCCGCAATTCCGAGAGCACCTCGCGAGCGAGCTTGGTGCGCGTGTCATACAGCGTCGGCAGGACGCGAATGGTGACATCGCGGTTGTAGCGTTCTTTCAGCTCCTCCAGCGTCTCCATCATCTTGCCCAGGCCGTGCAGACTGAAGTAGCCGGTTTCGACGGGCACGAGCACTTCGGCGCAGGCGCGCAGCGCGTTGAATGTGAGCAAGCCGACGCCCGGCGGGCAATCGATCACGCACCATTGGTAGGTGTCGCGAACGGCGTCCAGCGCCTTGAGCAGTCGATCCTCGCGGCCGGTGCGGCCGGCAAAGACCTGCTCGAACGCCGCCAGTCGCAGATTCGCCGGCGCCAGATCAAAATCGCTGGCGATCTGCCAGACGATCTCGCTGATCTTGGCGACGCGGCCGTCTGAAGAGTCAATCATCGCATCATAGATGGTGCGTTCGATCTGCTCTTCGGGCACTGCCAGCCCGACGCCGCAATGGCCCTGGGGGTCCATGTCG
The DNA here is from genome assembly GCA_036276235.1 of Humisphaera sp. Lineage (GTDB taxonomy): Bacteria > Planctomycetota > Phycisphaerae > Tepidisphaerales > Tepidisphaeraceae > JANWHF01. The sequence continues at coordinate 15,331 of DATBDZ010000296.1, read as the reverse complement.
ACCAGGAGCGTTCGATGTCCGAGCCGCGCGAGGCACGCGGCGAGGTTGATGCTTGTCGTGGTTTTTCCGCAGCCGCCCTTTTGATTGATTATCGCGATGGTCCGCATTGCCGACCTTCCTTGGTTTAGCGGCGGCCAATAAAGCCGCCTGCATCGCGGGCAAAAGCCCGCCGGCCGATCCGTCGGCCGAAAATAGCCCATTCCCCCACGTTGTTAATGACATCGGTGAGTTGCCAAAAAAAACTTTAGAGTTATGGGGCTATTTGATCCGTAACCGTTCCAAGCCTCTGAGTCGATGATAGATGACGCGGACCCGCGGTCGTTCAAACCGCAAATAATCTTGGGTTCCACGGCGGCAGGATGTAGGTTATCAGACATATCGGCCGATCGAACATGAGATTGGCTGCACAGACATGAGAATTCGCCCCAAAACCAGACGCAGGCTGTTGATCGTGCTCACCGTGTCGGCAGTGGTATGCGTCGCGATCGGCTGGGCATACCTGCTCAGTGAGAGGCGTGGCGCGGCCCGCATCCTGGAATTGCGCCGCCAGGGGCTGGCGCGCTTCGCCGCCGGGGACGACGCCAAGGCCGCCACGCTTCTGGCGGATTATCTCGATAAGAGCAAAAGCCAGGACAGCGACACTGATGCGCTGCTCGCATACGGCAAGGCGCGCATCAACGTGCCCTTGCCGCAACACCAGGAGATCTACGAGGGCATCCAGACCTTCCAAAGTTATCTCCAACTCAAGCCCGCCGATAACGAAGCGCGGCGGCTTCTGCTGAATCTCTATGTGCGCGCAAATTACAATCAGGAAGCGATCAAGCTCGCCGACCAGATGCTGGCCGACAATGCCGCGGATGCTCCCGCCCTGCAAGGAAAAATCGGCGCGCTCGTGAACCAGCGGAATTTTCCGGCGGCGCTTGCGGTCTGCCGACAGCTCAACGCCATCGCGCCGAATCTGCTCACCGCGCAATTCCGCACGGTCGAGCTAATGCGGCTGGCGAAGATCAGCAACCAGGAGCTCATCGACTACGGCAAGACGCTCCACGATCAGCACAAGGGCGACCCGCGCTTCGCGGCGGTGCTCGCCTACGCGTATCGCTGCGCCGGCCATGAGCCCGAAGAACGTGCCGCCCTTCACGAGGCGGCCGGCCAAGTCGCCGGCGATCCCGATTTTGTCATCACGCTCGCGGCGATGCTCGATGGCCGCGGAATGTACGCAGATGCCGACGGTTTGTTGCGCCGCTCGACCATCGCGATGAGTGATGAGCGCTTGCAGCGAATGGTCGCGCAACGCCTTTGGCAGGATCGCGATCTTGCGGAATTGCTGAAGCGCACGCAAAACCTGAATCCGGCATCGGCAAAAGATGACAGCCTTTTGCTCGGCTACCGCGCGATGGCGCTGTTTGAAATGGGCAAGAGCGCCGACGGATCGGCAATCGTGGCGGCGCTCGGCAAGCGATCGGGCGATCAATCCGCCGCCGCCTGGGCCGCGGCGCTGAAGTCGTCGTTCGTCGCCCCCCTGCCGGCGCCCGCGGCGCGCTTGAAGTCTTTGCAAACGGCGGCGTTTCGTGATCCGAATAATCCCGCGATTCAAGTGATGCTCGGCCTCTGCTACGCCCAGATGGGTGAATCAGATTTGGCGCTACTTTCGTGGAAGCAGGCCTCCGCTCAGGCGATCAGTTGGGCGCAGCCGCTGGTGCTGTCGGCGCAGGTGCTCACCAACGAAGGGAAACTCGCCGACGCGATGACTACGGCTCATGATGCCGTCAATCGCGCGCCCACGGATGTGGAAGTGGCGATGACCGAAGCGACGATCTGGTACACCTACAACCGACAATTTCCCGCCAAGGCGAATGACAAGGATCTGCTGGCATTTGTCGAGCAGATCCAAAAAGTGCGGCCCAACGATCCGCGGATTCTTCCGATTGATGTCGATCTTCTCGCCCGCGCCAATCGTCGCGATGAGGCGACGCGCGTCCTGCGCGATTCCGCGCATGTGGTGCCGGCACTGAGCAGCGATGTGCTGCTGAAGCTTGCGCAGGTCAGTGACGCCAACCATCTGGATGTCGGTGCGCAATTGCGCCAACAGGTGGCCGAGGCCGGCGGCATGACGCCCTCAATGGCGTTTTCGGAAGCGCGAGTGCGTGCAAAGAACGGCGATGCCGCAGCTGGTTTGGCATCGCTGACTTCAAGCGCTGCCGGGCATGAATCCGACGCCGCCTGGCGGCTGGCGATCGCGCGATATCGAGACCTCGCTTCCGACCCGGCGGCACTCAAGGATTGGATCGCGATCGGGGATCAATTCCCCGCCGACCTGCAGGTGCAAACCGCGATTCTGCAATCACCAACGCGAAAGCAGGATCGCGCATTCTGGGAACGGAGCATCGCGCGCGTTCGTCAACTCACCGGCGAAACGGGCCTGGTCTGGCGCTTGGATCGCGCTCGCTGGCTGCTCGCCGGCGAACTTCCTGAGAAGGACCTGAGCGAAGCCGTCAATCTCCTAACCGAACTCACACACACCGCGCCAAATCTCCCCGATCCGCATTATCTGATGGCGCAGGCGCTGCTTCACGCCACCAAGAGCAACACGAGTCGCGCGATCACGGAACTGATCGCCGCCGACGATGATGGCCCGGGCAATCCGGCCGTCGTGCATGATCTGGTAAAGCTGCTGATCGACAACGAACGACAGGCCGATGCGCTCTCGCGCATTGAGCGATTGCTGGCGACGCCCGATCTTTCTTCGCCGGCCAGGCAGTGGGCGGCTCGCGAATTGGCCCTGCTCGGAAAGCCGGATCGCGCGATCGCTGTTCTCGAAGATGATCAGCGCCAGCGGCCGCAGGATATCGACCGAGATATAGCGCTGGCCGGTCTGTATCGCAAATCCGGCAAGCCCGATCAGACGGCGCCGCTCTATCGCGCGCTACTCGACGCGCCGACGCCTGCCCCCGCCGCACTCGCGGAAGCCGCCGACTTTTTTGCTTCGCGCCATGAATCTGACGCCGCCCAAAAGCTGATGGAGCGGATCGGCAAAGCATCCCTCAAACCGGGGGAATTAGAGTTGTATCAGGCGGCATTCGCCGAGCGATGGAAGTCTGCTGAAGATGCATTGGCATCGTATCTTAGGGCAACGAAGACGGCTCCAAAGAATGCGAATACATGGGCCGCGCTTTCCGGATTCTTCCTGCGGCAGCAGAAGTATTCTCGCGCCGCCGCCGCCGCGACCGAGGGATTGAGCCAGGCCTCCGCTTCCGGCGAGCCGCTCAAGGCACTGCAACATTTCGCGGGAATTCTGGAGGCGACGCCCAATGCCGCATCACTTTTGCCGCTCACGGATTTGCTGTCGCGCAATCCATTGATGAGCGATGCCGGACGAATGCTTGAAACGCTCGCGCTGGCGCATCAATCGGGAGGCTCCGCGGACGCGATCGCGGCCAAAGCCGACGAGGTCGCCCAGCAGCTTCCCAAATCATTTCCCGTGCAATTGATGGCGGCACAACTACAGGCGTCGGCAGGACATTACGATCGCGCCGCAAAGCTGGCGGCACGAGCCGCGGCGATTTCCCCCGCCGCTTCGGAGCCGCAGGCATTGTTGACCAGCATTTATGTCGAGACGCGCGACTGGTCGCGCGCGACGGAGGCGGTAAATCGCTGGCGCGAGCTTTCCGGCGATGCTCCCGCCCCCGCGGATTTGATGGCCGCGCGCATCGCTCTGTACCAGCCGCGCCGCGATCCGCGCGCCGCGATCGCGCGGCTGACGCCTTACCTCAACGCCCCACTTTCGCAGCAGCAGAAAGATACGGCGCTCTCGCTCTACGCACGCGCGCTGATTGGCGCCGGCCGCGCGGATGAGGCGGCACAATTGCTTCAGCCGCTGGTGGGCGTCTCCAAGGCCTGGCGAATGGCGTGGCTCAATCTGAGCGACGCCGGCCATAAAAATCGCGATGCCGCCCTCGCCTGGATCAATCAGGTTGCCCCACTCGTTCAGCACGAAGCGCCAGACGAATCGCTGGCCTTGGCCAAGGCCTGGTATGAGACGGCGACGCAGTTTGATTCGACGGCGGATCTCCAATCCTGCCGCGATGTCTTGCATGCGCTGATCGACACGGACGCCGCATCCGGCGAAGCCTGGATGCTCTGGGGAATGGCCTCGCAAACACTCGGCGATTACGACGCCGCCATTGATGGCTTCCGCCATGCGACGATCGCCCTTCCCACCTCGGCCGATGCGAAGAACGACTTGGCCTACGTCTTCTGGCTCCGCGGCCACGCGACCGATCTTCCCGAAGCGCAGCGCCTGGCCGAGGCGGCAATCGCGATCGCTCCCAACATCGCCAGCTTCTACGACACGCTGGCGCGCATTCAGGCGCAGGAGGGCCAGCCAGATGCCGCCATCAAAACTTTCCGCACCGCGCTGGCCAAGGATTCCACAAGCGTCGAAGCAATGATCGGCCTGGCCGACCTGCTCGCGCGCGATACCTTCCACCGCAACGAGGCCCGCAACCTCGTCAGCGAGATCAATCGGCGGCTCAAGTTAGGCCCATCCCTCTCCTCGCCCTTGCGCAAGCAATACGAATCCGCCCGCACCGCGGTGGCGGAATCGATGTAGCCGGAAAAATAAGTTGTCAGTTGCCAGTTGTCAGTTGTCAGTAAAGACGAAATTCTAATGCCGTATTTGTAGGGTGGGTGTACTCGCCCACCACGAGCGGCAAATGGTGGGCGAGTACACCCATCCTACAGGAGGTCGCGGCGTTCTTGAGCGAGTGGCCAGATGCTTCGGAGTACCTCAGCACGACCTTTTCGCGCGATAATGATTCCGATTTGCGATCAATTACAGTGAAGCACCAATGGACAAGCCGTGTCGATCCGATCAGGAGTCTACCTCTATCCGCGCCCGCTACGAGCGAGAAGGATCACAAGGTTTCTACGAACGTCACGGCGCCAGCTATCGAAATCCCCACGAGCCGATCATCGTAAAATCGCTTGACGTTGCATGCCGCAAGTGGACGCTCGATTTGAGCAACGTCCTCGATCTCGCCGCCGGCAGCGGCGAAGTCACGCTGGCAATCCGAGCATTAGGCGCCAAGAAAGTCCACGGCGTCGATCCATACACCTGGGCCGCCTACGAGAGCCGGACAGGCCAACCCGCGGCGCAATTGTCATTCGCGGACATCGCGGGAGGGGCGCTTAACAGGGCCCGCTATAGCCTGATCGTCGCCAGCTTCGCGCTTCATCTCTGTGAGAAATCCCGGCTGCCCGCGCTCATGTATGAACTCTCGCGAATCAGCCCGCGGTTGCTTGTTCTGACGCCCCACAAGCGGCCGGAGATTCGCCGCGATTGGGGATGGGAATTGGTTGAAGAACAGATCGTTGAGCGGGTGCGGTCGCGACTTTATCGAGCGGTCCAAGCCGATTGATCGTCATGGGCGGACTGTTGGGCTTCGACGAACTCAGTCGAATCGTCGCGCCGCTATGCGGGTTGCTTCCTGCTGGAATCGCTCGCTGCTTCCACATTCAGGGCAGAGTCCGGTGCTGGCGCGAAGATCGTAGCCGCAGCTTGGGCACAAGCCGCGCTTGCGCCAGCGACGGGCCCGCATCTCGCGCCGCAATCGCCGGGCGCCGGACGCGGTGAAGTACAGTGCCGCCACGATCAACAAGACGAAGGCTATCGCGTCCAGCGTGATATTGCGGTCATTCTTGAGATATTCGCGCCATGTCATAGGCGGCGGCGACGAGACATCGCGCGGCGATTCCGCACGATCGACGTCCAGCCTGAAGACTGATGTAACAACGCCATCTTCGCGACGCACGTTGACGTGCAGGGTGCCATACATCCGCCGATATCGATCGACGTACGGCAATTTCTTCCCGTGCGGAACGTCAGCGAAAACTCTTTCCTGAACGAGTGGTGGTCCGGGCCAACGTGGATGCACGTTGTAAACGAATTGAAAATCGCTCAGTTGCGATGCCGCCATCGGCGACCACATAAACCCATCGAGCATCACCCGCTGCCCGTCCAGATGCCGGAAGATTCCGGGCACGTCGTCAATCGTTCCGTTAGCGGCATCGAAGTTGAAATTGCCCAAGGCCTTGATGTCCACCATCCGATATGCGGGCGGCACATCAAACCTGTGCGCCCAAGTGCTCACCAAGATCGCCAGCAGCGCAAGCAACGGCAGAATGATTTTTACGCGACCCACGCGCATGACAAGCGTCCCAACAAACAGCGAAGGGCGGGCGTCTCCAGCCGCCCGGGTCATTGTCGACCCGGCGGCGGGTGACGCCCGCCCTTGCTCCTACCTCCACAGGCTGCGTTTTATTCCGGCGAACCTTGTGTGCGCCCTGAGTGCGTCGCGCGAGCAACGCGGGCGAACACAAGGTTCGCCCCTACAGCGCCGCGGCGATGCCTAAATCCATTGATCGCGGATCGACTTCAGTTGCGCCCAGGCTTCCTTGGTGAACCAATCCGGACATGAATCGGTATGGCCCATCAGCTTGGAGAAGAAGACTTCGGCTTCGCCTTCGATTTCTTCGCGCGGCGTTCCTGTATCAACGCGCATCGAATAAGAATCATGCTCGGTGCGGGCCAGGCGCAACGCCTCCTGGCCGGCGTGACGCTTCACCAGCTCGCAAAGCCGACGATAAAACTCCTTCGTCGTGTCGTCGCCTTCAGGCGTCGAGCAGTGATGCTTGAGCGTGTGGCGGATGTAGCGAAGCTTCTCGTCCCAGTCGATCTTGTGATCGAGGGCCAGGGTTACGTACTGCCCGACTTTGAAAGCCGAGTGCCCGTGCGCATCGCCGGCCTTGTCGGCCTGCTGAATGTGCTTGGCATAATACGATTCCGGATACCCGATGACGGGCAGCGGATGAAACGGTTGTTGTGCGGTCGCCATGCAGAGGACTCCCGAGTTGTTGCGGGGCGGGACAGCCTAGAGATGATCGGAGAGTTGTCCCGGACCATCATATCATAACCACGCCAATCGATTCATATCAAGCGTTTTTGCGATAACAGTTGCCCAGATTTCGGCGGCTCCGAAAAATGTCACTTTGCACCTAGGCAAAAGCTCCTACTGCCCGCCCACGTTCGTCGCCAAATCTTGCGTCACGATTATCCGCCAAGTGCTTATAGCCCAACGAATTAGATTTGGCGCACCATGACAGCCAGCCGAGAGGACAATCTGGCACGTCACTGGAAATTTCCGAGGAATTCACCAGCAAGAGCGTCCGATAACTTCTGTTGAGAAACGTCTGGGACTTGTGAATTATTGCCGGTGCTGGGCGCGAGAGTAGATCGCAATCAATTGATCGAGGTGATTTTCATAAGCGAGGCTCGGACGAAGCGCAAGGCAAGCTTGCGACATTTCCCGCCGCGCTGTCGCATCGAGCAGGCGGCGCATCGCCCCCGAAAGCGCGCCGACGTCGGCAGGATCCGCCAACACAAATCCATGGCGGCCATCGGTCATGATCTCGCACGCCCCGTTGAAGGCGGTGCTAATCACCGGCAATCCCATCGCCAGCGCTTCGAGCACAACCAGACTGCATGGATCGTGTCGCGTCGGCAAAACAAAAAAATCGGCGGCGCGATAGAACGCAAACGGATCGCTCGTTGACCCACAGAAGATCACGCGCTTTTCGATTCCCAAAAGTCGCGCAACCTTCTGGTAGACCGCCGGATCTTCCTTGCCGACAACGAGCATCGCCAGGCGATCGTCCGCCAGCTCATGCATCGCCAGAATCGCTTCGCGCAATCCCTTGCGCGCAAAATCCTGGGCGATCATCAGCGCAACCGGCCGATCCGGATCGAGGCCAAACCGCTGGCGGATTTCGGAGCGAACCTCGGGCCGTTGCGTCGGATCAAACTTTTTCAGATCCACCGCGTTGAAGAGCCGAACCAGCCGATCCGGCGCCAGCGGATAATGCGCCGTTACGTCGCGCATCACATAATTCGAAAGACATAGAACGATCGGCGGCTTCGGTCCGATCAACGGCAATGGGTCAGTTTGGGTGCCACAGGTCGGCGTACTCGCAGACCTGTGCGTCTTGCCGCTGACCGGCACAGGTTTGGGAGCACCGCGACCTGTGTCACCCGACTGCGAATCGAAACTGACCCCCTGCCCGGTCAACAATTCCCGCTCGACTGCCACGAACGTCCGACGCTTAAGATTGGTCCGATTGGCAAACATCGCCGCCGTCTGGGCGAGAGCACCGGCATGCTTCATATGCCCCCGCGCCACCGCCTCGGCGGCGATTCCCGCATGCGGGTGATAGACATCGCACCGTCGCACTGGCAGCATCGCGTGAACGATGTCATACCGATGCTCCGTCAAGTGACGATCCAGCTCGTCAAGAAACCGAAGATACTTCCGCCGCCGTGTGCCCCATCCCACCGGCAGCAAAACCCCCGATTCGCCGGCAAAGCTGGACGCAATTAGAGTGACCTCATGCCCGCGCGAGCGCAGACCGTCAGCCAGATCGATCGTATACCGCTCCGCCCCGCCGCGAGCCGGGTCGGCATGAAAAATGATCACCGCGATTCTCACAACGCGTTCCAGCGTATGCGCCCGCTGGCAACAAAAAAAGTCCGCTTATGCGAAATGAAAAGTGAAAAGCAGAAAAAGGGAGTGAGGCCGTTTCCATCCTCCCATTTTTCAATTTTCATTTTTCACTTTTCATTTTTCATTTTTCATTCGCATCGATCTCCCAGCGCGGCTTATTTTGAACGCCCATGGAGCTTCGCCGCGCCGAGGGCAGCTCATCAGATGCGGTCGATCTCGACGTCGATCATCGGGGAACGCCTCTTTCTGGAAGTTTTGCTTCACTTGGGTAAAATTCGGGTATGAGCGTCGAGACGCAAGAACTCCTGAGCATTTGCGAGCAATTGCCAGCGGCCAAGCGGGTCGAGGTGGCGGACTTCGCGCGGTTTCTCCTGGCTCAACAGGGCGACGAGCGGTGGGAGCAGATCATCGCCGAAAGCAAGCCACGGCCGAAGCTGGATGAATTCCTGAAAGCGTCGAAAGCGGAAGGGTCGGAGCCGCTGGACGTGGATCGGCTGTGAAGTCGCGGGCCCGACCGAGCTTCTGGCGAGCGTATGGGGCGCTCGAACCGCGCGTTAAAGAAGCTGCGCAGCGGGCTTATCAAGTCTTCTCGGCAAACCCCAATCATCCGTCACTTCGATTCAAGAAGCTGCAAGGCTACGAGAATGTCTGGTCGGTGCGGATCAACGATCAGTAGCGAGCGGTGGGCGAACGCGATGGGGACACGATCGAGTGGGCATGGATCGGATCGCACAACGAGTTCGACAGCAAGTTTGGGTAATTCAGCCGTGATGCTGATCCGGTCCATCTTCCGTCCTCGTTTTTCCTGTACAATGGCGTTCCGATGCTCGACCCCGTTTCATCCAACGCGCGGCTGCCGCTCACTGGCATTACTCCCGACCAGATGCGGATGATCCTTGAAGTCTCGCGGGCGATGACTGTCACCACCGAGCTGGAGCCGCTGCTCAAGCGCATCGCCGAGGCGACCTGCTCAATGCTCGATTGCGAGCGCGCCAGTATTTTCCTGCACGATCCGAAGACCGATGAGCTGTGGTCGAAGGTTGCGCTGGGGTCCGGCGAGATTCGCGTTCCCAGCGGCTCGGGGATCGTCGGTCATGCGTTCAAGACTAATGCCGTGGTGCACGTGCCCGAGGCGTATGTTGACGCGCGCTTTTTGCCGGAGTTCGACAAGCGCAGCGGCTTTGTCACGCGCAATCTGCTGGCGGCGCCGATGGTGGATTGGGACGAGCGGCCGGTTGGGGTCGTGCAGGCACTCAACAAGATCGGCGCGATATTTGATGAGACGGATGCCGCGCTGCTGCGATTGCTTGCCAATCAGGCGGGTGTTGCACTGCAGCGCTGGAAGCTGCAGCAGACGGCGATTCTCAGCACTGGCATTCGCCATGAAATGGAGCTGGCAAAGCGATTGCAGGAAGGCATGATTCCCAAAGTGCCGCCGACGATTCCGGGCCTGACTTGTGCCGGCTGGACACGTGCCGCGTCGATCAACGGCGGCGATTGCTACGACCTATGGAAGCTCCCCGATGGCAGCCTCGGCGTACTCGTCGCCGACGCCTCGGGCCATGGCCTGCCGGCGGCACTGGTCATCTCGCAAGTCCGTGCGCTGGTTAGAACCCTCAGCGAAACCGACAACGATCCGCTACGCATTCTGCAGCGCGTGAACAGCCGCCTGCGTCAGGACCTTGAGCGCGGCCGCTTCGTAACGGCGTTCCTCGGATTCATCAATGCGAGCGGCGATCTGCGTTGGTGCAGCGCCGGCCAGGCGCCGATCATCTTTCATGAAGGCCAGAACATCCGCTGGCTCGACGCCAACCTTCCGCCGCTGAGCGTTGATGACCTGAGCGGCGAAGGCTCCAATGCCGCGTCGCTCGCCCCCGGCGACATGCTCATCCTTCTCAGCGACGGCATCACGGAAGCATTCAATCTCGCGGGGGAACTTCTCGGCTCACAACGACTTCATCAATCGCTCCAATCCACCGCCGACTCTTCGCCGGCTGGCATCGTCAACGCGATGCGCGACACTGCCATCAAATGGCAGGAAAAGGACGAGCCAGCTGATGATCAGACGGTGGTGGTTGTGCAGCGAAATGCGTAAGAGAGGGCGCCACCAAAAGTGGCATGGGCTTCCAGCCCATGTGCTTGCGGTATTCCGCAAGCGTCGGACGTACTCGGCCGACATCAGCAAGAGCGCAGCGCTCTTTACCTCGCAGATAAGCGCGGCATCAATGCACGGCGCGTAGGGCGGGCACTGCCGGCACTGCCTGCCGCATTGTTAGAACAGGTACTCGTACCTCAGCATAACAGGCTACTGCTGGGAAGTGCTCTCCACTACTGCCGACATTTCATGCGTCGCCCCCGGCGCGAGATTGACGGCGTTGGCGCCGACGTTGGCCGTTTCGATGCAGAGCATGCGCGGCCATTCGTCGTCGCCGAAATCCGCCATTGCCTTTGCTTTGGCGATCCAGGGATTCCAGACGACGGTGCTCGAAGAGCCGTCTTTGCGGACGATGAGCTTCCGCGAGAGGGCTGGATCGTTGACCGTGACGGCATCGGTCGTATCGAGATAGACGCGATCGGTTTCGCCGGTGATCGTAATCGCGCCGCTCTGCGTCTTTTCCTTCGCGCCGTCCACCTTATCGGTAAACCGCCGGCCGGCGAGGCCTTCGATGACGGCTGTCTTCGCGTCGCCAACGGCCAGATACGTATGCATCGCTTCTTCAAATGAAAAGCTCTGCGCAGCTTGATTGGTGACCCGCAGCTTCAGTTCCAGATTCTTGCCGAACTTGATCTGATAGAGCGCATGAAAATCGAACGGCCATCGGGCGCGCGTTGCTTCCGATGACTTCAATTCCAGATCGATGGTGACCGCGCCATTTGGCTGAGCAATGATGCGGGCGATTTCCCAGGAAAGCAGCCGCGCAAACCCGTGCATCGGGGCGGCGGTGTCTCCGGCCTTGGGGCCAAACCATGGAAAGCAGATCGGAACGCCGCCGCGGATCGGCTTGTCGGGCGCGAAGTGACTCTCGGCGCTAAGAAACAGCAATGGCTTCTGCCCGCGCGCCGCAAAATGTGTCACGTGCGCGCCATGTAGATAAACATGCGCATCCGCCAGCGGCGAGGTCACAGCCACGCGCGGCAAGCCGCCCGCGCCAGCTTCGATCTTCACGACGCCCGGGATCGAAAAGCGATTGTTCAGTTGATCCAGATCATTCATCGGTGGTTTGCTCCTGATCGGCCGCCAGTTTCTTGCTGCATAAGCGAGCGACGGCGCGAGGGCCGCGATTGTAGCAGCCTGCGGGTCTTTTCCAGTTCGGCTGCGATGCGCCGTTCGTCCGGCAAGACGGTCCGGTATTTCGCCGCCATGATCTTGTTAGGCAGGCCATCCAGCGAGTAGCGCGCGACGGCATCATCTCTTCCCGTGCAAAGGATCAGTCCAACAGGCGGATTCTCGCCGGCGTTTGTCCAGTGCTCTTTCGCGTAATTGCAATACAGATGCATCTGACCAGCATCAGCGTGAGTGAACGCACCGGTTTTCAAATCGATAATGACGAGGCAACGTAAGCGGCGGTGAAACAACAGCAGATCGACGCGATACCAGGCGTTTCCAATTCGCAGCCGCCGTTGTCGGCCGATGAACGTGAAATCGTTTCCGAGTTCCAGCAGGAACTCTTCGAGCTTAAGGATTAGTGCCTCTTCAAGGTCGCTCTCCGAGTATTCGTCCTTGAGGCCCAGGAACTCGAGCAGGAAGGGGTCCTTCAATTCTTCCTCGACGGTGATGTCATCTTCTCGCCGGCGCTTGTTGTGCTTCGTAAGCATTACCGCCTTGTCGCGCGAAAGCGCGGTGCGCTCGTAAAACTGCGTGTCGATCTGGCGATTGAGCTGTTTGACGGTCCATCCGCCGCGCAACGCTTCGGTCTCGTAGAAGCGGCGGGCGAGGAGATTATCGACCGAAAGCAAACGGACGTAGTGAGACCAAGGCAGCGGAAATTGTCGCACTTTTGCCGCAGGAGATTGTGCAATCGCCGATTGCACAATTGCCCGGTCATGGGCTTTGGCAGATTGTGCAATCGGCGATTGCACAATTGGCGGGTAACTCTGATAAAACGCGCGCATCTGATAGACGGCGCGCCTTGAGAATCCCCGGCCGAAACGCGCCGTCAGATCCGCCGCAAGTTGATCAATCAACTGCTCGCCGTACGCTGCCCGGTCTTTGCCTTGCAGTTCGAACTCGACGATCCGCCGTCCGATTTGCCAGTACGTGGTGGTGATGACCGCGTTCACCGCCCGTGCCGAGAAGCGTCGCGAGGCTTCGAGCAGATCAACGACTTCCGCCAGAATCGTCTTGTACGGTCGTGAACTGAAGCGCACGAGCGAGGATCGACGCGACTTCTTTGCCATGACGATCCTCCCGTGATGAGCTGATCAGACCGTTCTTACGATGCGCGCATTTGAAAGCTCCGCCAGCGCATCGATCGCAAAGCGAATATCGCGCGCGGCGACGAATGGCCCGAAGCTGAAGCGGGTTGTGCCGCCGAGGGATGCGGTGCCGATGGCTTCGTGGGCGAGGGGCGCGCAGTGGATGCCGGAGCGGGTGAGGATGCCGAAGCTGGCTTCAAGGGCCGCCGACAGTTCCTGCGGGTCGTAGCCTTCCAATCGCACCGAGAAGACGCCGACGCGATTTTCTGTTCCGCGCGGGCCGTAGTAGCTCAGCCCTTCGATATTAGAAATGCCTTCAATAAACGTGCGGCTCAGCTCCATGTCCTGCGCATGCAGTCGATCGACCGTCTGTTCCAGAACCCACTTGACGCCTTCACACAAACCGATGATGCCGATCGCATTGTGGCTGCCCGGCTCGTACTTGTCCGGCAGAAAATCCGGCTGACGATCCAGCTCGCTGACCGACCCGGTGCCGCCTTCTTTGATCGTCTGCAAGATCCGTTCGATGCCTGGGCGAATGTAGAGGAACCCGGTGCCGAGTGGGCCAAAGAGCGACTTGTGACCTGGAGCCGCCAAGAGGTCGATCTGATCCGCCTGCACGTCGATCGGTAGATGGCCGGCGGATTGTGCCGCATCGACGACGAACGGAATCCCCGCCTCGCGGGCGATCCGGCCAATCTCGCGGATCGGCTGAATCGTGCCGGTGACATTGCTCACATGCGTGATGGCAATCAGCTTCGTCTCCGGCCGAATCGCGCGGCGAATCTCCGCCGGATCGACCAAGCCACTGCCGTCCACTGCCACCCGCGTCTGCTCGAGCCATCCGCGATCTTCCATCGCCCGCAGCGGCCGCAGGATCGAGTTGTGATCGATGTGCGTGCAGATGGCGTGCGATGTGCCGTGCGGATCGATCAAGCCGCGCAGCGCCATGTTGAGGGCGTCGGAGCAATTGAGCGTGAAGACAAAATGTTCCGGCCGCTCGCCGTTAAACAATCGATTCAGCCGCCTGCGGCAATCGTTCATCAGCGCGCCAGTCTGCACGGCCTCGTGATACGCCCCGCGCCCGGCACTGGCGCCCAGATCCGACGCATAACGCGCCATCGCTTCGTAAACTTCCCGAGGCTTGGGATTGCTCGTCGCGGCATTATCCAAATACAACCGGCGCGAAGACATACGACGGATTCCTCTCGTGAAAACTGATGAGCGAATCATAGGGGAGGATTGGGTTAGTGTCATCGCCTCAGCCGTCGCGGAGTTGACTCGCGTCCAGTTTCCTATAGAATTATCCGGTGCTTTATGAATTCCGCTGGAACAACTGGAACGAGGAGCACATTGCCGAGCACGGCATCGATCCGCGCTCAGCGGAGTGGGTCGTCAATCATCCGTTCCGCGGATTCCCGCGCGAGCACGGCGACGACAAGTTCATCGCGTGGGGACAGATCGAATCGGGCCACTATCTGCAAGTCATATATACGTTCGATCCACCGGGCGTCGTCTACGTCATTCACGCCCGGCCGCTCACCGACAAGGAGAATCGCCGAGTAAGGCGCGGGAGACGATGATGTCCAAACAACAAAAGCCGTTCTCGCAGATGACCACCGCCGAGTTGCGGAAGGCGACGAAGGAGTTTGACAAGGAATTTGTCGTCGACACATTCGGTCCGCTTACGAAAAAGGGACGCGAACTGCACCGCGCCGCCCGCAATCGCGGTGGACGACCGAGAATTGGCGCCGGCGCGAAGGTAATATCGATCAGCATCGAACGTGAACTTTTGAATGAAGCTGATGCGCTCGCGAAAAGGCGAGGCGTAAGCCGCGCAAGGCTCGTCGCTGAAGGCCTCTCTATGGTGCTGGCAAAAGCAGGATGAAGCGGGGGTCACGCGAATGAATGGCCATCGCGAGTCCGCTATGCTCACAGCGCCGCCAACTCCTCATCCGTCCATTCTCGCGCTTGGATATTCCGAGGCCGCGATGGTGCTGGGGTCGCGCATTCGTGACGACATCGGCGGGATCATCTCAATTCGAGGCCACCAGGGTTTTGCCGTTGATTGTCCGACGATGGCGGTGAGCCTCGTGCTCGAATTCGATGATGTTGACGTGCCTCCAACCGATGACCCTTCGCGAGCCTACGAGTCATGGGCGAGGGAAAAGTGGGCGAAGGAAATCGGGCGGCCCCAAACGCCGCCGCGTGCAGTGGATGCTGCCGCAATCATCGAATTTGCCCGGCGGCTCAAGGATTGTCGCGGAACGGTACTCTGCCACTGCCAGGCTGGCGTCAGCCGATCGCCAGCGGTGGCGCTGCTCTGTCTGGCGACGTGGACGGGTCCAGGACACGAG